>JBGVFC010000052.1:0-7255 GCA_045120755.1 Agathobacter sp. | reverse complement strand
ATATCGCAGCATGTGTGTATGATACGAATAAGAAGAAGATTGTCCTTTATTTTGTGGGCGAGCTGACGGAAGGAGAGCTGGCTTCCGCCCTCAAGACAAAGCTTCCGCGCTATATGATTCCGAATAAAATTGTAAAATTGGACGAGATGCCATTTACAGCGAACGGAAAAATTGATAGAGTAACATTGAAGAAAAATTGTGAGCAATAATTTTCACAATTATGAAAATAAGAAAAGAGAGGTTATTATTATGAACGATTTATTGGAGATTTTAAGAGGATTACATCCGGACGTTGATTTTGAGACAGAGGAGCATCTGATTGACAACATGATTCTGGATTCATTTGACATTGTTACTTTGATTTCAGAAATCAGTGATACCTTTGATATTACAATTTCCGCAGAACAGATTATTCCGGAGAATTTCAATTCTGCCCAGGCTTTATATGCTCTGATTCAGGAATTGGAAGAAGAGTAGTCAGACCGTGACATTCGAGGAGACCAAATGTTATGTTCTTTACATCCTATGAGTTTATAGGATTTATCGCCCTGCTGTTTCTTCTTTATTACATTGTACCGAAGAAGATTCAGTGGGCGTTACTTCTTATAGCAAGTTACATTTTCTATTTTATTGCGGGACCATCCTTTATCATCTACATTCTGGTTACCACAATAACTGTCTATCTGACCGGCCGGATGATTCAGGCCAATATAGATCGTCAGAATGAATATATCAGACAACACAAGAGCGAAATGACCAGGGAGGACAAGAAGGCTTACAAGCAGAAGCAGAAAGCCATACGTCTTCGCTGGCTTGTTCTGTGTGTACTGATTAATCTTGGAATACTGGTTGTTGTAAAATATTCCAATTTCCTGATTGCCAATTGGAACGGAATTGCGTCTGCGTTTGGCTCGCAGTTTGAGTTGTCCTTTGTTTCAATCGCACTTCCTATGGGAATTTCCTTCTATACATTTCAGGCAATCGGTTACCTGATTGATGTACATAGGGGAACCATCGAAGCGGAGAAGAATCCGTTTAAGCTGGCTCTGTTCATCTCATTTTTCCCGCAGTTGATTCAGGGACCAATCAGCCGGTTCAGTGATCTTGCGAAGACGATGTTTGAGCAGCATCCGTTTGACAGCAGACAGTTCTTCTATGGCCTGCAGAGAATGCTGTGGGGATATTTTAAGAAGATGGTGATTGCGGACCGGATTTTGACCGGCGTGACCACAATCATATCGGATGGAACCACCTATCACGGCGCGTATGCGTTTGTCGGTATGATTTTCTATACCCTGGAGCTGTATGCGGATTTTACCGGTGGAATTGACATCACGATTGGTATCGCGGAAGCGCTTGGTATTACGGTGCAGGAGAACTTTATCCGGCCGTATTTCTCCAAATCCCTGAAGGAATACTGGAGAAGATGGCACATCTCTATGTGTACATGGTTCAAGGATTATGTATTTTATCCGGTTTCCATCTGCAAGCCGATGCAGAACTTTTCCAAATTCTGCCGCAGACATCTGGGCAATGCCATCGGAAAAAGACTTCCGGTATATGTGGCTTCCTTTACGGTGTGGTTTGCTACTGGCGTGTGGCATGGTGCGAGCTGGAATTTTATCGTATGGGGACTTATGAACTCTGTGATTTTGCTTGTGTCGGAGGAATTCGAGCCGCTGTACAACAAGTTCCACAAGAAATTTCAATTTTCCAACACCTGGGGATACCGGCTGTTTCAGATGGGACGTACCTTCCTTATGATCTGCTGCTTAAATATGTTCGACTGTTATGCTTCCGTGAAGGATACCTTTGGGGCATTTGCATCCATGTTTACTGCGACGAACTGGAGTATTATCTGGGACGGTTCCCTGCTTCAGATAGGGCTTAGCGGAATCGATTACTTCATTCTGCTTGGAGGAACGCTTGTGATGCTTGCCGTGAGTCTGATTCAGAGAAGCGGAAGTGTACGGGACAAAATTGCAGCCCGGCCGTATCCGGTTCGTTTCCTCATATGGTATGGTCTGTTTCTTGTGATACTGTTGTTGGGCGCTTACGGCATCGGATATGATGCAAGCCAGTTTATTTATAACAGATTTTAGGTTAAAATAAGGTAGGACAATGAAAAAAAGAAAAACAACATGGTTAAAAATTGTAGCAACATTGCTGGTTGCTGTGACCGGATTGTTTCTGCTCCAGCGGCTTTTGATGCCGAAATATGTGGACGGAGTGGTAGAGGGCGCTTTGGTTGGAGAGTATTATCAGCAGGAGGACAAGAACTTCGATGTTATTTTTGTCGGAGATTGTGAGGTATATGAGAATTTTTCGCCGGTAACCCTGTGGGAGGAATATGGAATCAACAGCTATATCCGTGGGAGTGCCGAACAGTATATCTGGCAGTCCTATTATATGGTGGAGGATACGCTTCGGTATGCCAAGCCGCAGGTGGTTATTTTCAATATACAGTCCCTGCAGTTTAATGAGTCACAGTCGGAGGCTTACAACCGTATGACCCTGGAGGGCATGCGCTGGTCCTCCTCGAAGGTCGGGGCAATCAACGCATCTATGACGGAGGATGAGAATTTTATCGACTATGTATTTCCAATCCTGCGCTATCACAGCAGATGGAGTGAGCTGACACAGACCGATTTTACGTATATGTTTAAGAGTAAAAAGGTGTCTCACAATGGCTATTTTATGCGCGTGGATGTAAGACCGGCAGAGAATGTGCCGGAGGGCAGACCGCTTGCGGATTACACCTTCGGAGACAATGCGTGGCTGTATCTAGATAAGATGCGCACGCTGTGTGAGGAAGAGGGAATACAGCTCGTTCTGATTAAGGCACCGTCTTTGTATCCGTACTGGTATCCGGAGTATGAGGAGCAGGTCGTAGCGTATGCCGAGGAACATGATTTGATGTATATTAATTTCTATGAAGTGACGGACGAAATCGGGATTGATTATTCGACCGATACCTATGATGCCGGACTTCACATGAATCTGTCCGGAGCAGAAAAATTATCCAAATATATGGGAAAAATGCTGACAGAGGAATGCGGGGTACCGGACCGGAGAGCGGACGAGAAGCTGTCTGCCATCTGGGAGCAGAATATCGCAGATTATGAACAGGAAAAGCAGGAACAGTACATTTTATATGGAATAACACCGGAAGAATAGAAGATAGGAGCAGGTGTGTTATGTGTGGAATTTGTGGAATCTATAATTTGACAGACAAGAGAACAATTGACAAGGGAATCCTGGACCGTATGCTTGCGGCGATTATTCACCGCGGACCGGACGGAACACAGTCACTGGTGCTTGAGCAGGTCGCTTTGGGCTTCAACCGCTTGAGCTTTCTGGATTTGTCGGGCGGCATGCAGCCGATTCAGAACGAGGATGGGAAGATTTCCATGATCTGCAACGGCGAGATTTACAATTATCAGGAGCTTCGGGACGAATTGATGGCAAAAGGCCATATTTTCAAGACCAGGACGGATGTTGAATGTATTCTGCATCTGTATGAAGAGTGTGGGGTGGAATTTCCGAAGAAATTGAATGGACAGTTTGCGATTGCCCTGTATGATGACCGGACAAAACAGCTTTTGTTGGTACGCGACCAGATTGGTATCTGTCCATTATTCTATACAATCTGTGATGGCAGGGTTTTATTTGCCTCCGAGATTAAGGCAATCTTAGAGTATCCGGGTGTCAACCGCAAATTGAACTTAAAGGCGGTGGACCAGTTGATGAATTATCCGGGTGTGGTATCTCCGAATACCTTTTTCGATGGAATCTATTCGCTCCGTGCGGGACACATGCTTTCCATCTTTCCGGACAGGGAGATTAACGATATCGAATACTGGGATTTAATTTACAGTCCGGAGGAAGAGGACAAGGGCGAAGCGTATTATGTGGAGAGGCTGCGTGAGCTTCTGAAAAAGGCGATTTCGCGCCGCCTGATTGCGGATGTTCCGATTGGATTTTATATTTCGGGCGGACTTGACAGTTCCGTGGTTGCCTGCTATATCGGCAAGTTTCTTTTAAACAGCTACTATTCTTTCTCCGCGGAGGTCGGCGAGGGCGATTTGGATGAGAGTCGTTTTCAGGCAATTATCAAGGACTGCGTGAAATCAGAGCATTACCGGGTAAAGGTTGCCGAGGAGGAAATCTGGAAAAATCTTTCGGATGTTATCTATCATGCGGAGTCCGCAGTCAAGGAAAGCTATGATGTTGCTGCCTATCTGTTATCCGGTCTGGTAAGTACCTCTCCGGCGAAGGCGGTACTGACCGGACAGGGCTCGGATGAGTTTTTCTGCGGTTATGTCGGATATATGGTGGATTTGTTCCGCAATATGCAAAAGGATGGCATGTCCGCGGAGGAGTGTGAGGTCAATGAGCGTCTGTGGGGTGACCCTTATTTCCGTTATGAGAGAAATCATCCGGAGATTCGCAAGATTCACACCCGGCTGTACAGCAAAGATATCAGGGGAGAGATTGACCGTTTCTCTGCATTTGCCGAGAGTCCGGTCAATGTGGAGCGTCTGCGCGGATTAAGTTCACAGAAAAGGCGTTCCTATATCGACAACAAATTAAGACTGTCTGACCATCTGCTGGGTGAACACGGTGACCGCATGTTCTTCTCGCATTCGGTGGAGGGACGTCATCCATTTCTGGATGCGGAGCTGATTGACTTTATTATAACGATTCCGGACAAGTACAAACTGAAGGGTGTCAATGAAAAATACATTCTGAAAAAAGCCGGAGAGGGAATTGTGCCGGATGAGATTTTAAAGCGCAAAAAATTCCCGTTCCAGGCACCGGGAATGTCGGCAATGATTAAAAAGCCGGCAGAGATTGATTTCTTAAGTGATGAACTGATTAAGAAGTACAATGTGTTTGATTTGAAATTTATCAAGGACTTAAAGCAGACCTACAGTCAGCCGGATTTCAAGCTGATGGGAGCATATGAGATTGATTATCTGCTGATTGCGATGACCGTAACCATGCTGTGTGAGCAGTATCAATTGACGGTATAGTATAGGGTACAGTTAGAAAGGGAGGACGGATATGGGTAATAGGGAAGTTCCAAAGAAGCGCCGCAGAAGGAATGGAAAAATCAAATACGAAAAGTCTTATATCCGCGGACTTTTATTTTCGCTTAGCTATGCTTTTGTATGCACCTTTTACCGCAGGAATATCCGGCAGGCTCTGGTACTCATCGGAATTATCCTTGTGGTGGTTGGAGGCTTTGTGGCTCTCCCTTATCTGATTGTGGAAAGTCCGGTGACGATGGAGGCAGGAGGCAAGCTTCCTTCGGTAGATGAATTTCTCCGGTGGAAGAATCAGAATGCGTCCTTTGCCACCGATCCTGCACAGGAAGTGGATGTGAATGCGATTGGCGAATATACGCTTACAGTGCATGTGTATGACAGAAATATACCGGCAAAGCTTTGTGTTGCCGACACCACAGCACCGGTGGTTGAAACCAGACCGGTTACGGTGTTTTCAGGGGAAGAGGTTGCACCGGAAGATTTTATTGCACAGATTTCGGATGTTACCCAGACAACCGTATCTTTTGCGGGTGAGGTGGATACCAATACCGCGGGTGAGTCTTCCGTGGAGCTTGTCGTCGAGGATGAAGGCAAAAATGTCACCCGCGTGACAGAAGCTCTTACCGTGTGCGTGGATGAGGAACCTCCGGTCATTATCGGTGTCACAGAACTTCGGACGACGCAGGGAGGTACCATTTCCTACAAGAAGGGTGTTGAGGTGACGGATAATCTGGATGAGAATGTAAAGCTTGAGATTGACAATAGTCAGGTTAATCTGGATGTGGCAGGAACCTATGACGTGATTTATACCGCTACGGATTCTGCGGGCAATTCCACCTCTGTTACCACACAGGTTATCGTAGAGCGGCCTTCCATAGAGAATGTGACTCAGGAATCGGTCAATCAGGTTGCCGATGAACTTCTTGCTTCCATTCTGACGGATGATATGTCGCAATATGAAAAAGCGGAGAAGATATACTGGTGGTGTCATGACAATATCGCCTATGTGGACGGAACACCGAAAGAAAATCCGGTGAAGGGTGCATACCGTGGACTGGTTAACCGGCGGGGGGATTGCTATACTTATGCGATGACCGCCAAGATTCTGCTCACGCAGGCGGGAATCAGCAATATGGATATCGAACGTATTCCATCCGGCAATTCCATGCATTACTGGAACCTGATAGATATCGGGGAGGGCTGGTATCATTTTGATACCTGCCGTAGAGCAGATGGCTCCACATTTTTCTATAAGACGGATGCGGAAATCAAGGCATACTCGGATGCACACAATGGGACACACAATTATGACCGCTCCTTATATCCGACTATTAATTAGATGGCAACCAGTCTTTTGAAGCCCGAAGGGCGGAATTTCGAATGATACGGGCGGAATGGTTACAAAATAGAATGAAAGGAAACATCTATGAATCGAAAAAAGCTTGGAGTGATTGGCGGATTGGGACCGATGGCAACGGCTCTGTTTTTACAGATGGTTGTCGAGATGACGGAGGCGGACAGGGACCAGGAGCATATAGAGATGTTCATACATCACTGTCCGCAGATTCCTGACCGTACGGGATTTATTTTGGGAAAAAGCACAGAGAATCCTGCACCGGCGCTGATTGAATCCGGCATAAAGCTGGCGGAGCAGGGAGCTGATATGATTGTAATTCCCTGCGTGACTTCCACATATTTTTATGAGGAGCTTAGCAGCCGGATTCCGGTTCCGGTACTCAATATTGTCACACAGATAAGGAATTATTTGTACGAACATCAGATTCGTTCTGTTGGTCTGATGGCTACCTCCGGCACAGTGACAAGCGGACTGTTCCAGCAGGCATTTTCGGATGGAGAATGCCGCCTTATTCTTCCATCTGTGGAGCGGCAGGAGGATGTCATGCATCTGATTTACAACAACATCAAGGCGAATAAAGCACCGGAGATGGAGCGTTTTGAGAATGTTGTAAAAGAGTTGAAAAATGCCGGTGCAGAGGTTATTATTTTAGGGTGTACTGAATTGTCCGTGATTCGCCGGATGTGCGGGCTGGGTTCCGGCTATCTGGATGCGATGGAACTGATGGCAAGATGTGCAGTGGAATATTGCGGGCAATTAAAACCAGCATATAAGGATATTATCAATCAATCAAAGGAGAATTAACATGAAAAAAAGAGTATTAGCATTATTAGCAGCATGCACAGTA
>JBGVFC010000051.1:0-5913 GCA_045120755.1 Agathobacter sp. | reverse complement strand
CAGCAGACTCAATAGCATATCCTTCGACTCTATCAACAGATAGCTTCCGTCCTGCAATTCTGACAAATAAACAGTTGGATATGGGATTGCCATCAACAAAATATCCAATGCCTTGGCAGCTTGCTTTTTCGTACTGCTCCGCGCCGAAGCAACCTTTTTCTCGCAAATCAATTCACCCGCACAAAACATTTGATACAGGCGATATAGCGAAAAACTTTTTTTATAAATACGTATCTCCTCGTTATAATACATAATTCTTCATACCATATTCATTCTTGACAGCTATTCATACTAGTATATCACACATCTTGCCTTCTGTCACGCCTTACGAAACACCCTCTCATATTCCCCGACAATCTTCTCCCAGGCGTACTCCGTGCGGATGCGCTCCTTCGCCTTTTGCCCATACGCTTCCTGCACATCAGGAGGGAGGGCATCTGCCTGATGTATCAGTGCAGCGAGGTTCCCGTCCTCCTTCGTCCAATACAGCGCAGCCTCCTGTGCCACTTCGCGGTTGAAGCCGATATCCAGCAGAAGGTTGAGCTTCGTGCTTCCAAGCGCTTCCAGCAGGCTCGGGTTCGTGCCGCCGACCTCATGTCCGTGGAAATAGCCGTAAGCATTCTCGCGGATTTTCTTGAGCAGTTCAGCTTCATAGACCGTTCCCACGAACTTGATGCGTGAATCGCTGCGAAAATGCAGTCTCTCTTCCAATTGCTCCAAAAATGCCTCATTGGAGGTCGTGATAATTGCAAAATCCTTCCGCGTATCCGATTTCATGAATTCGCGTATCATGGTCTCAAAGTTATTTTCCGGCACAAATCTTCCGACCACCAGATAGTATTCTCCGGGTGTAAGCCCCTTCTCCTGCAGCCAGCTTTGATATTCCGGCGCATCATCCTGCAGTGTAGAGGGCGTCGTGTCCGAACCATAGGCGATAAAGGTGGTTTTCGGCCGATACGCGGCATATTCCTCCCGGATGTAACTCTCGATATTTTTGCTGTCACAGATTAAAAGGTCGGCATGTTTTACCATCAGCCGCTCCGAGAACTTCCAGTATCTGCGAACCGGTGCGCTCCATTTACCGCGCTTCCATTCGTGCCCATCGGGATTGACGTACAGCACGCCGCCCAGCTTATGAATTTTGCGCTTGAGCAATCCGATAAACGGTCCGATCCGGCATGCCAGAACATAGAAAACAGGGCGTGTTGCCACGCCCTCTTTTTTTGCCATCCGAATGCTGCGACGCAGGGCTGCGATATCGTAATAGATTGCCTTTGCCGGACCGATATCCGGCACTTTGACGTCGAAGCATTTTGCATGATTGTATTCGTATTCTCCATTGTGGTCAGACAGACGCGATACATGGTAGCAGATTTCTTCGTCCCTGCGGCCTGCCGTCAGCTTGTCCACAAACGTCTCAAAACCTCCGTAAGTCGCCGGTATTCCTTTGCTTCCCACTATATATACATGCTGCATGACATTTACTCCTTAAGTTTATTTTGAGCCTTTTCTGGTCAGCACAACAGCAATGGTCTTAAACAGAATCTTGATATCCAGAATCAGCGACCAGTTCTCGATGTACTCGGTATCCAGTTCAACCACCTTCTCAAAATCAGTAATCTGATTCCGTCCGCTAATCTGCCACAAGCCGGTGATTCCCGGTCCCATGGACAGACGAATCTTGTGGTGCAGGTCGTACTGCTCATATTCCTTCACGGTTGGCGGCCGCGTTCCCACGAGACTCATATCTCCCTTGAGGACGTTGATAAACTGCGGAAATTCATCCAGACTGGTCCTGCGGAGGAAATTGCCGAAGCCTTTGCCCGCACCCTTCTCGCTTCCGATGATACGCGGGTCATTCTCCATCTTGAACATCAGCCCCTGCATCTCATTGCACTCCATCAGCGCTTCCTGCTGTTCCTCTGCATCCACATGCATGGAGCGGAACTTGTACATGGTAAACGGTCTTCCGTTCTTGCCGATGCGTGTCTGACGGAACAGAACCGGCCCCGGTGATTTAATCTTGATGATTGGTGCCACAAAAAGGGCGATGATTCCGGTCAAAAGCAGTCCTACCAGTCCACCAACGATATCCATCAGACGCTTTGCCGACATCTGCCATCCGGGAGCTGTCTTGATGGTAGTCGTAACTACATAGCTCTCACCGATTCTCTCAACAAACTGATTCGGAAGATTATCCGGAAGAAATCCCATACTGATATGCACCGTCACTCCCATCCCCAGGAACATGTCCACCCAGCGGTTCAACTGCTCTCTGTCATCAAATACATCAATGTAGACCTCATCAATGACCGCCTCCTTGATGTAATCCATCATCTGCTGTTCCCCGAACAGAATCGGGATATCCGCTTCCAAACGCGGCTGCCCGGATGTGTCATTCGGAAGTGCAATTGCCGTCACCAGATAATTGCGCCAGGTCTTCTGCCGAAGCTGGTGCACACTCTGCTGCACATGGTCGGGTGCTACCATAATCATCATTCTGCTCTGATTGCTCGTCATCCGGATGCGAACAATCTTTTTTAAGATGAGACGCCCGACAAAGCACAATCCGATTGCCAGTCCCCAGCTTAACAGGAATACGGTACGCGAAAACTCCTCTGCTTCCTTCATGACAAACTCATACAGAAGCAGTAAAAGCTGTACAACCGTGACATGCTGGACGGTCGCAACCAGCTCCATGGTCTTATTGCGCTCCAAAATATTCTTGTAATTATTCGATACAAACAATACAACAATATCCAGCGCAAACAGCATGATGCTCAGCCTTAAGTACATGGTCGGCAGATACGGGAACGACTCCCTGTGCCGGATGCCGTACGCAATCAAAAATGCCAGCTCCATACACACGATATCCAATAATTCAAAATCCCAGTGTTTTAACCAGCCCGGATTATTCTTACGGTACATATTATTCTCCGATTCCGTTAATCATATAGTCACTCAGGTTCTTAAGCGCCGTCTCCTCGTCTTCCCCCTCACAGACAAGAGTAATCTCATCGCCGGACTTGATACACGCACCGAGTACACTCAGCACACTCTTGGCGTTGGCAGTGTTGCCCCTGTAATTAAATGTAACGCGACACTTGTATTTCATCGCTTCCCTGCATAAATTACCTGCCGGTCTTAAGTGCAGACCGGTAGGATTCGTAATAACTATATCCTGTGATACCACAATAATGCCCCCTTACAACATGACCTTCTGAATCAGGTCTGCTAACTTTGTTGCTTCCTCTTCGATTACCTTCTGATCCTTGCCTTCAATCATAACCCGCACCAGCGGCTCCGTTCCGGATGGGCGAATCAGTACTCTGCCTTCCCCTGCAAATTTTTTCTCCAGCTCTGCGATTGCCTCCGCAATCTCGGAATACTCCATGTAGCTTTCCTTCTTATGATTCGGTACCTTCGCATTGACAAGCGCCTGTGGAAGTACCTCCATGACGGTTGCAAGCTCTGACAGCGGCTTCTTCGTGTCCACCATAACCTCAAGCAGATGAAGCGCACTCAAAAGTCCGTCCCCCGTCGTATTGTCATCGAGGAAAATTACATGACCGGACTGCTCGCCGCCTATGTTGTAGCCATTCTCCAGCATATTTTCGAGCACATAGCGGTCACCCACCTTCGTCTTTTCGATATGGATTCCCTTCTCTTCTCCCATCAGGCTGAAGCCCAGATTGGTCATAACGGTAACTACAATCGTATTCTTGGCAAGACGTCCCTTCTGCTTCATGTAATTGCCGCAGATAGCCATGATTACATCTCCGTCAACCAGATTGCCGTTCTCATCCACCGCAAGCATACGGTCTGCATCTCCGTCAAAGGCAATACCCACATCCGCCTTCTCGGATACGACACGCGCCTGCAGCTCTGCCATATGGGTGGAGCCGCAGTTGGCATTGATATTGGTTCCATCCGGCTTGGTATGTAATGCGATCAGGTTTGCGCCCAGATCCTTCAAGGTCTTGACCGAGGTATAGGAGCTTGCTCCCTCCGCACAGTCAATGACAATCTTAAGTCCGGACAAATCTACCGGAACTGTTTTCTTCTCAAACTCTACATATTCGTCCCTGATATCAAACCGATAATCAATCTTGCCGATTCCCGGTCCGATTGGGAATACCACATCATCCATATCATTGCGGATGAGTGCTTCGATTTCGTCCTCCAGCTCATCGGACAGCTTGTAACCCTCTCCGTTGAAGAACTTGATACCGTTAAATTCCATCGGATTGTGCGATGCCGAAATCACAACTCCGGCATCCACCTTATGCTTTCTGGTCAGGTATGCGATTGCCGGAGTCGGAACCACACCGACATAAATTGCATTCGCACCCACAGAACAGATACCTGCCATCAGTGCATTTGCAAGCATCCCTCCGGATATTCTGGTGTCGCAGCCCACGATAATGGTCGGCTGATGTGATTTTTCCTTCGTAAGCACATACGCGCCTGCCTGTCCAAGTTTCATTGCAAGCTCAATAGTAAGCTCCGTTCCTGCCACTCCACGCACTCCGTCTGTTCCAAACATTCTGCCCATATTATAATCTCTCCATTTTTATTCCTTATTATTCATTATGATTGGTTCTGGTGGCATCCGCCTCCGTGTTGGATTCCCCATTACCGCCTGTCGTTCCATTCGTATTCCCCTGGCCATTGGAATCCTGTGAGCCATTGCCACCACCGGTCGGATTCTGATTCTCAGAACCGGTTCCGTTCCCTTCTGTGCCGCCGGCCGGGTTCTTCGGCTTCTCCGCAATGGTAATCACCGTCTTGCTTTCTGCCACATCATACTTATCGGCATCCAGATTCAGCGATACACCAACACTGTGATTGCCGTCCTCCATTCCGGACACATTCACGCTTCCGGTGATATCGCTCTCCTTGAGCTTATCCAGATCACTCAACATTCCGCTGATTGGAATGCTTACCGAGCCGCTCGGGAAGGTAGACGTATATGCACTTCCCAGTCCCTCTACGGAGAGATTTGCCGTCGGTATCACAAATTCCCTCGTGGTATAAGCCTCTATGGTTACCTGAACGGAGACAGTCGCATCCGTATTCCGGTACAATGCCGTTCCTGCCGGAAGATATTCCGTCACATCAACGGTGGTGACAATATCGGCGGTTGCATCCGTCACATCCAGCACCTCCGCCGGGATATCAATCTTGGCAATCGGATTAAGGACAGACGAAGTACCCTTAATTACAATCGTCTTCGGATCCGACTCAACTCCCATCACATAGTAGTTCTCCGCCGGAGTTCCTGTTGTCGTGAAATTCAGTGCCACTACCTTGGTATTGAGTATGTTCGCGGAGATTGTCACGGTCGAGACACTGAAGGTCAGCCGTGTCGTGTCAACCGCACGCCCCAGCTCATCATACGGAACCGGAACCACATTGTCCGAGACATTCGTGGACATACCGGAGACATCAATCGTGGCAACCACATTCTTGATCTGGCTGACCACGGATTCCGGTCCGGAAATCTTGACCATATTCGGTCCGGAGGAAATTGCCACATCCCCCAGCGCATATCCGCTTGCCACTTCTCCCGATGCACTTGCAGAAATGTTGTAATTCTTGGTCATCAGGTCCTCAATTGCCACATTGTAGCAAAACGTCTTGTTGGTATAGGTAAGCGAGCTGACAGACTTACTGCAGCGAATATCAATCTCAACCTTGCCGGACTTTCCATCCTCGCTCAGCTCAATCTTGCTCATGTCTGCTACCGCGGTAAAATCACTTGCTTCCAGCTTTTCCAAATCCGTCTTCTTGGCAGATACGCTGAATTTAATCTGGCGCGATTCATCCGTCGGGGTAAAATACAATCCCATATCCTCAATCGCCTGGTCGTTCTCCGTCGTTACATATACCGTGTAGGTCTGCGGCCGGATT
>JBGVFC010000050.1:0-2859 GCA_045120755.1 Agathobacter sp. | reverse complement strand
GCAGGGCTGCCATTTTACCATCGGAAAAATTGCGGAGAAGGCACTTACGGCATCGCAGGTAAAACAGCTTCTGACAGATGGAAGAACGGATACCATCCGCGGCTTCAAATCCAAATCCGGCAAAAAATTTGATGCAAGGCTTGCGCTGGATACGGATGAGAAGAATCAGGTGACAGGAATTAAATTTGATTTTAATGATATAGAACCTGTCACACTCAAAGATGTCTGCTGCCCGCTGTGTAAAGGAAAAATCGCAGTCACGCCATTTGGATACGGTTGTGCGAATTATAAAAAGGATGATGAGAACAGTTGCCGCTTCCTGATTGGAAAAATCGCGGGAGTAAAGCTCAAGGAAGAACAGGTCAGAGAGCTTCTGCTTCGCAAAAAAACCGGAGTCATCAGCGGATTTATCGGAAAAACAGGCATGATGTTCGATGCACCGCTTAAGCTCACCGAGGATGGCAGGGTTGTGTTTGATTTTCCGGAAAAACCAAAGCCGGTGGATACGAAGGTACCGTGTCCGAAGTGCCGGAAACTTCTGAAAAAGACACAGTGGAATTACGAATGTGAATGCGGCTTCAAGGTCGGACACACGGTTGCCGGAATTGCTCTTTCGGAAGAAACCATGTCAGAATTGTTAGGCAGTGGTCAGACCGCGCAGAAGATAATCGGCTTTACCTCCAAGGCGGGAAATGTATTTGATGCGTACCTGAAATTTGAAGAGGACAGGATACGGTTTGATTTTGAGCGCCGTGAGACGGAGAACACGCCACCTGCGCAGGATAACACCGCAGAAGCACCACAGGAAAATGCAAATTTGTCAGATGGCGTCGCAGAACAACTGCCGCCTGAGCTGCAAACTGAGAGTTCAAGTGAGAGTGAGTTCAACTGGAATTTGTCAGAGGATTCTTTGGTTGAGAATATCGGAATGCCACTGCAATTAGAATAGCAAAATTCATTCTTAAGAACATAAATATTTCACATAGTATATAACAAGGAGATTATGAAAATGGAAAACGCAAAAATATCGAATTTATATAATCTGGATGAAACAATTGCAGGAGAGTACCTGTCACAGTTTGAATATCCGTGGGAGGCACTGAAGGGGATTGCGGACTTTATACGGAAAATCGGTCCGACACTGGACCCGGAGATTTACGAGCAGCGCGGAGAAGATATCTGGGTAGCAAAAAATGCCACTGTATTTGAGAGCGCATATCTGCATGGTCCGCTGATTATTGACGAGGAAGCGGAAATCCGGCACTGTGCATTTATCCGCGGCTCGGCAATCGTAGGGCGTGGTTCTGTTGTCGGCAATTCCACAGAGCTGAAGAATGTGATAATTTTTAATTCCGTTCAGGTTCCGCATTATAATTATGTCGGAGATTCCATTTTGGGCTACAAGTCCCACATGGGAGCAGGCTCCATCACCAGCAATGTAAAATCCGATAAAACACTTGTTGTTGTCAAGGATTGCTATGGTACAAACGAAGAAATTGAAACAGGATTAAAGAAATTCGGTGCAATGCTCGGTGATTATGTGGAAGTGGGATGTAATTCCGTGTTGAATCCGGGAACAGTCATTGGCTCCCATACCAACATCTATCCAATCTCCAGAGTAAGAGGAGTGATTCCGGCACATTCGATTTTTAAGGACAGGGATTGTGTAGTGCCAAAACGATAGAAAAACTACTAGACTTATGGAGAAAAATGTGCGAAAATAGCCATAGTATGTCAGACTGACACTGGTCGGACATGAAATATGCGATTATGCGAAAGGAGTTCTAAAATGATTTACACAAAGGAAGTTCAAAACATGTGCCCGGTTGCTAAGGGTGCAAAGCATGAGCCGGCTCCAATCCCGGAAGAGGGACAGTGGGTCCATGCAAAGAAGATTGAGGATATTTCAGGCTTTACACATGGTGTTGGCTGGTGTGCACCTCAGCAGGGTGCCTGCAAGCTTTCCCTTAATGTAAAGAACGGTGTGATCGAAGAAGCATTGGTTGAGACCATCGGATGCTCCGGAATGACACATTCTGCTGCAATGGCAGCTGAGATTCTTCAGGGCAAGACAATTCTTGAAGCACTCAATACAGACCTTGTATGTGATGCAATCAACACCGCTATGAGAGAGTTATTTTTACAGATCGGTTATGGTCGTACCCAGAGTGCATTCTCTGATGACGGACTTGCAGTAGGTGCTGGTCTTGAAGATTTAGGAAAGGGACTTCGTTCTCAGGTTGGTACTATGTACGCTACCAAGGAGAAGGGTGTTCGTTACCTTGAGATGGCAGAGGGCTATGTAACAGGTATTGCACTTGATGAGAACAATGAAGTTATCGGATATCAGTTCGTTTCTCTTGGCAAGATGACCGACTTTATCAAGAAGGGCGACGATGCAAACACCGCTTGGGAGAAGGCTTCCGGATCTTACGGACGTGTTACACCGGAGCAGGGTGCAGTTAAGATCATCGATCCTCGTGTAGAGTAATCGGGAAGAATAACGAAAGGAGAACGAATTAAAATGGCTTTATTTGAATCATATGAAAGAAGAATTGACCAGATTAATGCTGTACTTAACAGCTATGGTATCAGCTCCATCGAAGAAGCTGAGAAGATTACAAAGGACGCTGGACTTGATGTGTACGAGCAGGTTAAGAAAATCCAGCCAATTTGTTTTGAGAATGCATGCTGGGCTTACACAGTAGGTGCAGCAATCGCAATCAAGAAGGGATGCAGAAAGGCAGCCGATGCTGCAGCAGCAATCGGAGAGGGACTTCAGGCATTCTGTATTCCTGGTTCTGTTGCAGACCATCGTAAGGTAGGTCTTGGACATGGTAACTTAGGCAAGATGCTTCT
>JBGVFC010000049.1:0-12744 GCA_045120755.1 Agathobacter sp. | reverse complement strand
ATGGCATTTTTGATTCCCTCAAAATCAAAGGAACCGTCGGCAAGTAAATCCACCTGCGCATAGGTGATACCGTACTCTGCCAGAGACCCCTTCGACGGACGTATGCCGATGACCTCCTCCAATGTATCATACGGTTTGCCGACCGGAGATAAAAGCTCATCTCCCGGACGCAGGTTGGACATAAGTGCAAGGGCGAGCGCATGGGTTCCGCAGGTAATCTGCGGCCGCACCAGCGCATCCTCTCCGCCGAAGCAGTCTGCATAGACCTGTTCAAGCGTATCACGTCCCAAATCATTATATCCATAACCGCTTGTGGAGTTAAAGCATTCAGCGCTGACACGGTTTTTCTGCATGGCAGCGATTACTTTTAACTGATTATATTCTGCCCGGTTATCAATTTCTTCAAAGCGCTCCTTCAATTCTTTTTCAATCTTCTCTCCGAAGGCAAGCACCTGCGGTGAGATACCGAGTCTTTGGTATTGTTCTGTTAATATCGTGTTCATTCTGTCTCCTTTATGATAGCTCTCTGCTGTAATTCTTTTTGTATCTGTGCCAAAATCAGCGATGAATTTCTGTCATAGTCGCGCTTATCCAGCCAGATGACATCCTGCTCCCTGTGGAACCAGGTAAGCTGTCTTTTGGCAAAATGTCTGGTCTCCAGTTTAATTTTAGCTACAGCTTCCTCCAATGTGGTTTTACCGTCCAGATAATCAAGGATTTCTTTGTAGCCAAGTCCCTGCATGGAAACCATATCCCTGTGACAGCCCATATCCTTTAAGCGCTGTACCTCTTCTACGAGCCCCTCCTCCATCATGAGGTCGACGCGTTTTTCAATCCGCTCATAGATCACCTGTCTGTCATCGGTAAGGACAAAATACGCAAAATTGTAAGGGGATGTTTTCTGGCGCTCCGCTTCGTTGTGCCCGGAAATCGGTGTCCCGGTCTGCTCATAAAATTCCAGTGCGCGTATGGTACGCTTGATATTGTTCTCATGGATGGTCTCGTAGGATACAGGATCGATGTCTTTTAATTTTTCATGCAGTGCATGTGCACCGTGCTGTGCGGCAAATTCCTGCAACTGTCTGCGGTAAGCGCTATCCTGCTCCTGGTCAGAAAATGAGATATCGTAAATCAGGGACTGGATATAGAAACCCGTGCCGCCGACAACAATCGGAATCTGTCCGTTTGAATAGATTTCCTGAAGGGCTTCTTTTGCCATCTGCTGAAAGCGGCAGATGTGAAACGGCTCCTTGGGCATCAGTTCATCGACAAGATAATGGCGGATTCCCTGCATTTCTTCCGGCCGGATTTTGGCAGAGCCGATATCCATAAATTTGTAAATCTGCATGGAATCCGCAGAAATGATGGCTCCGTTAATTTTTTTTGCCAGTTCGATGGATAATTCTGTTTTGCCGACGGCAGTCGGTCCGGTCAGGATGACAAGTGGCAATCGATTCATAAGGTAACCTCGTTAAACAATTCTCTTAAATTTCTTCTCTATCTCGTATTTGGTCATGGAGATGATGGTTGGTCTTCCATGCGGGCAATTGTACGGATTCTCAAGGGTTAATAACTCGTCAATCAGCGCTTCGATTTCCGGAAGGCTCAGTCTGCTGTTGCCCTTGACTGCCGCTTTGCAGGACATGGAGGCAACCTTTTCGAGGATGAGCTGCGGTGTCTCTTTGCCGGACAGATTCGAAAAGTCATCCAGCATTTCGATGAATAAATCCTTCATATCCAGATGAAACAGATTGCCGGGAATGGCACTGATCATATATTCTTTTCCGCCGAAGGCTTCCACCGCATATCCAAGCTGCTCAATCGGCTCGCGGAATTTTTCCAGCATTTCAATCTCCCGCGCATCGAGTGTAAGGATGAGTGGAGGGCTTAGAAGCTGTGATGTAAATTCCTTCTTTGCAAGCTGTGCCATTGTCCGCTCATAGAGCACCTTCTCATGAGCGGCATGCTGGTCAATGATAAACAGCTTATCCTCATATTCTACCAGCCAGTAGGTGTCAAAAATCTGTCCGATGATCTTGTGCTTTTTGCGTGCATCCGCAGTCAGAAAATCCGGGCTTATGGAATCCAGACGGATTTCTTCATATCCGGTCACAGGGGCGGCTTCGACCGTGTTCCTGTCTGGCGGTGTTGGTCTGACTGCCGCTACCTCCTCTGATAACCGCTCCTTCGGCTGTGTGTCTGCCTCTTCCGTAGGTTGTGCCATTGCCGGACGTACATGATTCGGATACTGCACGGAATACGGGCTGTCCTTGGCAATGCTCCTGCGAAGGTCCTGCAGGCGGCGCTTTTCAAAAGGCTCCGGTATCTTCTCATCATAGACCGGGACTTCCTTCGGCCGGTCTGCTTCACTGACCGGAACCTGCGGAATCAGCTCACGGTGTGCCAGCACTGTCTGTATGGCCTCGAAAAGCTCTTTGTAGATTGCCTGATTGTTGTCAAACCGCAGCTCCATTTTGGTAGGGTGCACATTGACATCCAGCAGGCTGCTGTCAAAATTAAAATACAGCACGGTAAACGGATACTGGTGCTGCATCATGTAATTGTGGTAGGCCTCCTCAATGGCCTGTGCCAGCAGGGAGCTTTTGATGTAGCGCCCGTTAATAAAATAGTTCTCAAAATTGCGGTTTCCCCTCGTAATCACAGGCTTTCCGATATAGCCCGCAACAGAAAAATGTTCTCCGGTATGATTGACGGCAAGCAGCGAATTTGCAATCTCCCTGCCATACACATGATAAATGACGTCCTTTTGGTTGCCATTGCCGGAGGTATGCAGCTTCGTCTGATTGTTGTTGATGAATTTGAAGGAAATATCCGGATGTGACAGGGCAAGGCGCTCCACCATATCACTGATATAACTTCCCTCCGTCTGCGCGGTTTTTAGAAATTTTTTGCGCGCCGGTGTATTGTAGAACAGGTCTTTGACCAGAAAAGTGGTTCCGTCCGGAGCGCCGATTTCTTCCAGGGAAATCTCTTTGGAGCCTTCAATCAGATAGCGGGTTCCGGTAAGCTGTTCCGGTGTTTTGGTAATAAGTTCCACACGCGCAACGGCGGCAATGCTCGATAATGCCTCGCCGCGAAAGCCGAGCGAGGAAACCGACAGCAAATCCTCCACGGAGCGGATTTTGCTTGTGGAGTGTCTCAAAAAGGCCGTCGGCACCTGTTCCTTGGCAATACCGCAGCCATTGTCGGTAATGCGGATTAAGCGGATTCCGCCCTCCTTAATCTCGACGGTAATGGCAGTTGCCTTGGCATCGATGGCATTCTCGACCAATTCCTTGACCACGGAGCTGGGGCGTTCTACAACCTCACCCGCAGCGATTTTATCAATTGTTTCCTGATTTAATAATTGAATATCCGGCATAGTGATTATCCTTTTTTGTATGCTGAATTGTTACATTTTTATAGCTAATTGGACCAGCGGTTTTTCACCTTGTTCTGAAGCTCATACAGTTTATTTAACGCATCCAGCGGTGTCATATTTCCAATATCGATATTGCGGATTTCGTCAATAATCGTGTCGTCCCCTGTGGTATCGAATAAAGAAATCTGTGCAAGGTCAACCTCATCCAGATGCTTTTTCTTCTTGGATGAACTGTTTGGATTGTCCACCGAAATGTTTTTGACAATTTCCGTGATATCATTGGCAATCAATTCGTTTACGATTTCCTTGGCGCGGTTTATTACGCTCTCCGGAAGTCCGGCCAGCTTGGCTACCTGAATACCATAGCTCTTGTCCGCCCCGCCTTTTACGATTTTGCGCAGGAAAACGATGTCATCGCCCTTTTCCTTGACGGCGATGCAGTAGTTGTTGACATTGTCCAGCTTGCCCTCCAGCTCGGTAAGCTCGTGGTAATGTGTTGCAAAAAGTGTCTTAGCCCCCAGCAATTTCGGATTGCTGATGTGTTCCACAACAGCCCATGCAATACTTAATCCGTCAAAGGTGCTGGTTCCCCTGCCGATTTCATCCAGAATCAGAAGGGAATTGGCAGTCGCATTGCGCAGAATATTGGCAACCTCATTCATCTCAACCATGAAGGTACTCTGACCGGATGCAAGATCATCCGAAGCACCTACACGGGTAAAAATCCGGTCGACAATGCCAATGTTCGCGGAGGATGCCGGAACATAGCTTCCAATCTGCGCCATGAGAACAATCAGCGCCGTCTGCCGCATATAGGTCGACTTGCCCGCCATATTCGGTCCGGTGATGATGGAGATGCGGTTGCTGCCGTTGTCGAGATAGGTATCATTATCGATAAACAGGTCATTGTCAATCATTTTTTCGACAACCGGATGTCTTCCATTCCTGATATCAATTGTACCTGCCTCGTTGATTTTCGGTTTGCAGTAATTGTTCTGCTCTGCAACAAGTGCCAGGGATACAAATACATCCAGCCGGGCGATTGCCTTGGCCGTCTTTAAGATGCGGAGCACATTGTCTGCAATATGCTGCCGTATCTGCCGGAAAAGCTCATATTCCAATTGTACCAGACGGTCTTCCGCTCCGAGAATGGTATCCTCCAGTTCTTTTAATTCCGGCGTGATGTAGCGCTCGGCATTGGTCAGTGTCTGCTTTCTTACATAGTAATCCGGCACCTGATTCTTGAAGGAATTGGTTACTTCCAGATAATATCCAAACACCTTATTGTATTTGATTCTCAGATTCTTAATTCCTGTTTTTTCACGCTCGGTTGCCTCAAGTTTTGCCAGCCATGTCTTTCCTTCCGTCTTGGCACTTCTAAGGCGGTCCACCTCTTCATTGTATCCGGTCTTAATAATGTCTCCGTCGCGTACAGACAGAGGTGGTTCTTCCGTGATGGAGCTTTTCAGCAATTCATAAATATCCGTAAGACAGTCAAAATCCGCTTTGATTTCATCGGCAAGCTCACAGTCAATCTCATCCAGCAATGTGCGGATTGGCGGCAGCATCTCAATGGAATTGCAGAAGGCCAGCAAATCCCTCGGATTGGCTGTCTGATAAGAGATTCTTGTAATCAGGCGCTCCAGATCATAGATGGGATTTAAGTATTCCCGGAATTCCTCCCGCGTCATCGCATGGGCATTGAGCGTCTCAATCATTTTCTGCCGTTTTAAAATCTCTTTTTTTTCAATGAGAGGTTGCTCTACATAGGAGCGAAGCAGACGGGCCCCCATCGCAGTCTTTGTCTTGTCCAGTACCCAGAGTAAAGAACCTCTCTTCTGCTTCTCGCGCAAGGTTTCCACAAGTTCTAAGTTCCGGCGTGAAGAACTGTCAATAATCATGTATTTGCCGATGGAATACGGATGGATTTCTAAGATATGCTCCAGTGAATTTTTCTGCGTATCCATCAGGTATTTAAGCAACGAGCCGGCAGAAATCACACCGCAGTCGTAATCTTCCAGTCCAATTGCCTGAAGGTTCTTTACCTTAAAATGCGATAAAAGTGTCTCTTTTGCAAGCGCATCCCCAAAATACCAGGCATCCAGCGCAGTCACTGCTATGGAAAGCCTCTCCTTCATATCGTTGATATCAACCCCGCTCATATAGAAGGCTTCGTTGCAGATGATTTCCGATGGAGCAAAACGGTTCATCTCATCGATGAGCTTGCGCTCAGAATCGACCTCCGTCACATAAAAATCACCGGTTGTGACATCTGCAGTGGCAATACCGTAGCGGTCCGCAAGATAGACAATGGACATGATATAATTGTTCTTTGTCTCATCCAGTGACTGCATATCAATATTGGTGCCGGGAGTGACGATTCGTATAACCTCCCTCTTTACGATTCCCTTGGCCTGTTTTGGGTCCTCCATCTGCTCACAGATGGCTACCTTGTAGCCCTTCGCAACCAGACGGTTAATATAGGTATCTGCGGCATGAAAAGGAACGCCGCACATCGGCGCGCGTTCCTCCAATCCGCAGGCTTTTCCGGTTAATGTTAGTTCCAGCTCTTTGGATACAATTTTTGCATCCTCAAAAAACATCTCGTAGAAGTCTCCCAGACGATAAAACAGGATGCTGTCCGGATTCTCCTCCTTCGTTTTCAGATAATGCTGCATCATTGGTGTTACTTCAGACACTTTTATAGACCTCTCTTTTCTATCTCTTGATAATCTGCTCTGCAACCCTGATTCCGTCTATTGCCGCAGACATAATACCTCCTGCATATCCGGCACCTTCCCCACAAGGGAAAATTCCCCTGATGGCACTCTCACACTGTTCATCCCGAAGCAGCCGGATTGGAGAGGAAGTTCTTGATTCTATGCCCGACAATATGGCATCCTTTCTCGCAAAGCCGCAAATCAGCTTTTCAAAATGCTCCATTCCAAGCAGGAAGGACTGCTCCATATCAGCGGATAACAATCCTCGCAGATTGGCAAAGGTGGTCGCGCCCTTCGTACAGGAGGCAAAATCCCCATAGCCATTGGAAGCACAATTCTGCACATAATCAGAGAAAAGCTGCTGGGGAATCGCACCATTGCCGAGCGCATAGGCTTTTTTCTCAAGCTGCTGCTGATAGCGCATACCGGCTAAGGCATCCTCTGCTCCAAAATCCTGTGGACCGACCGAGATGATAATGGCACTGTTGGCATTGCTTCCGTTTCGGCCGGAATAGCTCATTCCATTGACAACCGTCTGCCCTGCAGAGGAAGAAGAATTGACCACATAACCACCCGGACACATACAGAAGGAATACACTCCTCTTCCATTCGGAAAATTGGAGGTTACCTT
Organism: Agathobacter sp.; assembly: GCA_045120755.1. Classification (GTDB taxonomy): domain Bacteria; phylum Bacillota; class Clostridia; order Lachnospirales; family Lachnospiraceae; genus Roseburia. The sequence goes on along the minus strand of JBGVFC010000049.1, from coordinate 6,011 downwards.
GTAGCTTGCCGCCGGAAGCTTCACGGTCTGCCTGCCGTACATGGCTTCATCCATCATGTTCTGCGGATGCTCCACCCGAAATCCCACTGCAAAATTTTTTGCCTCCATCGGAAGCTGATGTTTTTGCAGGGTGACAAAGGTATTGCGGGCGCTGTGTCCGAGCGCAAGCACAATATGCTCTGTCTCAAAGGTCTGATTTTCACATATCACATGCGTAATCTGCTGATTCTGTATCACAAAATCCGTTGCCTCTGTCTCAAAATGAAACTCACAGCCTTCCTGTTGCAGCTCCTTTCGCATGGCAACGATGACTTTTGCAAGAATATCGGTTCCGATGTGCGGCTTTGCATCATAACAAATCTGTTCCGGTGCACCAAACCGCACAAAGGTATCCAGTACGAACTGATTCCGAAACGAAGGATCCTTGACCACGGAATTTAACTTACCGTCGGAAAAGGTTCCTGCACCGCCCTCACCGAACTGCACATTTGAGTTGGGCCTTAAGATTCCGGATTTCCAGAATTCTTCTACGGACTTTTGCCTTTTTTCGATGGGTTCACCACGTTCCAATACGATAGGCGGTATCCCTGCTTTGGTCAGTATATAAGCACAAAAAAGTCCTGCCGGTCCTGCCCCAACAATCACCGGACGGTTATTAAATGTCTTCCGGCACTGTGGAATCTGATATTTTAAGTCCTGCTCCAGACTGACCGAAGGCAGATGTACTTTTTTTACAATCCGGTTCTCACCGGCGGTTGTTACATAGATGGTATAGACATAGAAAAGCTCCGGCTTCTTCCTTGCATCCAGAGAGCGACGTACAATCCGGAAGGTAAAGTCCTGTGCGGCCGGCAGCTTTAGTGTCTTTTGAATCTTGGTATGTAAATCTTTTTGCGTGTGTGAAACAGGAAGTTTCAACTGGGTTATCTTAATCATCTATTGTCCTCTTCTGGCGGCATGGATACCCGCGGTATATCCGGACGACCACGCCCACTGCAGATTATATCCTCCGCAGATTCCGTCCACATCCAGTATTTCCCCCGCAAAAAACAGATGGTCCACTATTTTGGACTGCAAGGTGTCCGGTTCGACTTCTTCGGATGTGATTCCGCCTGCACAGACCTGTGCAAAGTCATAATCGCGCGGTCTGGTAAGGGTGACGGTAAAATCTGTTATCGTGTCGGCTAATTTCAAAATATTGGCAGAATCGTCTGCCTCTAATACAAAGTCTTCCACAAGAGCGCATCTGCTACTGATTGCAGAGACTAATTTCTGCGGGAAAAGCCCGTTGCATACTCCGGCAACTGTCGCATTCTTTGCAAAATGCGCAATCCGGGCATTCAGTTCTTCCACAAGCTGCTGTCTGTCAAAATCCGGCATAAAATTGATGTGCAGCGTCACGGACTGCCGGTTGTATAATCCGTATGATGCGTAGCGGCTGATTTGAAATACCGGAATACCGGAGACACCGTAATCTGTCAACTGCAGTTCACCGGTATCGGAAGCCACAATCTTTTGGTCAATCTCAAGCTGCAGTGCAGCCTGCACCCGCACACCGGATATCCTGCGAAAATCCGTCCCCTGTGCGTAGAAGGCGCACAGAGCCGGAACGATTGGCCGAAACCTGTGTCCCAGTTGCTTCAATATCGGAATGGAACTGCCGTCACTGCCGAGCTTTGGCGAGGCAAGCAGACCGGTTGCCCAGATGATGCTTTTTGCCTGATGTGTCTGTCCACTCATCCGGACGATAAAAGACTTCTTCTGCTTCTGTACCCCCAAAAGCTCCACGGAAGCAATAACCGTCACCGAAAGTCGCTGTAATTCACGGGTAAGTGCAGACAGGACAGATGCCGCCTGCTCACTGTTCGGGTAATAATAGCCGTTTTTGCAGCGGGGCAGAATCCCTATCTCATGGAAAAATGCAAGCGTCCTTCGTTCATCAAATTGCGGGAGAACGCTCTCTATCAGATGTTTATCTCCACGAAAATGAACCAATGACATATCTTCATTGGTAAAATTGCACCTCCCGTTGCCGGTGGCCAGTATTTTCTTGCCGATGCTGTCTTTATGCTCTAAGAGCAGTACCGAAGCACCCTCTTTTGCTGCGGTAATTGCAGCCATGATGCCGGACGCTCCGGCACCGATTACGATTACATCATAGTTCATTGCTGTTGTTCCATATTTTCCATACATTCGCAGTACTCACTCGGAAAATTATTATTTTCCTCGTTGTACGGGCATTCGCCCTATCAAAATCAATCGTGCTAATACCGTCTGCAAGCAGTCGGATTATCACTTATTGATTTTGGCACTGCTCATTGCCTTCGCTCATTATATCATGTGCCGCTCAATCTTGCAAATCAGCTTGAATAATTTTCAAGAAACTCGTACAACTCCATTTCGTTCGTAAAGCGAATTCCGGTGATAAGCCGTTCCTGCAATTCCTTTGGCAGGGAATCCGTAGATATGCCGGTATCCAGGTAGACCGTTACATTGTCCGGATAATATACGGTTACTCTTCCGGCATCATTAAACAGGATAAAACGGTAATTTTCCTCATATTCGCTGATTTCAACCGAGGGCTCCTCCTCCCCGGATACCGTATCCAAATCGTTTTTTGCCGGTTCGTTGCCGGACGAAGCCTTCGGCTTGCCGGTAATCCCTACCAAAAGAAAAAATGCAGTTATAACAAACATGCAGATTACTATTTTACGTCTCATTGCTCTCTCTCCTGTAAAAAAGTATCTGCATGTTTTTGATTTTTATTCACTTGTTGTACATTTTATCTTTGTATCTTTATCTGCTACCGGTTCAAAAACGGAACTCTCTGCAGCAGGCGTGCAATCGGTCTGCCAATAAGTGGAATCCGGTTCAGCTCTTTCTCCGTAATTCCCCCAAGCAGAATCATCGACACACCATACACCAGTACCGCAATCAGGATTGCGATACATGCGGACACCGCGTTGGACTCAGTCAGGGCAAACAGCCCCTTGTAGGTAAAGAAGGCTGCCACTCCCATCACCAGAGAACAGCCGCATGGCAGCAGAAATGTCCGAAGCCACTCCTGCTTGTAGCCGCTGTAACGGTACAACGCCCACGCATTCAGCACGCACATAAGAAGCGCGAAGAAAATGTTTGCAATAACAACGGCGTAGATGTTCAGCTTGAAAAACAGCATCAGCACAACCAACAGCAGGACATGCGCTACCAGTGCAACGGCTGCGTTGATTACGGGTACTGCCATACGGTTGATTCCCTGCAGCAGACCGTTCGACAAGGTCGACAGGCAGTAAAAGACAACGGCGGAAGAACCAATATACATCATAAAAGCTGCCGTATCGATGGTTTCTGCGGTTGACGGGAACAGCAGAAGAAAAATCGGCCGCGCTAAAACGGCTAATCCGACCGCACTCGGAATGGCAATAATCATAACAAAACGGATGACCGAGGACAACTTCTGCCGCACCTCATTCATCTGTCCTTTACCGTAGGCTGCGGTAAGCGCCGGAACCGAAGATGCTGCCATCGCTGAGGCGATGGAGATTGGCACGTTAATCATCAGCTTGTATTTGCCGGTGAATACGCCCCACCAGACGTCGATATCATCACTGGCATATCCCTGATTGGCTGCAATATGCGTATATACAATATTGTCCAAAAATCCACTGATATTATAGATGGTTGTGCTCAGAAGAACCGGCAAAATCGTAAGCAGAAGCATTTTCATAATCTGTGAAAACGGCTCCACCGTCCTGTGGCGGTCCTTTTTCATCTGACGCCGGAACACGGTCATGTACAGTGCAAAAACAAATAGTACAAACAGCAAGGCCGTAACTGCTCCGAGATTGGTTCCCAAAGTTCCGCCTGCCGCTCCATATGCAGCCGCATAGTGCGTCTCGTCGCCGAGCACCGCCCCGATTCTTGAACCGTAGCCGAACAGAAGAATGGCTGCGACAACACTGACAACCGCATTGACAATCTGCTCCAATATCTGTGATATGGCACTTGGTATCATCGTACCCATTCCCTGAAACAGTCCGCGGAATACACCCAAAACAGCAACGATCAACAGTGTCGGTGCAAGTACGCGGAGTGCAAAGACGCTGTTTGGTCTGTTCAATAAAACGTCAGAGAAAAACCGCGCTCCGAAGAATACCACAAGGGAGGCAATTGCTCCGGACACCACAGCAAAAAGCAGCGCTCCTTTAAAAATCTGAAATACCATCTTTGTCTTTTTCTGTGCCATCTGCGCAGAGACCAGCTTGGATACTGCAAGCGGCAGACTGTATGACGATATAATCAGCATAATGTTATATACTTCAAATGCACTTCCGTAGTAACTGTTCCCCAAATCCCCAATCGTATCGGTCATCGGAATCCGGTAAATCAATCCGATAATCCGGCTTACGATAGATGCAATTGCAAGTATGGAACCCTGTACCAAAAAATTTGAGCCACTTTTTTTTGAATTAGCCATTCTGTTTCCTCTAAACTCTGTATATCCGGTTATTTCTGTTATTTGCTGCTCTCGTAATCTTCGAGCGTAGCGTAGATTTCATTGCGGTCAGAATAGGTATCCTGCGTGACTGCTACCCATGTCTTCCCCTGATTCAATACAATTTCATTGCCCGCCTTGTCATAATAGCGGGTTGGCGCTGTATCAGACTCCTTCTCCCATGTGATATCGATACATTTGCCATCCGTAATATATTTACCGGAGCCGCCGGAGGTAATATCAATATTCAGATATCCCTTGCTCTCGTCATAGTAAGAGATGCTGCATTCCTCGATAATGATGTTTTTGACGGCAACCTGCTCCCCATTTATCGCATCCACCTGCTTGGAGCCGAACTCATACCGGTAATACAGGCCATCCTCTTCATTATAGACAAACCAAGGCTTTGGATTGACATAGTACAGGGAAACTACCGCCGCATCCGCTGCGTCCGGCATCTGCACGGTTTCATCATCCTTTGCAAAGGTAAAATGTCCTTCATAGCCCTCCCGCAAATCCATCTCATATCCGAGTGTATTCAGCGCATTGTCGATGTTCTGGCTGGAAATATACAGATTGTGCGGCTTTTTGTGCTCGTTCGTGCGGAAAAATTCAGAAGCACCGCCTCCCTTAATCGCATCAATATCATTGATAAAGCCCGCATCCAATAGATTGTACGCTTCAATCGAGCCTCCTGCATGGACATAGATGGCATCGTATTCTTTTGCAAAATACAGATAATATGGCCGGCTGCTCCGCACATTGCCAATCTGCTCCATGCCGCTGTAATTCTGATAAATTCCAAGGAGACGCGAGATACCGCCCTCCACCGGACATTCATAGATAATGTCCGCATTGTTGATTCCGTATTGCGGAAGACATACCAGTGTATTCTCAATCATCAGTGCAATCGGCCGCTTCCCTGCAAGTTCCTCGTCAATCCACTCTCCGGTCAGATAGCTTCTTGCCTGCCCTTCAGGAACATTCTCCTGCTCCTCTATCGTCTCCGTATCCTGCATAATCACAGGCAGCTCTGTCACCTGCGTGTCAGGCTCCTCCTCCTGCTTGCCGCATCCGGCAAGCAGACCAAAGCACAGGGAAATACCCAGTGCAAATGCTGCCAATTGTTTCTTCTTCATGTTCGATTGCCTCCTCTAGCGTAAAATATTAAGTCCTGTCAATATCCGGTTCTGCTGTTCTTCCATCACGACAGCTTCTTCCGGTTCCATATGGTCATAGCCAAACAGATGTAGCATACTGTGAACGATTAAAAACGCAAATTCGCGCCTTGTGCTGTGGCCGTAACTGGCCGCCTGCTCCGATACCTTGTCCACAGAAATGATAATGTCACCTAACAGCGCCTCTCCGGTATCCGGATTGAAATCCTCTTCACTCTCATCAGCCAAAAAGGTAAAATCTGCCGGCGACGCATAATGAAGCATCGGAAAAGAAAGTACGTCCGTCGGACGGTCAATCTGCCGATACTCCTTATTAATTTTATGAATCCCCTCATCAT
>JBGVFC010000048.1:0-39404 GCA_045120755.1 Agathobacter sp. | reverse complement strand
GCATCCATGCGGCGTACAGTGCGATATTTTTTACACGGACAGGCGTGCAAGGAACACTAATGCTCACTTTATAAGTATAAATGATAGGGCAGCTCCGCGAATGATGTTGGAAACAACGATGTGGGAAAATGATCGTGGAAGATAATTTTCCTAAGAATGAATTTTGCTATTCTGATTGCAGACCTTAAAGAAGCGTCGGTACTTAATGAGTGTTTTTCCGCGAATTTAGTACCGCTACGCTTCGTCAGAGCGAGAGCGTGTCTGCAATAGAATATGCAAATTCATTCGGGGATATTTTTGCAAAAAGGGAGATCTTTTTTGAAGGTTTTTCAATGTACATTTTGACAACGCATAATCCCTATGATACACTAAGACTAGGACTTTAGAACCTGTTTTATATCATTATGAGGTGACTCAAGTTGGATAAGTATGAGTATAATTTAAAAATAGATCAGATGAAGACGCTGTGTGCGGAGGAAAGCTATGAAGAGGCGGCAGAAATCGCAGACAGTATTAACTGGAGCAAGGTGCGCAATGTCAATGCATTGGTCCGTGCAGGTGAGGTTTATGAGAATGTTGGAAGATACAGTGACAGCCGCGAGATTCTGCTGATGGCTTATGACCGTTCTCCAATCGGAAGAATGATTATTTATAAGTTGGCAGAGGTTGCCGTTAAGATGCAGGATTTTACGGCGGCAGAGGAGTACTATCAGGAGTTTGTTGAGATTGCACCGCATGATAATTCAAGATATATCTTACAGTATGAGATTCAGAAGGCTAAGAATGCGGATTATGATACGTTGATTGCCATCCTTGAAGAGTACAAGGAGCAGGAATATACGGAGGAGTGGGCGTACGAGCTGGCTTATCTGTACCACAGGGCAAAGCAGAGTGAGAAGTGTATTGAGGCCTGTGATGAATTGATTTTATGGTTTGGGGAAGGACCTTTTGTAGAGAGGGCGCTGGAGCTTAAGATGCTGTATCAGCCGCTTTCCAAGCAGCAGGAGGAGAAGTACCGCAAATTCCGCCATGCGCGTGAGGGTGTGACATCAATTGGCGCTGAGGAGATGGCGAGGGCCGGTGAATATATCCATGATGCCGTTGAGATTCCTCCGGTATCGGTTAGTACAGAGAAATATAATACCGTGAATCTTCAGGAGGAGATTGCCAAGGGTATCCAGCAGATTATGGAGGCGACCGAGAAGGAGACGGTCTCGGATACGATGGATAATATCAAGAAGATTGTTGAGGATATCCCGTATCTTCAGCTTCCGAAGGAGACAGAGGAAGAAGAAGAACAGCCTTATATTGAGACAGATGAAGAGATTGATGGTTCCCTGAAGATGAATTTTCAGGAGCTTCTCGGTGAGGATTCGGATGGTCAGATGAGCCTTGTCATGAATGAGAAGGCGATGCTTGAGCGACAGATTACCGGTCAGATGACAATCTCGGATGTCCTGAATGAGTGGGAGAAGACCAGACATGCCGCTGAGGTTGCGCTGCAGGAGGCGGAGCAGAGAAAGTTAGAGTCAGCGAAGGCGCGCGCACTTCAGGAGGCAGGAGATATTATGGACCGGCTTACGGATGTGATTCCGAAGCTGGATGCGGGCGTCAGCCCGAAGGAACTGTTGGAAGAGGAGTATATGCAGAATGCCGATGAAGAGGCTTCGGCAGATTCCGTAGAGCATACGGCGGATGATTCTGTGGAGAATGCAGCTTCGGCAGCAGGCTCTCCGACGGAGGAGGTTGAACAGCTCTTTAGTCAGATGAATGAACTTCTGGACAAGGAAATTGAGCGTGTTCATGGAGAAAATGCGTATATCGATCAGGAGCTTGCCAAAATACAGACAGATTTGGAACAGTTTGACAATGATAAGGCAGCAGAGGGCAATAATCTGAGTGATTTTGAGCTTGATTTCGATGAGAATGAGCAGGTTAATGCCGATGATTCTGTGAATGACAGCGTGCAGAGTGATATTGAGGAAATTCCTGCGGATGATGATTCTGATGCAGAACAGGAGGATATCGCGGAAGACAATTTTGACATAGACCGGATGGAGGCAGCAGAGATTCCGACGGTGATTGAGACTTCCGTTGCCAGTCTCATGGATGAAGAGACGGAGAAGGCGCTTGCGGAGGCTGCCAGGGAAATCGAGCAGGAACCGGTGCGGCAGATAACAAAAAGAATGCCGAACTTCAATAAATTCCGGGCAGATGAGCTTCCGGATATCGCAATGCCGGATGATTTGGGACTTGAGGATGAGGCAGACGTCACCCCGAAGCTTGATAAGCTTACGGATGAGCAGAAAGCAATCTTTTCCTATTTTGTCCCGGTCAAGGGAATGGAGCCGCAGCTTTGTCAGGCATTGACCGGATGTGTCCGTCATCTGAAGGGGGATGGTGCTGCAAATACCGGCAATCTGATTATTCAGGGCGGAAGCGGATGTGGCAAGACGGTTCTTGCGACCAGTTTTATCAAGGTGATTCAGAAGGATACCGGAAAGCTGAAGGGAAGAGTTGGCAAGATTGATGCCAATGCGCTGAACAAAAAGGATATTCATGCTCTGCTTCAGAAGGTTTCCGGGGGATGTCTGATTATCGAGAAGGCGGGCGCAATCAGCCGGGAGACGGCGGTTACATTGTCACTGCTTTTGGAACAGGACAAGAGTGGAATCTTAGTGATTCTTGAGGATACTTCCAAGGGAATCAAGAAGGCTTTGAGCAAGGATGATGGATTTGCCCGGAAATTTACCGAGAAGATAGACGTTCCGATTTTTACCAATGATGAGCTTGTTTCTTTTGCCAAGGCATATGCCAATGAGCTGGGATATAAAATAGACGAAATGGCAGTACTTGCTTTATATAACCGAATCAGCAATATCCAGAAAATTGATCAGGCGACTACCCTGACAGAGGTTAAGGAGATTGTGGATGAGGCAATAGAGAGGGAGGCACATAGTGGATTAAGCAAGGCATTTCGTATTCTGACAGCGACCAGATATACGGAGGATGATCGCATCATATTGAAGGAAAAGAATTTTGAATAATTTTTTATGGAGGGGTATACATGAGTAATTTTACAGAGATGGACTGTTACCTGTTTGGGCAGGGAACCCATTACGATATTTATCGCAAGATGGGCGCGCATTTGACAACTGTGGATGGACGGAGCGGGGTATGCTTTGATGTGTGGGCGCCACACGCGAATGCCGTGTTTGTCATGGGAGATTTTAATGGGTGGAATGAGCACAGCCACCAGATGGTGCGTGTGAATCCGCGCAGCATGGGCGTGTTTGAACTGTTTGTTCCGGATGTTCCGGAGGGGGCACTGTACAAATATGTCATCTATTCCGAGAACGGGCGCAAGCTCTGCAAGGCAGATCCGTTTGCAAGCTATGCGGAGTTAAGACCGGGTACGGCTTCAAGGGTTGCGGATACAGAGCATTTTGAGTGGGCCGATGAGGAATGGATGGAGCACCGCAAGGCTATGGCAGAGACGGATTTGTATGCTCAGCCGATGGCTATTTATGAGGTTCATCCGGGTTCATGGATGCGCCATCCGAACGGTGAAGGAAATGGATATTATACATATCGTGAACTGGCAGATTCGTTAATCTCGTATGTGAAATATATGGGGTACACACATATTGAGCTGATGGGAATTTCCGAGTATCCGTTCGACGGTTCCTGGGGATATCAGGTTACCGGATACTATGCACCGACCTCAAGACACGGTTCACCAAAAGATTTTGCTTATTTTATCAATGAATGCCACAAGAACAAGATTGGCGTTATCTTAGACTGGGTACCGGCACATTTTCCGAGGGATGCACACGGTCTGGCGGAGTTTGACGGAACCTGCCTGTACGAATATGCAGATACAAGAAAGGGTGAGCATCCGGATTGGGGCACGAAGGTATTTGACTATGCCAAGACCGAGGTTAAGAATTTCCTGATTGGCAGTGCTCTGATGTGGATTGAGAATTACCATGTAGACGGCCTTAGAGTGGATGCGGTTGCTTCCATGCTTTATCTGGATTACGGCAGACGCGACGGACAGTGGGTGCCGAATATCTATGGCGGCAACAAGAACCTTGAGGCAATTGAATTTTTCAAGCATATTAATACGATTATTGAGAAGAGAGATCCGGGCGTACTGATGATTGCAGAGGAATCCACTGCATGGCCGAAGGTAACCGGAAAAGCGGAAGATGATGGCCTGAACTTCTCTTATAAGTGGAACATGGGCTGGATGCATGACTTTTTGGATTACATGAAGTTGGACCCGTACTTCCGCCAGTTCAACCACAACAAGATGACGTTTGCGATGAGCTACCATGAATATGAGAAGTACATCTTAGTGCTTTCACATGATGAGGTTGTTCATCTGAAGTGCTCCATGCTGAACAAGATGCCGGGCTATGAGGTGGATAAGTTCAAGAACTTAATGGCAGGATATGCGTTCATGATGGGACATTCCGGCAAAAAGCTTCTGTTCATGGGACAGGATTTTGCACAGGCACAGGAGTGGAGCGAGGAGAGAGAGCTCGACTGGTATCTGCTTGAGAATCCGAACCACAAGAAGGTGCAGGACTGGGTGAGAGCATTGCTCCGCCTGTACAATAAGAACCGTTGTATGTATGAACTGGACAATAGCTGGGCGGGCTTCCAGTGGATTAATGCGGATGATAATGAACGCAGTATCTTCAGTTTCTACCGCAAGAGCGCAGACAATAAAAACCATCTGCTCTTTATCATCAACTTTACACCGATGGAGCGTCCGGATTACCGCTTTGGTGTGCCGAACCGCAAGACCTACAAGCTGGTATTGAACAGCGAGGATGAGATGTTCAATGCCACCGATACCGAGAAGAGACCGGATACCTACAAGCCGGAGAAAATCGAGGCAGATAACTGCAAGTATTCGATTGCATATCCGCTGGCACCGTACGGCGTTGCCGTATTCAAATTCTAAAGTGATATTGTAAATATGAGTGTTTATGGGAGTTTTCCTGTAAACACTCATTTTTTGTGGATAAATGCCGATATATTCAGTGAAGTTGTTGATGGGAAAAGAGGGTATCCGATGCAGATTGAACAGACAAATTTACTGGACAGCTTTGGCGCAGGCGCCAATGAGAACACGAAGGGTATTGCCAATTATATACGGGAAGATGCGTCGCCTTCCGGTATCGGAAAATATACAGGGGAATATTATCAGCAGGGAAGCACGGGGGAGGTCAGTGCGTCCGGCTTGGTCTATATGGGGAATGCCACCTATGCGCGGCCGGGGCAGGAAGAGGATGCCAAAACGGCAGTGGAAAAATTGGAGCAGCAGGGCACACAGACAGCACTTGAACGCAGCAATCAGGCAGCAGTGGTTGCCAATACAACCACGCCGGAGGATTGCGCCAGAATGCAGGAGGAAGGTTTTTCTCTCGCGGATACGGACAGTCACACCATTATAACCGTGACGGATAAGATTAAGGCAGAGCTTGCCAAGGCAGGGGTGGATGTATCTTCTTTCGGGGATTCACTGAGCAGGGAAGAGCTTGAGAAGATTGTCGGAAATGGTGCATTGGCCGCTCAGATTGCAAAGCAGATGGAGGCGCAGGATGTACCATTGACCGGGGAAAATATGCAGGATATCGGCGTGGCAGCATCCATGCTTAGCAATATACAGCCGATGAATGAACAGACGATGGCATATATGGTTCAGCAGAAGCTGCCGCCGACGATTCAGAATATCTATCAGGCACAGTACAGCGCTGCCGCAATGCAGGCCGGGGCTTACCGGGGAGCGGCTGTTTCGCAGAGTGATTTTGAAGCGATGCAGGGGCAGATTTCGCAGATTATCACGGATGCGGGATTGCCTGTCAATGAGGAGACACTGGAAAACAGCAGGTGGCTGATGGAACAGGGGATGCCTCTTACGGCAGAGAATCTAAGCTACCTGGGAGAGCTGAAGGAGTTGTCCGGAAGGCTCGCAGAAGATATACAGGATGAGGAATATATTTTTGATATCGCGCGTATGATGACGGATGCAGTGGTTGAGGGAAAGCGCCCATGGGACGGAATGATGATCCGGGGATATTCCTGGACGGACCGCTCGCAGAAAGCGGTACAGACCATCGCGGAGGCTACGGATGAAGATTTAGCGTATCTGCTGGAACAGGACAAGGAACTGACCGTAGCGAATCTGGAGATTGCAAAAGCAAACAGACAGGGCACGCAGAGTCCGATTGGGCTGATTACGGCACGGCGACAGTTGGAAGAAACGCGTCTGGTCATGACGGCACAGGCGAATTATGCACTTTTAAAAAGGGGAATTTCGATTGACACGGAGCCGCTTGCTTCCCTTGTGGAAAAATTGAAGGAGCAGGAAAACCAGTATTACCGGGATTTGCTGGGACAGGCAGGTATCGATGCGACCGAGGAGCAGGTCACGGTATTTTCGCAGACAACCGGGGTTTTGGAGGGTCTGAAGTCTTCTCCGGCGTATGTGCTTAACATTGCAGAGTCGGAAGATACACTCAACCTGCTCTATGAGAGAGGACAGGAGTTAAAGCAGCGGTTTGCTGAGGCAAATGAGAGATATGAGACGCTGATGACGGCTCCAAGGGCAGATTTGGGAGACAGTATCCAAAAAGCATTTCAGAATGTGGATGATATCTTAGAGGATTTGGGATTTGAGCCAAACGAGGCCAACCGCAGGGCGGTGCGTATTCTCGCATACAACAATGAGGCTCTGACCGAAGAGAATATTGTGCAGATAAAAGCGAAGGATGAGCAGGTGCAGCAGGCTTTTGCCAATCTGACACCGCGTGTTACGATGGAACTGATTCGCAAAAATATCAATCCGCTGGACATGGAGATAAGCGAACTGAATCAGGTGGCGGAGGATATCAGAACTGAGATTGGGGATGAGGATGCAGAGCGTTTTGGTGAATATCTGTGGAAGCTGGAGCAGAAGCACGAGATTACGGAGGAGGAACGAAATTCCTATATCGGTATTTACCGGCTGATTGCACAGGTGGAAAAAGCAGACAGTGCGGCAATCGGGGCGCTTGCAGGACAGGGTGCGCCGCTTACCATGCGCAATATGCTGAGTGCCATCCGGACTTCGCACAAAGGAGATATGGACTATTCGGTTTCGGATGATTTTGCAGGAGTATCCGCATCACAGAAAGGACCACGGATTGACAGTCAGATAGCGGCAGCTTATCAGGAAGGCGCACAGATGGAACGCCCGGTTGAGGCAGAGTATCAGCAGAATTGCGCGAAGGATATTGCAAGGGCAATGACACCGGAGTTTGCGGAAAAAATGCAGCAGGCAGACTGGCTGGATATGACGCCGGAGCAATTAAAAGAGTATCTGGGACAGGAAGAGACAGTCGATGGAAGCTATTATGAGGAGATGCTGGGGGAGTATCGCATGACCATGTCTGATTCGGAGGAAATATATGCTTATCTGGAAAAATATGACCTTCCGAATACGATGAATCATGTACAGGCAGTCCGGCAGCTGCTTTCCAATCCGTCCGATATGTTTCAGACATTGTGGAATCCGAAGAATGCTTCGTTTGACCGCAGACAGGCGCTGAATCAGATGAAGCAGCAGGTGCTTGAACGGTTTGGAGAAGCAATGAAGACACCGCAGGAACTGGCGGATGCGCAGGAGACATTGGCGGAAGTAGCAGAGCACGCGATGGAGGGCATGATTTATGAGGAGGATGCGGTAAGCTATCTGGATGTCCGTGCGCTTCGCCTGATGAGTCAGCAGTTTTCCATCTGCGCCAGACAGGCAAAAGAGGAGAATTATGTGATTCCGGTGGAAACCGGCGATGGCATAACCGGAGTATCATTAAAAATTGTTCGTGGAAAAGAGAAAAAAGGTATTGTGGACATTATGTTTCGTGACAACCGGATGGGCAAGGTAGCGGCTTCCTTCGAGGCGAAGGAGAACGGTATCAGCGGAATGATTGCGACGGATGATGAGAATACCAGACAGCTATTGTCCGAACACCGGAAGGAACTGGAGGATATCTTTAAGGAAAACGAGGATGCACCGGTGGATATCCGGATTGCGGTTGTGCCGGATTTGTCGCTCGAACAGTACGCTTTGCATGAACGTAGGGATGCCGGTGTGAAGCCGGAAAATGACAGCGTGTATGAAGTGCAGACAACGCGCCTGTATCATATTGCAGAAGGCTTCATACGGATGCTTCACAACAGTTATGAATCATTATAGTTCATCTATGGATTCTAAATAATCACATATTCCAAGATACAGGGAACGGACAATTTTATCCTGGTACAGTTCGTCGCACAGAAGCTCTGCTTCGGTCGGATTGCTCAGAAATCCACACTCTACGATAATCGTAGGTGTGGATGTTTTTTTTAGAAGATAATAGTCCGAATTTGCCTTAATGCCGCGCGAATGGGCAATTTCAAGTGTTTTGTCGAGACGATCCTGCACATACTGTGCAATCTGCTTTCCTTCCAATGACTCCTGGTAGTAAAAAACCTGAGGACCACAGACGGAGGGGGAAGTATAGCTGTTCTGGTGAATGCTGATGGTGAAGATGGGATTGCTTTCGGTGATGAGACGGACGCGGTTATTCATATCTTCCCGCTTGACATTGTCGGAATCGGAATTGGCAAGAATCTCATCGGATTCTCTCGTCATGACAATGTCGATTCCTTTATTTTCAAGCAGAGTCCGCAATTTGAGGGCAAGGGAGAGGTTAATATCCTTTTCCGAGGCTCCGTTTACGCCGATTTTTCCGGGGTCGTTGGCACCATGCCCCGCATCAATGACAATACATGTTTTTTGGGGGATGATAGTTTGGGAGTCCACAAAGGCAGCCCCTGCCCTTGCGAGGAAGAAGGAGGCAATAAAAAGGGTTAAGACCATGAATATTTCAAATTTTTTCCGCATACAGAGTTCTCATCTTATACGATTCATCAATGTATTTTATGAAACAAACCAAAAAAAATGCCATGTATCTGATTTCGATACATGGCATGTACGGGCTTAATTGATGTATTTGATTATGGTGTCCCAAATTTCGTCCGATTCCAGTCCCAGCTTCCAGAAGGAAGCACCTGCAAGTGAGTAGGTATCTAATAATTTAAGGCGCTGCTCTGCAGAGGCGGTGTCCTCGAGCCATACTTCATAAATGGAATCATCCACCTCGTATTTGGCATAATACTGTCCGCAGGAATCAATCCATTGCTTCTCGGCATTGTTGCTTTCAACAACCTTGTTGGCGTAGCTCATACTGCATGCACTTGATGTGATATCGTAGATGATTTCGGTATCTGAATCATCGTTGTTCGGTGTGGAGCACCAGATACGGGTGTAGAACGGCATTCCGAGAATGACCTGTTCGGCAGGAACTTCCTTGAGCGTATTCTCGACACCCTGTGTTACCCAGTCAATGGAGGCAACAGAGCCGACTTCACTGCCGGCATAGTGCTCATCATATCCCATGATTACCACATAATCTGCGAAATTTGCCTGTTCTTCTCTATTATAAAAGGCGGTGTAAGCGGTAGGTACATAGTTGTCAATGGAAAGTACAATGCCGTTATTTGCACACTTGAGTGATAACTCGCGGACAAACTGGATATAGGCATCCTGCACTTTGGCGCCGTCTAAGGCTTCAAAATCAAGATTGATACCGTCGAGATTGTACTGGATTGCCATCGAGACAATCTGGTTGACCAGATTGTGCCGCGTGGAAGAATGTGTCAGTACATAGGTGCTGTCGGCTTCCTTATTCTCAAGGTTGTTGACGGTTGGCCACACTTCGATGTTATGCTGGTGGCAGTAGGATACATAGTCCGTGCTGGCAAGATTGCTGAGATTGCCGGCGTTATCATTCAGGTAGAACCAGGTCGGTGAGATTACGTTGATTCCCTTCGTGTCTGCTAAAATCTCTGCGATGTTGTCATTGGCATTTGCGGAGGTAACCTGATGCCAGCCCATGCAGATTTCAAAATCCTTCTTGATATGTGTGAAGGTATCCGGAACAAAATCACTGGTCAGGGTCTCGGTTGAGATGTTGCTGATGGTTTTGGATGGAACATATCCGGTAATACCATCTTCGGTTGTGATTTTTGCCCATTTTTCGTACTGATCAATCAGATAGACGGTTGTGTTCTTCGTCAGGTCTGCAAGAATCGGACTCTTGATGCCGCCGAGCACCCGCATAGGCGTGTTCTTTTTGATAGTGGCGGTACAAATCTCTCCCCAGTTGTTCGTAATTAAGACTCTGGAAGGATTCTCATAATAAGTATAAGTAAAATCCGAATACTGGTTGACGAAATCAATATCAATCAGAGCAGAATCCGCGGTCGCCTTAACGACAGGTCTGCCGTAATCCACAGAGGATTTGGTAACAGAATAACTGCTTTCCTCTGCATTGGCTGAAATTAAATCCGTGGATGTTGTATAGAATAATATGTTCTCGTTCTCATCCCAATAGAAACGGGCATTGAGATTGTCGTGAACAAATTGATAGTCCAGGTAAATATGTCCATTGATTAAAGCTGCATAGACTTCAGACTGTTCATTGTTCAGAAGAATGGCAACTTCGCTGTCGGATGTTATGTTAAAATGCTCGTTCAAATCCGCACGCTCTTTGGTCGGTGTGTATTTTTTGATTAAAGTGGAAATCAGAATACCTGCAGCGATTAGCAGAATTAGTGCAAAGACAATCAGCACAGGTATAATTTTTTTCTTCATGTAAAAAAGCTCCCTTCGCATATTTATCTAACAGTGATTATAGCATTGTGTATGCGCATATTCAAATGAATATATCATAAAAATTGAGCGTCAGGAATGGGAGCCGCCATTGGTAGAGACGGCTCCCGGTATCTTTTTTTCTTAAAAGCATGTTTTGATTTGACATAAAAGTGCCAAAAATCCTTCTATGCAAATTTCATATTATGTCATTCATTTTATAGTTTTTTCATGTGTTTCATAAGTAACCGGTTTAAACCGTTACCATAGTCAAATCATAAGTTTGCGTGTGATTCCCCCTTTCTCAATTCAAACGGATGGTTCTCAAGCCAGACAATGGTGGCCTGAAACTGATTTGGCCCATATTCAATTAGCAGTGGTAAAAAAAGGTTTGTGTTCATAATGCCTCCTGTTTGGTATATTAATTCCTCTGCAAAATCTGCTCAAAAAAACCGATGTCTGGAGAAGTTAACTGAAACGGATTTTCTAAAAAAGGAATTGCCTGAATCGGCAGATGATACCGGTGTTCAAAGTCGTTTAAATCTTTCTTTTTACTCATATTTCCGAAAATTGACACGGTTTCCAGATGTAGTTGATGTGTAGCCTGTACTTTGTCCATCCAGTGTTCAATTCTCTGCCTTCTCCACGGTGCAACACTGCATATTACAAATTTTTGCTGACATCGAAGAAACTCCGTCATAAGTCCCGGACCAAGAGTTCCCATATCCAGTATAAAATAGTCATACTTTTTGCCGTAAATGGAAGGAAGCTCCTTTAAAGTGACTTCGGGATAGATTTCAAAACCCAGAAAGCCAAAGGAACTGCCCGTAGCTTTAGGAGCAAGAGTCCGAATCTGTCTGCCGGGATTCAGTTCAATGTAAGCGGTGCGTTTTCTCTGTTTATTTTGAAGATAATTGCACAGGGATAACGCAAAATGTGTTGCCCCGACCTGATGTTCCATGCCGCAGATTGCGATTATCTGCGGTGAGGCCGGAAAATTCTTCTTAATGTGGAATATAGTGGTGTCCTTCCTTTCTGATTCAGCAGTTGTGTGAAAAAAAGAACTTTTTCATGGGAAGTATCAAACGGTGTTTCTTCCATAAAATATGGGTAAACCGGAAGAGAGAATTGCTTTGCATAAAAAGCGCTTGCGTTTTTCGTGCTGCGATTACAGATAACCTTAAGCTTTTCCTTGTTTAAATTCAGAAATTCGTTCTTCTCGATGGCATCCTGCCAGTGCCAGACGGCGCTGTCACATATATAGAGGATTATATCCGCAGATGATATATCGGGATTCCTGTTATCGCTTCCGTAATCGTATACATGTACTGCTTGTCCGGGCCGGTCTAAGGTAATGCCCGTTCCATATAGTGGATAGCCATAGAAATATCTGTAATAGAGACATCCCTCCTGCTCCTGTAAATCCGGCAGAACTTCCTGCATATGGAAAAGACTGTTGCTATCGGTCTTTTCAAAATAGTATGCTTCCATTCCGAGATAATTCAGGGTGGATACCAGTGAGATGGAAAAATGCGTAGCTCCGCACCCGTGATGACTTCCTACAACTGCTATGTGATTTAAGAGATGTGGCTGACTGTCTTTTGATAAATTTTGTTCAATATCTGACCATAGCGCTTCCACCGTTTCATAACGAAGCGCAGGATCAAAAGCGGTTGCCTTTTGGATAATATGTTGGAATGTCCGGGAACATGGAGTATCAAGGTAGGTCTGCAGATACTGGATCATCTTGCCGATGGAATAGACATCGGCAGCAGTGGTTAATTCTGTATCTGAAAAATTCTCAGGTGCAGAAAATTCCATGTTTCCGAAATGTTTGAAGTTATTTCCTAAACTGGTAATATAACACGAAGCCCCAAAATCAATTAATTTCATCTGATTGCCACATACTATAATATGTGCAGGCTTTAAATCCTGATAAAGTACAGGATGTTCCGGACAGGTATGCAGATAAATATAGATATCGCATAATTGCCGTATGAAGTTATAAAATAAGTCCTGGGAAATAAGTAAATGATGCTGCAGAAATTCCTCTAGGGAAATACCACGGATATATTCCTGTATAAGATAGTAATTGTCGGGATCCTCTTCAATATCGTATATCTTAGGAATACCGGGATGCTGTAACGACTGTAACAGCCGGGCTTCTGCAAGCACTGAGAGCTGGTCGGAGGAGGTTCTGGGGATAACCTTGACTGCGCGTTCCAGCCCGAGAGTCTTATGCCGGACAAGATAAACAGTGCTGAAACTGCCACTGCCGAGAGTTCGTAGGAACTCATACTTGTCGGACAAAAAGTGTTGATTTGTATTGCTCATATGCTCCTTAATTGTCAGGTGCACATCTCTTGAAAATGTTTATATCACAGAAAGTCTCAAAACGCAAGCACTATTTGTAAAAATTTTAAAAAAGTTTGAAAAAGCCCATTTATGCAAGAAGTAACAGTTCAGCCCGCGCCATTCGCCTGCTTATGGCTGAACAGTTTAGAAATATTTAATCAGGTGGCATACTTTACATTGAGAAAGCATTTGATTATAATGAATGTACGATTTACGAGGATATTTTCAAGATAAGGATGTGATGATGAATGAAAATTGAAAAAGTAAATGATAACCAGATCCGCTGTACTTTGACGAGAGAAGATTTGGCTGAGCGGCAGATTCAGCTTACAGAGATCGCGTATGGATCCGAGAAAGCAAAGCTTCTGTTTCGCGATATGATTCAGCAGGCGAATTATGAGTTTGGATTTGAAGCGAATGATATTCCGCTTATGGTGGAAGCAATTCCGGCATCAGCAGATTCCATTATATTATTGATCACTAAGGTAGAATATCCGGAAGAACTTGATACACGTTTTTCCAAGTTCTCAGAACCGGATGACGATATGCTGTTTTCCGATGGTGGGCAGCCGATGCCGGAGATTCCATCTCACGGCGCGGATGATATCCTCGATTTGTTCCGTCAGATTAAGGAAAAGCAGCTAAGGAATGCAGAAACGGACGCCGGAAACAGCGACGCGCAGAAGACGGCAAATGCCACAACGGAGGAGCCGCAGGATACACCATTTTCCGATTTAATCAAAGCATTTGAATTTGACCGGTTAGAGCAGGTCGGGCAGCTTGCACATATCCTGAACGGCTATTATAGCGGGGAGAATGACTTAGTCAGGGTCCCATCCGGGAAACCGTTTTGCCTGCTGCTTCACAAGAGTGACCATTCCCCGGAGGAATTTAACAGGGTATGTAATATTCTTGCAGAATATTCCCATCAGCGCAAATACACTTCTGCGATGGGAGCCTATCTGCAGGAGCACGGCAGATATATCATCAAAGGTACAGCACTGCAGACATTGTCTCAGATATAAAAAGAGTTCGCGTTATGCGAACTCTTTTTACGTCCATATAAGGTTAAGCTAAATCTTTTGCTAAGAAATCGTTGATCTCTTTTACAAGAGTATCCGCATCGATTCCATGTACCATAGCTGCTTCTTCGATGGTCTCCATCTGGGATGATGGGCATCCGAGACAGTGCATACCGATATTCAAAAGCAATGGTGCAACATTCTCATCGATGGTAAGAAGCTCGCCAATCATGGTATCCTTGGTTACTGTAGCCATAGGAAATCCTCCTTTGCATAGAAAACTTTTTCTGTGTGGCTATTATAATACGTTTCCCTGATAAATGCAAATTATACTTTTTGGGGACGGACAGTTAATGGAAATCCATTTTCGGACGATATAATAAACAGTTAAATATGACACGGATGGTCAAATAACAGCATGGATGCGTGACAGGACAAAGGGAAGGATACGATTATGAAGATAAATGTAAATATGTCAGCGGTTATCACCAATAAGCAGTTGATGCGCACAGAGCGCAATCTGCAGGCATCCATTGAGCGCTTATCCAGTGGATACAAGATTAACAGAGCGGGGGATAATCCGGCAGGAATCGCCATTTCCAACAAGATGCGGGCACAGATTGATGCGCTTGACAAGGCGCAGGCCAATGCGACCGATGCGGTATCGGTTATGCAGATTGCAGACGGGGCATTGAGCGAAGTGACAAGTATTCTGCAGCGAATCAGGGAATTATCGGTTCAGGCAGCGAATGGAACCAATACTTATGAGGACCGCCAGAGTATTCAGATGGAAATTAATACTTTAGTGGATGAGGTGAACCGGGTATCGACGGACACCGAGTACAATACAAAGAATCTGCTGGATGGTTCTTCGAATGTAAGATCTTATACAGAGCCGAAAGCGGCAACGCGACTTGATGTTTCCGATGGTGTGATGACCGGAACTTACGCGTTGAATGTGGAAAAAGCAGCACTTCAGGCAACGACCTCACTGACGCTGCCGAGTAGTTTTACAGATGGAACGCTTAATATCAACGGTGTGGAAATGAAGGTAACTTCCGATATGACGCAGGAGCAGTTTTTGGAGGAAATGCGCACTGTTGTGGAGGAGGCAGACTGTACTGCAGAATGGGACATTACAGCGGGAACCTTTTCACTTACGGCAAACCGTTACGGCACCCGTGGAGAAGTGAAAGTGTCTGCGACAGGGGCATTAGCCAATCAGCTTGGAGTTACAGCGCCGGATACCACCAGTGAGACACCGGCAACCATCTCCTACAACAAGGAGACACAGATGTATGAGCGTCTTGTTACGGGAAAAGATGCAGTTGCCAGCATTCCGACTAATTATGAGGACGCCGGATTTACTTCCACGGCGACGGTTACAACGGACGGAAATCGTGTGACCGTCTCAGATTTTAACGGATTTTCCATTGATTTTCTGTTGGATTCGGATTACGAGATACAAGCCGGTGCGGATGCAGCAACAGCAGCTGCGGAGGGCAATTTTTCCATTGAGGTAACCGATATCGGAGCAATGACCATTCAGATTGGAGGCAACCAGTACCAGACCATGAAGGTGCGGATTCCGGAGATTTCCGCAGAGACATTGTATCTGGATACCGTGGATGTCACTGTTCAGAATGGCGCGAAATTTGCTCTTGAGACTTTGGATCAGGCATTGGAGAAGGTGACGGCAACCCGTTCTGACATCGGAGCCTTCCAGAACCGTCTGGAATATGCACAGGGCAGCCTTTCCGAGACACATGAAGATATCACTGCCGCATATTCTGCGCTCGTTGATACCGATATGGCGCAGGAAATGGCGGAATATACGCAGCAGAATATTCTCGACCAGGCGGCGATATCCGTTCTTTCCCAGGCGAATGACCTTCCGGAAAAAGTGCTTTCCATGCTCCAGTAAGAGGGAAAAAGTATGGAGAGAGAGAAAATTCAGGATTTTACCAGACGGCTCTCTACCTGCAACAGCGGGCAGATGATCGTAATTATATATGATATATATTTTGCATATGCTTCCGATGCCGAGGCAGCATTGATGGCGGAGGATTATGATTTATTTAAATTTTCCATACACAAAGCGCAGCAGGTGTTAACCAGATTGATTGAGGATCTGGATTTTGCATATCCGATATCCGGCAATTTGTATCAGATTTATGTTTTTTCAAGAAATGCGCTGTCGCGGGCGCTCTACGAGCGAAGACCGGATGGGATTGCGGACGCAAAAAAAGTCCTGATGCAGTTGTATGCAGGCTTTGTTGAAGCTGCAAAACAGGACCACTCAGGACCGCTTATGCACAATACCCAGCAGGTATATGCAGGTATGACATATGGAAGAACGGATTTGACAGAAAATTACAGAGAAATGGATCAGGACAGAGGATTCTTCGCGTAAGAGTCCTCTAATTTTTTTACACAGTCCAACAGAAATTTGTACCGCATCTGCACGGCTTTTGCCTGATAGATGTAGTAGTCAATTAAATCCGGTTCTACCACATTTTCCAGATTGGTATAAGTATTTTTCAATTCCACGGTCGTCTGTGCCAGACTGTCAACAAGCATTGCATAACCATCATTCGTAGATTTGGTATTTTTTGAATGCTTCATGCGATTTCCCCACTTTCCGGTTGAACCTTTATTGGTACATTATAAGCGCGAAGGTTAAAAATTATACAAAGTTTCATGGAAAAATTTTGTAGATTCTTCCAAAAAGAACATTTTGTCGAAAAAGGACTAGACATATGGAAAATATCCTGCTATAATCCGATTCACAACAAAAAAAGAAGAGGTGATGCAGGAGTTGAATGCAGTCATTGCATCGAATCTGGTATTGTATGGGATACTGATCCTTGCAGTGATACTGGATTTTAAGTACATGAAAATCAGTAACCGGCTGATTCTCATGGGAATCATTCTCGCGCTGGCATTTCAGGTAATTATTGGTAGGGGAGTGTCAGATTTCATTCATGTTCTATGTAACATATTCTTTCCGGTTATCGTGTTGTATCTTTTTTATCTTATGGGCGTAATAGGCGCCGGAGATGTCAAATTATTTTCCGTTATAGGTGGATTTGTCAATTTCAGAGAACTGGTTTTGTGCATGTTATGTTCCTTTGTGGTCGGAGCAGTTATTTCGCTGGGGAAGATGCTTTTTTGTGGTACCTTGCTGGAGGGACTGCATAATGCAGGCTGCTACTTCTGGGGACTTGCAAAGGGAGAGTACAGAACTTATGGGCGCGGCTCGAAGGAAAAAAGGAACCGGATTCATTTTTCGCTTGCGATTGTACTGGGGCTTTCGCTTGCGAAGGTGTATCTGCAATTTTATTAGAGGGAGGTCAGTCATGCAAAAAGTAAGACTTGCAGTATGTATTGGCGATACGGAATACCAGAATCGCTTTACAAACTGTCTATTGGGACATTACAGAAATCAATTTGAATTACATATTTTTACGAATCCTGCACAGATTACGCCGGAAGCGGAGGCAACATTTGACATGCTTCTGTGCGCAGATTATTCCACCGAGTGGAAAAATCTGCAGCAGGCGGTTTCAAAGCCGCTTTTATATCTTCTGGATGAGGAGAAGGAGGAGGAACGGGCGCTTATGGAAGGAGAAGGAAGGGGCATATATGTGGATAAATATCAGGAAGTGAACAAGATTGTGGATGAAATCCTGAAGAATATCGGAGGGGAGATCCAGGCGGTCAGAAGCGAGGGAAGTATTCCGCAGAAGACACAGATTATGGCAGTGTATTCCCTGTCGGAGAATGAATATCAGCTTCCCTTCGTTGTCACACTGGCGTCCATTCTCAGTGAGAAGGAGCGGGTTCTGGTCCTTGATTTGCAGGAGAACAGCGGTTTTTCGCAGTTGATCAAGGAAAGACCGGATATGGGGCTGGAGGAACTGTTGGTTATGGTGGAGGGCGGCAGATACAGCAAGAGCAGGCTGCTCTCGTGTGTCGGACATCTGGATTTTGTGGACTATATCTATCCGGTGGAAAATTCAGAATGTCTGTGTGATGCCGGACAGGCGGTTTATATGAAGCTGCTGCAATTATTGACACAGGAGCTGGATTATGGAGTGATTCTGCTCAACCTCGGCTCGCGGTTTACCGGATTTTTCGAGTTGCTGAACCAGTGTCAGGAGGTCTATTTTATGCAGAGTCAGGGCGGACTCAGCCAATGGAGGGAGTATGAGTTCCGGGAAGAACTGGAAAGCCGCGGATACAAGGCACTTACGGAACGCATGAGGACGGTGCAGATTCCGATATTTACCAATCCGGCAGTGTCATGCGAGCGCCTGGTGGAGCAGTGGAAATGGAACGAATTCGGAGATATGATCCGAGGAATGACTCCGGGAGTGGCAGCAGTTGGATAATATTGTGCATACCGTCCGGGAAAATGTATTAAAGCGCATGGATTTAAGCCGTGATACTTCGGATGAAGAAATTGAAGACATGATTGCGCAGGAGCTTGCACAGGAATCCCGAAAAACATCCATATCCATTCACGAGCGCGTCCGGATTGAGCAGCAGGTATTCAATTCGCTCCGCAAGCTCGATGCAATTCAGGAGCTTGTAGATGATCCGGAAGTGACAGAGATTATGGTCAATGGTCCCAATTGTATCTTTTACGAAAAGGGCGGACGCATCTTTCCGTGGGAAGGAGCGTTTTCGTCGGAGGAGAGGCTTTTGGATATCCTGCAGCAAATTGTAGCGCGGCACAACCGTGTGATCAATCTTGCCTCTCCGATTGTGGATACAAGACTGGAGGATGGCTCAAGAGTCAATATCGTATTGTCCCCGGTGTCTGTGGATGGTTCTGCACTTACCATCCGTAAGTTTCCGGATACACCGCTGACCATGGAGGGGCTGATAAAGACCGGTTCCATTACACAGGAAGCCGCACAACTCTTACAGCTTCTGGTCAGGGCGCGTTACAGCATCTTCATATCCGGCGGTACCGGTGCAGGCAAGACGACATTTTTGAATGCCCTCTCACAGTATATTCCAAAAGAGGAACGGATCATTACCATCGAGGATTCCGCAGAACTGCAGATTCAGGGAATCAAAAATCTGGTTCGGCTGGAGACGAGAAATGCCAATATGGAGGGAGTGCGGCCGATTACCATCCGTGAGCTGATTCGGACAGCGCTAAGAATGCGCCCGGATAGGATTATCGTAGGAGAATGCAGAGGAGAGGAGGCTTTTGATATGCTGCAGGCTATGAATACCGGACACGATGGGAGCTTATCCACCGGTCATGCAAATTCCTGCAGGGATATCCTGTCCCGGCTTGAGATGATGGTGCTTATGGGAATGGAGCTGCCTCTGTCGGCAATCCGGCAGCAGATTACCTCCGGAATCGATATCATTGTGCAGTTGGGCAGATTGCGTGACCGGAGCAGAAGAGTGCTCGAAATCACGGAAGTGGTCGGAATCAAGGAGGGACAGACGGTGCTGAACACGCTGTACCGGTTTGAAGAAAGCGGCTTTGCAGACGGCAGGGTAGTCGGGGAGCTGAAAAAAACAGGAACCTTATGCCATAGGGATAAGCTTGCCACAGCAGGGCTTTTGGAGGGAGGGCTGGATATATGAATTATTCAAGATACCGGCTGACATGGATGGAAAATGTAAAAATTCTGTGCCTTGCAGCAGGCCTGACTCTGCTGGTGGCGTATCTGTTCTACCAGTCGTATTGGGCGTGTGTGCTTTTTCCCATCATCTATATCATGATTCGCAGAAGAACCGTACAGGCGGGAATCCGTAAAGTCCGGCAGGAGCTGTCCGCACAGTTTTTAGATGCAATGCGGGTGGTCAATACGGCGCTGCTGGCAGGATATTCGTTGGAAAATGCGTGGAAGGAGGCACAAAAGGAGATTGAGTCACTGTATGGTACGTCTTCCTATATGTATCTCGAACTGCAGGAAATCAATCAGTCTGTGGAACTGAACAATCCACTGGAGCCGTTGGTCGAGGATTTTGCCAACCGGTCCGGAATTGAAGATATCTTGAGTTTTTCGGAAGTATTTTCCTTTGCGAAGAGGTCAGGAGGCAACTTTGTGCGGATTATAGAGCACACGACAGAGCATATGCGCCAGAAGCAGGAGACTGCTCAGGAAATTGAAGTGCTTTTTGCTTCGCGCAGAATGGAACAGAAGGTCATGGATGTGATTCCGATTTTTATTCTTGCATATATGAAAATTTCTTCCAGAGATTATATGAGCGTTCTATATGGAAACGCGGCCGGAGTGATTTTTATGTCCGCATGCCTGGCAGTATATGTGGTGGCATTTTTATTGGCGGAGAAGATGATGGCGATTGAGGTGTAAGGGATGGAGAAAAAGAAAATCATAGGCATTCTGATTGCCGGAGTTCTGATTTTGATTCTGGCCGGAATTATGGAAGCGTCTAACAGGACGATAGAAGGGGAAAATCTGCTGACGCGCGGGAATATGGGAGATGGGGAGGAGGAGATACGCCTTGTGCTGGATGCGCAAGGGGTGCTGGAGGACTATCCATATTCTGTAACCGTGGAGGAGAGAATCCCTACCTATGAAGAGGTGACAGAATGGTTTGCGCAGGCAAAGAAGGAGATTGATGACAGTTTTTGCCGGTCCGGTGAAACTCTCTCCCATGTGACAGAGTGTGTACAGATACAGAAGACGTATGTGGACGGACGTGTCAGCGCGGAGTGGTATTTTGATGATTATGATTTGATTGATGTGGAGGGAAAGCTGATTGATGACATGCTGGATGAAGAAGGCTCCGTGATTGGGGTACAGGCAGAATTGCGGTGTGACGAATACTGCGAGCTCTATTGTTTTTCTTTTGTGGCATATCCCAGGGAATTGAATCAGGAGGAGCACCTGCTTGCTTCTATCCGCAGGGACATTGAGGAGAAGCAGTCCGAAAAGGGAGCGGACCGGTTAGAACTGCCGGTTGAAGTGGATGGCATTACACTTCGCTGGCAGGAGGAAAAGCAGCATATGGTACTCAAGGTGTTTTTGATGGAGCTGCTGTTCGTTTTCCTCATACCGCTTGTCCGGCTGGAGAAGGAGAAGAAGGAGAGGAAGGAACGTGCCAGCCGGCTTTTGCTGGGATATCCCGATATGATAAGCAAATTGACGGTTTTGGTGGGTTCCGGGATGTCTGTAAAGCAGGCTTGGAATAGAATTTCCGCTCGTTATTTCGATAAGAGGCAGAAAAATAAGGCTGTTTTGAATCCGGTTTATGAGGAGATGCTAAAAACGAGCAGGGAGATGGAAGCGGGCGAAAGTGAGCGCGCAGCATACCAGAGATTTGGAGAACGCACCGGTTTACATGAGTATCATCGGTTCGTCCGCATACTGATTCAGAATCTGCAAAAGGGAACGGGAGGTCTTTGTGAGCTTTTGGAGAAGGAATCGGAAACGGCATTTGAGGAGAGAAGGATGCTTGCGAAAAAATTGGGCGAGGAAGCCGGGACCAAGATGCTTTTTCCTTTGATTTTGATGATGGGAATTGTGATGGCAATTGTTATTGCGCCTGCAATTATTGGTTTTATGAACTGAAAGGAGAAAAATTATGTTAGGATTTAAGAATTTTTTAATGGAAGAGGACGGAGTGGGAGTCGTCGAACTGATACTGATTCTGGTGGTTTTGATTGCTCTGGTGCTCATTTTTAAGAAGCAGCTGACGGATTTGGTGAACACTATTTTTAAGACCATCAATAAGTCGGCAGGGCAGGTATAGCCTATGGGGAAAATGCGCGGAAGCATGACTGTTTTTGCGGCAATCAGCATGATGCTGATCGCGGGATTTTTATTTACCCTGCTGGAAGCAGCGCGTGCACAGGAAATTCATAAAATTGCGAGGATTAACAGCGCTTCCGTCGCAGAATCCATGTTTGCGGGGTATGAGATTCCATTGTGGGAGAATTACCATTTGCTGGGGGTTAGTGCCGATGGGACAAAGCTGGAAGAAGGAATCCGTAATCTGGAGGATGATATGCTTACTTTATCCAACGACAATATGGGGCCGGTGGCGTTGGACAATAACCGGTTTCAAAGCAACCATCTGCAGATGGAGGCGTCTGAGATTACCATAGAAGATTATCAGCTTCTTACAGACTGTGATGGAGCTGTCTATCAGGCAGCAGTCGCATCCTATATGGAAAACAATCTGTTGTATGAGACGGCAAAGCTTATATATAGCCGGTATGAATCCGTGAATGAGCTTACGGAGAACACCTCGGATTGTGCAATTACGGAGGATATGGCACTTCAGGCAGTGGATGGCAAAGAGCCGGATGGGGATGTATATATTGATAAAAATCTGATATCCCAGAGCGGGTGTGCCACACCGGTGGAATTGGACGATAATCCGCTAAAACTGGTTCAGACTGCCAAATCCAAGGGAATTTTAAGCGTGCTGGCAACGGATAAGGAGGCTCTTTCACAGGTTGGTGTGGAGAAGAAGAATCTGCTCTCACACAGGGAGTTATGCGTGGGAACCATGCAACAGAAGCCGGATATGGATTGGTATGGGGAGATGTTGTTTTACATCTATCTGAACACCTGTTTTTCCAATTATACCAGTCCGATGGAAGGGCATGCATTCGCATATGAGCAGGAATATCTGTTGTTTGGAGAGGAATCGGATATAGAGAATTTAAAGAAGACGGCAAATCTGTTGCTGGCAACGAGGGAAGCAGCCAATCTGGCTTATCTGGCAACGGATTCTGACAAAAAGCTTCTGGTAGAGGGCATTGCACTCGCAATTGCAGGGGAGAGCTGTAATGCAATTGTGGTTCAGGTTGTTCAGGTGGCGTTGCTTGCGGCGTGGGCCTATGCGGAGAGTATTCTGGATGTGCGCGCCCTGCTGCAGGGGAAGAAAATAGCACTGATGAAAAGTGATCAGACATGGAGTTCTGATATTAAGAATCTGTCGGAGGTATTTTCCGGGGATATGGCAGCAATAGAAAGCGAGATGGGACTGAGCTATAACAATTATCTGCAGATTTTTCTGCTCTCAAAGGCGAAAAAGCAGCTTGCATACCGGGCTATGGATCTGCAGGAGCTAAGTATCTGTCAACTGGAGGGCTATGGGAATTTCCGGATGGATCATCTGATTGTGGATGCAGATATCAGCTTTTGTTACAGATACCACACCATTTTTATGGGGATGGACAGCCTTACAAAGGACAAAAAAAGCTACTTTTCCGTGCAGAATCAATACAGGTATTCATATTGGAAGGCGGGTGAGTAAGGGTGTCTCTTTTGATTTTCAGCTTCGTTCATGTACACAAAAAATCTCTCCCGATGTATAGAGCAAAACAGGTTAGCGCCGGAGTCAATAGGGCACCCTTATTCACCCGGCAAGTGAAGGGCTCCTTCACGGTTGAGGCGGCTGTAATTATTCCCCTGGTCAGTCTTTTTCTGGCCGGAATCTTATTTTGGTTCCGGGTAATGCAGGTTGAAACACAGGTATACAGTGCATTATCCTATGCCAGCAGAAAAACGGCTGCTGTATGCAGTGAAATAGATACCGCTGCAGCGGGTTTTATATCGGCGGAAGCATATTTTCAGGAAGCATTGTCGGATTATGATGGAGTCGGGGATTATATCTATGGTGGAACCGCCGGTATTAGCCTGATTGCATCGGATTTTTCGGGAGAATATGTAAAATTAAAGGCAGATTATATAATAAAATTTCCGTTTTTTTCCTTCTCAATTGGGCATATTTTGGTTTGTCAGGAAAGCAAAAGTCACAAATGGACAGGAAATTCGAGGCAGCCGGAGGAGAATCCATGGGTATTTGTGACGGATTATGGAAGTGTATATCATAGCACACGCTCCTGTAATTATCTGGATTTATCGGTTCACGGCACGAAAATGGCGAATTTAGAGGCTTTGCGGAACAAAAGCGAACACAAATACTACGCGTGCGAGCTGTGCGCGGCAGAAAATAAGGGCGTGAATTGGGTTTATATCACGGATTACGGGACTGCGTATCACACAGATTTATCCTGCAGTGGTTTAAAAAGGACGATTTATCAGGTCAGGTTGTCAGAGGTGGGAACCAGACCGGCGTGCACAAAGTGTGCAAGATGATGGAGGTAGTATGGACTATATGGGAACGGTCATTCTGATGGCAGGGTTGGCACTTCATGCAGTGTGTGACATTTTGACGAAAAAAATACCGTTGGTGGGAACTATTTTGCTGGGTGCGGCAGGAATTGCGATTCGGATTATCAGTCATGAATTTTATCCGGAAGTATTTCTGGCACTTGTTCCGGGGGGAATCTGTCTGTTATTGGCATGGCTTGGCAGGGAGCAGGTTGGATACGGGGACGGAGCGCTTATGCTGGCAATCGGTTGTTATCTGGATTGGGGAAGCATGCTCGGACTGTGTATGCTGGCCTTGAGTCTGGCCGGTCTGTATGCGCTGATTCTGGTGGTTGTATTAAAAAAGGGAAAGAATTATGAAATTCCATTTGCACCGTTTCTGCTTGTGGGATTTTGTATAGAAAGGTGGCTGTTATAGTGGCAAAACTGTTAAAAGCAAGTTATACCGTAGAAGCGGCGCTGACGATACCGATGTTGCTGTTTGTCATGTTCTTTGCCATGCAGATGAGTTTTCAATTGTATGACGAAATATGTACACAACAGGAATATGAGTTGGTAGAGCAGTTGTGGGAGGTCAGAGATTTTTATCGAATTCAAGGAATAGGAGAGCTAACAGGTGATAAATAGAGAAGTCATATATGAAAGAAATTTAACAGGGAGTTACATGAAGATTCCTGCCAGTTATGATGCAGCGTTTGATGAGAAAATGATGCTCCGCAAAAAACTTCCGGGGCTTCTTCCGGTTGAGAAATGTTATGTTGATGGAGGAGGACAGTACTGGTACAACATATCCGGACGCCAGTCCTTAGACACTTATTGTCATGTAAAGGCATTGGGGATTGATTTTATTGAGAAGATTATTGTCAGTATATGTAGTGAGATTGAGATATTGGAGTGGAATCTCTTAAATGCAGACCGCCTGCTGCTCGATCCGGAATTTATATTTATTACAAACAGCAATCAGGAGATTATTTTTACCATTTATCCGGGAGCAAAGGAGTCTGTTTCTAAGGAGTTTCAACAATTGATGGAATTTCTGCTTACCAAAATTGACCACAAAGATGCTATGGCAGTTCAGATGGCATACGCCATTTACGAAAAGACGCTGGATGATGGATATAGTATCATGGACATACGGAATCTGATTACGGAAAACAGGAATGCGATGGCAAGAGACACCGAAAAGACAGGAAAAAGGGTGGTGGAAACCCGCAAACCGGAAAACAGAATACCAGACAACCGAAAGCAGGAAAGTAAAAAATCGGACAATAGACAGACCGCCAATATCAAATCCGAGAACAAAAAAACAGACAATACTAAAACGGGAGGAACAAAAGCGGGAAGCACAAAAGCATCCATATGGGATAAGGCAAAACTTGCATTTTTCGGAGAAGAAAAAGCAGCCGGAACTTCCGATTCTGCGTCCGGTTCTTATCAGCAGATGAAGAATATCTGGAAGGAGTGGAAAGAAAAGCTGAAGCAGAATCCATCCGGCAGAACCCGGGAAGAAAAGCAAAGGATACAGATTGTCTATCCCCAGGAGGTATATCAGGAGGAAGCATATCAGGAGGAGGTGCGTCAGGAGATGCAGAGATGTCAGAGGGAGGAGAAGGGCAGTGCTGCAATCAATCCCACGATATGTCTGAGTGATTACAGAGAGCATCCGGAAGGACTCCTGCTGTATGAAGGCTTCGAAAATTTTGAGAACATAAAATTACACAGCGGGACAGAAAAGCTTGGACAGGGAGAGGGAGTAGATATCGTCATTCCTAAAAATACAATCAGTCACTTCCATGCACAGATTGAGTGCAGGGAAGAAGAATATTATCTGGAGGACTTGAATTCCACAAATGGAACCTACATCAATGATGTTGCGCTGTCATACAAAGAAAAGAGAAAATTGTGCTGCAATGATATCATTCGTTTTGCAGATGTAAAATATCGCTTCATTTAAAGAGGGTTATTGATTTTATATGAAAAAATCAATATACTAAACATAATAACGAAAATTTGAATCATACGTTTTATGGTTGGTGAGGTAGCGAATGAAGATAAATATTTACTATGGCGGAAGAGGATTGTTAGATGATCCGACACTTTATGTACTGGACAAGATGGAGAGCGTTTTACTCGAACTTCGTGTGAATGTCGAAAGATATAATATATATGAGCGCAAAAATGAGATTGCAACCCTGCCGCAGACCTTTAAAGATGCGGATGGAATTATCCTTGCGACCACCATTGAGTGGCTTGGTATCGGTGGATATATGCAGCAGTTTCTGGATGCATGCTGGTTCTATGGCGATAAGGAGAAGATTAGCAGTACATATATGCAGCCGATAGTGATGTCCACTACATATGGGGAGCGTGAAGGTGAATTATCTTTAATGAATGCGTGGGAGATTTTAGGCGGTCTGCCGTGCTCCGGTCTGTGTGGATATGTTGAGGATCTGGCTACATTTAAGATGAATGAGGATTATAATCTGATTATAGAGAAAAAGGCGGAAAATCTGTATCGGACGATTTCACAGAAGATGAAGAGTCTGCCAACCAGTAATCTTGCCGTTAAGAAGAATGTTCTTCGTACACAGCAGATGAATCTGACTCCTCAGGAGAGCGAGCAGTTGTCACAGTATGTATCGGATGATACCTATGTCAAGAAGCAGAAAGAGGATATCGAAGAACTGGCAAGCATGTTCAAGGATATGTTGGGTCAGGCGCAGAAGGAAGAGGATACACCGTATATTGCACAGCTGCGGTCTCATTTTGTTCCGCAGGAAGATTTTAAGGCAAGTTATTCTTTTCTGATTGATGGATGTAAGAAGCCGTTATATATTGCGGTGCAGGGAAAAGAACTCAATATCCATTATGGTCAGGAAGAGAATATTGATGTATATGCCAAGTTGCCGGCAGAAATCATGCAGTCCATCGTGGAAGGAAGAATGACCTTCCAGCGGGCTTTCATGACGGGGGAGATGACTGCAAAGGGTAATTTTAAGACGTTAAGAACATTGGATCAGATTTTTAAGTTTAATTAATAATAGGAAGGCAAATGCGGAATTTGGAACCGGTATTGACAGCCGATTCAACGGATATGGTTCCTTTGAGGTTTTCGACAATCTCTTTGACTACCGTAAGTCCCAGACCGCATTTTCCTGTTTTGGTAGAATAGAGTGCCTGAAAAATAGAGGGTATTACTTCGGGAGACATTCCGCAACCGGTATCTTCCACTTCAAAGAATAGCTGATTGGAGGTCTGGGATACGCGCAGGGTAATTGTGCCTTCTTCTAAAATGGCATCATTTGCGTTATCAAAAAGCCGGATGAGCACTTCTTTCATATAAAGCGGATCAAAAGAGCAATTGGATAAATCGTCTGGGACATCATAGATGATGTTAACATTTTCCGGAAATATATCGCTCATAGATTGCTCAAAGGAGGCAATAAAATCATACAGGTTCACTTCAACCTGTTTTGGGTTTTTATACAGGGAGCAGGCGGAAGTCTCCGTAATCAGATGCTGTAAGGTTTGCAGGTCTGTCATGGTGTCCTTCCAATAAGAATAGCCGGATACCTCCGGATGCTGTTTTTCCATAAGTTGAAGAGAACAGCCGATTACGGCAACGGAATTTTTCATATCATGAAAGATTTTTAGATATTCATCGTTATTTAACATAAGCAGTTTTCCTCCACAATAGTAGAGTTTAGCATTTGATGGAAAAAAGTGCAATTAATAATAATTATAAAGGAGCAGAAGAAATGAAAGATTCGAACTGTATTTTTTGCAAATTGGCCAATGGGGAGATTCCCACAAACGCAATTTATGAAGACGAGGAATTTAAGGCAATCCTTGATGCGAGTCCTGCAACAAGAGGTCATGCGTTGATTCTGCCGAAGAATCATTATGCAAATGTATATGAGATTGACAGTGAAGTGCTGGGAAAAGCCGCAAAGCTTGCACAGAAGATCATCACGCATGAGACAGAGGTGTTGAAGTGTGACGGATATAATATTGTGCAGAATAATGGGGAAGTTGCCGGACAGACGGTATTTCACTTCCATATGCATCTGATTCCAAGATACGAAAAAGACAATGATAAGCATACTCTTTCATGGAGACATGTGGAATTTTCCGATGAAGAGATGAAGGAAATTTGCAAGGAAATGAAGCTGTAAATGCGAATGGTATGGGCGGGGCGACCGCTCTTTCGGCACACAGAAAAACAGGAGTCTCCCCATGATAGGGGAACTCCTGTCTGCGTCCTATTTTTCGTTATTCGAGTTCGCTTCTTTTTCAATCAGTTCTACAATGGTTCCGATGGAATCCATCTGTCCACTGTCAGACATAGCATTTTTGTAAGTATCCCGATTGTCATATACCTGTAAAATTGCCTTGAGTAAGCTCTGTTCGTTGAGCTGTTCTTCCTCCAATACATAGGAGAAGCCCTGTTTTTCAAAGGAGCGGGCATTTAATATCTGGTCGCCCCGGCTTGCAGCAGCAGAAAGCGGAATCAAAAGATTCGGTTTATGCAGGGCAAGCAGTTCACAGATGGAATTGGCTCCGGCACGCGATACAGCCATGTCTGCAAGAGCGAGCATATCCGGAAGCTCCGAGCTGACATATTCGAATTGTGCATATCCGCTTAAGCCGGTTAAGGTATCATCTAAATTTCCCTTGCCGCATAAGTGGATGATGTAGAATTTTTCCAGTAATTCCGGCAATATGCTTCGGACAGCTTCGTTGATTACCTTCGAACCGGAGCTTCCACCTATAATGATAAGAACAGGCTTGGAGTCATCCGGGAAATGGCATAGTTTACGGACTTTTTCCGGGTTGCCCTTGAATAATTCCTGACGGATTGGAGAGCCGGTCAATACGGCTTTGCCTTCCGGCAAGTACTTTAGTGTCTCAGGGAAGTTGCAGCATACAGTTTTGGCACCCTGTACGGCAATTTTGTTGGCAAGCCCCGGTGTAATATCGGATTCGTGGATGATTGCAGGAATATGGCAGTGTTTTGCAGCAAGCACGACAGGAACGGACACAAAGCCTCCTTTTGAAAAAACAACATCCGGCTTGATTTTCTTCAATAAGGTAACTGCCTGCCGATAACCTTTGATTACTTTAAAAGGATCTGAGAAATTTTTAAGGTCAAAGTAGCGGCGCAGCTTGCCGGAGGAGATTCCGTAATAAGGGATGTGCTGTGCTTCAATGAGACCTTTTTCCATTCCGTTGTAAGAACCGATATAAGAAATTTCATATCCGGCTTTTTTCAATGCGGGCATTAAAGCAATATTGGGAGTAACATGACCGGCGGTTCCGCCGCCTGTCATAACGATTTTCTTCATAGTAGATATCCTTTCTATGTAAATTCATTTACTATATATTATACTCCAAACTTTAAAAGTCAAGAAAGAAACTTTAAAAAACGGTGTCTTTTTCGCAAAAAGGAAGAACTGTATTCCCGATTGCCGTCGTTATTGGGGAAAGCGTGTCAGAAAGTGGAAAAACTTGCGGTGAAAACACGGACAAGCCTACTTTTATGTGGAAAATATTTGACTTATAATCTGATTAGCAGGAAAAAAGAGGAAAGGAAGGAAAATAGGAGAATATGAATGAAGTGCTTACATTTTTGCAAAACTATGGAGTAGGAATTGTAATAGGATGTGATTGTGTGCTGATTGCAATTCTGATTGTGTGTCTTAAGAAGGTCCGGGCGACCAAGAAGAAGCTGGACATGGTTACGGACTGCGTGCAGAATTATTTGTCCGTTATCATGGATGAGGAGTCCGCAGAGGGAGGCGAAGAAGCAAAACAGCAGCAGAAAGAACCAAAACAAATTAATATAGAAGAAACTGTGCTGCGGGATGATGCAAAAAGCCGTGTGGAGGAAGAGCAAAATCGCTTGATTTCAACGGTTTTGCAAGAAATTTTCCCTTGATAATTAGATGGGGCTTTGCTACAATTACATACGGTACATAGAAATAGTACAACACAAAGGAGCGAGAAGATGAGTAAAGTTACATTTGATTATTCAAAAGCATCTGCTTTTATCAGCGATGAAGAAGTTTCTTATATGGAGAAACTGGTTGCAGACGCAAAGGAGCAGCTGGTATCCAAGAGCGGAGCAGGGAATGACTTTTTAGGATGGATTGACCTTCCGGTAGATTATGATAAGGATGAGTTTGCCAGAATTAAGCAGGCTGCAGAGAAGATTCAGTCTGATTCAGAGGTATTGATTGTAATTGGTATCGGTGGTTCTTACCTTGGTGCAAGAGCAGCCATCGAATTTTTAAGACATGGCTTCTATAACAATCTTTCTAAGGAAGCACGCAAGACACCGGAGATTTATTATGCAGGAAACAGCATCAGCGGAACTTATTTAAAGGGGCTGCTTGATGTAGTTGGTGACAGGGATTTCTCCGTTAATATTATTTCCAAGTCAGGTACTACAACCGAGCCTGCAATTGCTTTCCGTGTATTCAAGGAGAAGTTAGAGCAGAAGTATGGCAAAGAAGGCGCTGCAAAGCGTATCTATGCAACTACTGACAAGGCAAAGGGAGCATTGAAGCATCTGGCTGATGAAGAAGGATATGAGACCTTCGTTGTACCGGATGATGTAGGAGGACGTTTCTCTGTTCTTACCGCTGTTGGTCTTCTTCCAATCGCAGTAAGCGGTGCAGACATTGATCAGTTGATGGCCGGTGCAGCAGAGGGAAGAAAGCTTGCTTTGGAGCAGAGCTTTGCAGAGAATGATTCCCTTCAGTATGCAGCAGTGCGCAATATCCTGCTTCGCAAGGGCAAGAGCATTGAAGTGCTTGCCAACTATGAGCCATGCTGCCATTATGTAGCTGAGTGGTGGAAGCAGCTTTACGGCGAGAGCGAAGGAAAGGACCAGAAGGGTATTTTCCCTGCATCCGTTGACCTTACCACAGATCTTCATTCTATGGGACAGTTCATTCAGGATGGAGCCCGCCTGATGTTTGAGACCGTACTGAATATTGAGACATCCCGTGAGGAGATTGTCATCAACGAAGAGCCGGTTGATCTGGACGGATTAAATTATCTTGCAGGCAAGAACATGGATTTCGTCAACAGAAGTGCCATGAATGGAACCATTTTAGCACACACCGACGGCAATGTTCCGAATCTTATGGTCAAGATTCCGGAGCAGAACGAATTCTACTTAGGAGAGTTATTCTACTTCTTCGAGTTTGCAGTAGGTATCAGCGGATATCTGCTTGGAGTAAATCCATTCAACCAGCCGGGTGTAGAGAGCTATAAGAAGAATATGTTCGCATTGCTTGGCAAGCCGGGCTATGAGGATGCAAGAGAAGAGTTACTGAAGCGGTTATAATAAAAATATAGGTAACTATAAGCGTAAATTAAGAAGAAACTGCATTTATGTGTATTTTTTATAGGTAATAATTAGGCAACAGGAATGAAGTTGTCAGAATATTACAAAAAATCGCATGATGCAGTTTCTTTTTTTGGATATTTTGCCGGGGGATGGATTGATTTTTCCTACCTTTTTCTATGAGGAAAGCGAAAAATGTGATAATAAATCCAATATTTTCCAAGAAAAATTTGACAAAACTATTTCCGTTTGCTATAATGCGCGTGTAATAAGTTCGTAACATTTGAAACAAAATGTTAAAAAGAACGAAATGCAAATTTTGGAGGTATATATGAAGCCAAGCAAAAAATGGATAGAATGTGCGGCCGTTGCGACATTGGCAGCAGCATTATCTATTACAGCAATGTTTACAAATGATACCACAAAGGGACACACAGCAGATGACAATCAGGTAACGATGGAAGTTGCAGATGCAGGATTCGAAGGTTCTGCGACCGCAGGTATTGCGACCGTATTATCTGATTATGAATTAGAGGCAGACGCACGTTTGCAGAGTCCGCTCACCATCAAGCGGGAAGTAGTTGATTATGTGACAGCATCCGCAGAGGGAACGGAAGAGGAAAGCCTTACCGAAGAAGAACTTGAATGGCAGAATTATCTGATGGCAGATGTCGAGAAGGCATTGAATGTACGCGTTGCCGCAGACGCAGAATCCGAATTGGTTGGAAAGCTCCGTGTAGGAGATGTGGCAACAATCGTAGAGCAGGGCGCTGAGTGGACAAAGATTTCCTCCGGCAATGTAGAGGGATATGTCAAGAACGAATATTGTGTATTCGGAACAGATGCACTTGCTTATGCAAAGGAACATTTTGATACCGTAGCTACGGTATTGACCAACGGGCTTCGCGTCCGCACGGCACCATCCGTTGATTCGGATGCGGTAAAATCACTGGAAGAGCATAACGAGCTTGTTGTAGATACAGAAGCAGAGCCGGTAGAGGGCTGGGTAGCTGTGAAATATAAGTCAACCACCTGTTATGTCAGCGCAGAGTATGTAACGGTCGGATTAAAGACCGGCAAGGCAATTACCATGGAAGAAGAAGCAGCAATCATTGCTGCAGAGAAGAAGGCAAAGGCACAGGCGGCAGCTGCTGCCAACCAGACCGCAAGCAGCGGAACCGTACAGGGAAGCTCACTGGCAGCTTCGGCAGATGATGTGACACTTCTGGCCGCACTGATTCAGTGTGAGACAGGCGGACAGTCCTATGAGTGTCAGCTCGCAGTCGGAGCGGTAGTTGTAAACCGTGTCAAGAGCGGAAATTATCCGAATACCGTATATGATGTAATCTATCAGAGTCGTCAGTTTGGACCGGCATCCTCAGGACGTCTTGAGAGCCGTCTTGCAAGCGGTGTAAGTGATACCGCATATGCAGCAGCACAGGCAGCGCTCGCCGGTGCGGACAATACGAACGGTGCAACCGCTTTTAAGCTGGCATCTTCCGGTCATGCCGGAACTGTCATTGATGTAGTGGTATTCTATTAAAACAGGTTCCAAACAGCAATAAAACGCACTTACAAGCCGAGTGACTATGGGATAACCATATTCATTCGGCTTTTTCGGTTGCTTTCTTGTAATCTTGCGGAAAAAGGAGTAAAATATGTACATTGTCGACTAGGAGGAGAACATCATGACTTTAAAAGGGCGTAATTTTTTAAAATTAATGGACTATACACCGGATGAGATTCGTTATCTGATTGATCTCTCCGCGGAATTGAAGAGCTTAAAGAAGCAGGGAATCATGCATGACAGCCTGATTGGCAAGAATATCGCATTGATTTTTGAGAAGACAAGTACCAGAACCAGATGTTCCTTTGAAGTAGCTGCACATGACCTTGGAATGCATGTTACCTATCTGGATCCGAGTGGTTCACAGATTGGCAAGAAGGAGAGCATTGCAGATACCGCCCGCGTGCTGGGAAGAATGTTTGACGGAATCGAATATCGCGGATACGGTCAGGAAATAGTGGAAGAGCTTGCAAAATATGCAGGAGTCCCTGTATGGAACGGACTGACCAATGAATTCCACCCGACACAGATGATTGCGGATATGCTTACCATTCGCGAGCATTTGGGACATTTAGAGGGTGTGAAGTTCGTCTATATGGGCGATGCGCGTTACAATATGGGCAATTCCCTGATGGTGACCTGTGCGAAGCTCGGCATGAATTTTGTTGCATGCACGAATAAAAAGTATTTTCCGAATGATGAGCTGGTAGCGTACTGCCGGAAGACTGCCGAGGAGACCGGAGCAACCATTACGCTGACAGAGGATGTGGCAGAGGCAACGAAAGATGCGGATGTCATCTATACCGACGTATGGGTATCCATGGGAGAGCCTGAGGAGGTATGGGCAGAGCGAATCGCAGACCTTTCCCCATATCAGGTCAACGCCAAGGCATTTGAGCTGGCAAAAGACACTGCCATCTTCATGCACTGTCTGCCGG
The DNA here is from genome assembly GCA_045120755.1 of Agathobacter sp. Classification (GTDB taxonomy): domain Bacteria; phylum Bacillota; class Clostridia; order Lachnospirales; family Lachnospiraceae; genus Roseburia. The sequence goes on along the minus strand of JBGVFC010000048.1, from coordinate 5,294 downwards.
CCTTCCATGACCTTAAGACCACGATTGGCAGGCAGGTCTATGAGAAGTTCGGATTGCAGGAGCTTGAAGTAACGGATGAGGTGTTCGAGGGCAGCCGTTCCGTTGTGTTTGATGAGGCGGAGAACCGTATGCACTCCATCAAAGCAATCATGAAAGCAACATTATCCGATTAGAAAAAGAGGTTTTATATGAAAACGAAGATACTCACCATGCTCCGGCAGACGGATGGATATGTCTCCGGACAGGAACTATGCAGACAGTTCGGGGTATCGCGAACAGCCGTGTGGAAGACTATCAATCAGCTCAAGGAAGCAGGTTATGAGATTGAGGCAGTCCAGAACAAGGGCTATCATCTGGTCAGCGCACCGGATACCATGAGTACGGCAGAACTGCAGAGCATCCGCAGGACCGCATGGGCGGGGCAGGAGATTTTCTATTTTGACACAATCGACTCCACGAACATCAAGGCAAAAGAACTGGCAGAGCAGGGGTATCCGGGCGGTACACTGGTTGTAGCGGACCGGCAGACGGCTGGCCGCGGACGCCGCGGGCGCAGTTGGGAATCTGCGGCAGGAACCGGAATTTTCATGACGCTTCTGCTCAAACCGGAGATTAACCCGAACAATGCCTCCATGCTGACGCTGGTTTCGGCACTGGCTGTTGCCAAGGCAATTTCCGATGTGACCGGAGAAAAAGCGCAGATTAAGTGGCCTAACGATATTGTGGTGCATGATAAGAAAATCTGTGGGATTTTGACGGAGATGAGTGCGCAGTTTGATTACATCAATCACATCGTAATCGGAATTGGAATCAATGTACACAACGAGGAATTTCCGGAAGAGCTTTGCGATAAGGCGGGCTCACTGTATTTAGAGTACGGCCGGCATTTTCACCGGGCAGATATTATCGAAAAAATACTGGAGTATTTTGAAGAATATTATGATATTTTCCTGCAGACGGAGGATTTGAGCGGTCTGATGAAGGAGTACAATTCCATGCTTGTGAATCTGCAGAAGTCTGTTAAGGTATTAGACCCGAAGGCTCCGTTTGAGGGAAAAGCATTGGGTATCACAAAGAAAGGTGAGCTGATTGTGGATACCTGGGAATCCAGAAGATTAGTATCCAGCGGTGAAGTATCAGTGAGAGGAATCAATGGCTATGTATAAGGAAGAAGATGAGGTTGTGCTCTGCGCAGCCAATGCATATAATCAGAAATACTATTTTAACGATAATTTTAAGGAGCTTCCTTCTGACGTTCAGGAAGAACTGCAGATTATGTGTGTGCTTTTTACCGAGGATGTGGGAGGCATACTGCAGCTTATTTTTACCGAGGACGGCGAACTGGAATTTCGGACCGCCTGTGAGGAAAATGATTATTTTTACGATGAAATCGGAAGTGCCCTGAAAATCAAGCAGTACCAGAACAACAAAAGAGAGCTGCTCGAAGGACTGGAGACTTACTATAAGGTGCGCTTTCTGGGAGAAGGATTCGAGGAATAAGAAAGGCGGCATGACGCATAATATAGGTATCATATGAACGAGAACAGGATAGAGTCCCTTCAGATAGGGAATGTGACTTTAGAGAACAATTTGATATTAGCTCCAATGGCAGGTGTGACCGACCTGCCATTTCGCTTACTGTGTAAGGAGCAGGGCGCAGGGCTTCTGTGTATGGAAATGGTCAGTGCCAAGGCGATTCTCTACAAGAACCGCAATACACATGCGCTGCTTACCATTGACCCGGCAGAGAATCCGGTTTCCCTGCAGCTGTTTGGTTCAGAACCGGATATTATGGCGCAGATAGCCCACCAGATTGAGGAGCTTCCGTTTGATATCTTAGATATCAATATGGGGTGTCCGGTTCCCAAAATCGTCAACAATGGCGAAGGTTCTGCGTTGATGAAGAATCCGCTGCTGGCGGGGCAGATTATTGAAAAAACAGTCAAAGCAATCAAAAAGCCGGTTACCGTCAAGATTCGCAAGGGGTTTGACGAGGAGCATGTCAATGCCGTGGAGATGGCGCATATCGCGCAGGAATCCGGTGCGGCAGCAGTGGCAGTACACGGAAGAACCCGTGAACAGTATTATTCGGGGAAGGCAGACTGGGATATCATCCGCAAGGTCAAGGAGGCGGTATCCATACCGGTCATTGGCAATGGAGATTTGACAAGCGCGGAGGCGGTAATCGCCATGAAAGAGCAGACCGGCTGCGATGGCTTTATGATCGGGCGGGGTGCACAGGGCAACCCGTGGATATTTAAGCAGATTCTTCATTATTTTAAGACGGGTGAGCATCTTGCCCGGCCGGATTTGTCCGAGATGTCGGAGATGATGCTTCGCCATGCGCGGATGATGATTGCATATAAGGGTGAATATACCGGTATGCATGAGATTCGCAAGCATGCCGCCTGGTACACCAGCGGTTATCCGAATTCCGCACGTTTTCGCGGCCAGATTAATGAGGTGGAGACGTATGAACAACTGGAGGAGCTGCTGGGCAGAATTGCGCATGCAGTATAGGAATCCGGTGGCCTGTAAAGCGCAAAGGGCGCTGCGGCAAGGCTTGACAGTAAATGGCGAATTCGCTATAATACGTTAGTTATATTAGGCAGTTTTTTCCGGTAAGGAATCAAAATTTTATAAAAGAGAAGGGTAAAAAGCATGGATAAGAAAAACATCTTGACCTACGAAGGTCTCAAAAAATTGGAAGACGAGTTAGAGGAATTAAAGGTTGTAAAACGTAAAGAAGTCTCACAGAAGATTAAAGAAGCTCGTGAGCAGGGTGACTTATCCGAGAACGCAGAGTACGATGCAGCTAAGGATGAGCAGCGCGATATCGAAGCACGTATTGAGCAGATTGAGAAAATCTTAAAGAACGCAGAGGTTGTTGTAGAGGAAGAGGTTGATTTAGAGAAAATCAGCATCGGCTGCAAGGTTAAGATTTTAGATTGTGAATATGATGAAGAACTGGATTATAAGATTGTCGGCTCCACCGAGGCAAACAGCTTAAAGGGCAAGATTTCCAATGAATCACCGGTCGGCCGCGCGTTGCTTGGCAAGAAGGTTGGCGATGAGATTACCGTTGAGACTCAGATGGGCGAGCTCAAGTACAAGGTTCTTCAGATTCAGAGATCTGATGTTAACGCATAAGAGACGACCTACAACAGGGATAGGATAAGGAGGCAGATATGGCTGAGCCAAATAACGCAAAGCAGCAGGCACCGCAGCAGGATTTGAACCAGTTGCTGAAGGTACGCCGCGAGAAGTTACAGACATTACAGGACAATGGGAAGGACCCATTTGTCATTACAAAATATGATGTGACACATCACAGCACCGAGATTAAGGACAATTTCGAGGAATTGTTCTTCGACCCGGAGACCATGGAGGAATCACAGAAGAAGGTGGTATCGCTTGCCGGACGTATGCTTTTTAAGCGCGTCATGGGAAAAGCATCCTTCTGCAATATTTCCGACCTGAAGGGCAATATTCAGGTATATGTGGCAAGAGACAGCATCGGGGAAGAGTCCTATGCAGATTTCAAGAAGTCCGATATCGGTGATATTTTCGGAATCAGGGGATTTGTATTCAGAACCAAGACCGGCGAGATTTCCATCCATGCAGAAGAAGTAACCCTGCTTTCCAAGAGCCTGCAGATTCTTCCGGAAAAGTTCCACGGACTTACCGATACCGATGTGCGTTACCGCCAGAGATATGTAGACTTAATCATGAATCCGGAAGTAAAGGATACCTTTGTAAAGCGTTCCCAGATTTTGAAGGAAATCCGTAATTTCCTTGCCGGACGTGATTTTATGGAGGTAGAAACCCCTACTTTGGTAAGCAATGCCGGCGGGGCCGCAGCAAGACCTTTCGAGACGCATTACAATGCGCTGAATGAGGATGTTAAGCTTCGTATCTCCCTTGAGCTTTACCTGAAGAGATTAATCGTAGGCGGACTTGAGCGCGTGTACGAAATCGGCCGCGTGTACCGCAACGAGGGTGTCGATACCAGACACAATCCGGAATTTACATTGATGGAGCTGTATCAGGCATATACCGATTACTACGGTATGATGGAACTGACAGAATCCATGTTCAAATATCTCGCAGAGAAGGTCTGCGGCACAACAGTAATCAGCTATAACGGCGTGGAAATTGATTTTGGCAAGCCGTTTGAGCGCATTACCATGACAGAAGCGGTTAAGAAATATGCAGGTGTTGATTTCGACGATCCTGCACAGGTGCCGGACGACGAAGCAGCCAAGGCGCTTGCGAAGGAAAAGGGCATCGAATACGAAGAGCGTCATAAGAAGGGCGACATCCTCAACCTGTTTTTCGAAGAGTTTGTTGAGGACAAACTGGTTCAGCCAACCTTCGTTATGGATCACCCAATCGAGATTTCACCGCTGACCAAGAAGAAGCCTTCCGACCCGAGTAAGGTAGAGCGTTTTGAGCTTTTCATCAACGGATGGGAGATGTGCAACGCGTACTCCGAGCTCAACGATCCAATCGACCAGCGTGCGCGCTTCGCACAGCAGGACGCAAATGCAGCCGCAGGCGATGATGAGGCAGAGCACACAGACGAGGATTTCCTGAATGCGCTTGAAATCGGAATGCCGCCGACCGGTGGTATCGGATACGGTATTGACCGTCTGGTTATGCTGTTGACGGACAGCCCGGCGATCAGGGATGTACTGCTGTTCCCGACAATGAAGTCATTGGATAAATAATCCAGTAAAATCAAGGGTTTGCGGGGTTTTTGGAGTGCAAAAGACAACAAAAAGACATCAAATTGTCATTAGAGTACGTAAAAGTCCGTAACAGTATGTAATCTTAAAAAGTTTAAACGAATACAGTAACATCTATTATTAGAGGTTATTTTCTAAAAGAAATTTTAGGAAATAGCCTCTTTTTGCGTTTACAGAAAAGTTTAAATTTGAAAGGAGACGACTATGGAAGCAACAAGAGAAAAGTACGATTACAAGAAAGCCAAAGAGCGTAAGAAAAAGTTTGTACGCTACAAGGAAGGTGCAGAGCTTTATTCTATGGGAATGACAAAGTTCCAAGAGATATCAAAGGAAGCAGGAGCAGTGTACAAAGTAGGTCAATTGTGTCTGGTAAATACGGACGTGTTGGATGAGTACTTAGAAGGATTTCGTTTGGACCCAAGATTTGAGTATTAAAGGAGTGAAAAAAAGATGAATTATACAGCGTTAGGTGCAGCTCATATGGTTGCATTAGAAAGTAAGGTGATTACATGATTAAGGTTAGGATGCAAGGAACAAAGGAAGATA
>JBGVFC010000047.1:0-4066 GCA_045120755.1 Agathobacter sp. | reverse complement strand
CACGCAAATCGGCGAAGAAATATGCTTATGTCGGTGATGCGGTCGCGGATATGATTGACAATATTGTCAATAACCGCAATATCCTGCTGGATTTTACCGTGCTGAAGGTCAAAAAGGATGCACCGGTTCTCAATATCTATATGGGAGGGGACCTCGGTTTCTGTGCCAATTTAAATTCCAATATCAACAAGCAGATTGCGGAGGACGAGGGAACCTGCAAAATCATTATCGGGCGTAAGCTGCATGCGGGAAGAGATGATAAAAATGTCCTGATGGAGATAAGCCGTGAGGAGTTTGAGCAGGACCATTCTGCCCTCATTGAATTGCTGGATAAAGCCTTTCGTGAAAAAACTTATTCGCAGATTAATCTGGTCTACAACCATTATTACAGCGCGAGTGAGGTGGAATTTAAGGTAAGACAGCTTTTTCCGCTGCCGCAGCATCTGTACAGCGACAGGAGCTATGATGAGGATTTTACATACGAAGGCGAGATAGAGCCGCTTCTGTGTAACCTTATTGTATTGTATATGCAATATGAATTGCTGGTGGCAGCAGAAGTCAGCAGCGCAGCGCTGAACATCACAAGACAGAATACAACCACGGAATCCCTTAAGAAGATTGACGAGCGTGAGGATATGATGCATACGGCGGAGCTTCGGCAGAAGAGAGAAAAAGAATTCAGTAAGGTTCTGGATAATTATACCAAGCTGAATCAATATTAGGAGGAAACAAATGGATAACTGTGTCGGTAAAATTATTTCCATATCGGAACTGAATGTTCAGGTATTGTTAAACGACGAAAAGGTCAAATTTCATGATATATTGTGCGCTGAGGTGAAGAACCGCAAAATTTATTTTGAAGTAACGGAAGAGGACGGCAATATTGTATCCGCAGTACCTTTTCAAAATGTAATCGGATTGAAGAAGGGAATTGAAGTGTACAAGACCGGCAATTCTCTGGAGATTCAGTACAACGATGAAATTTTAGGCAAGGTCTTTGATGCCTACGGCAACTTAATCGACGGCTCTACCATTCGGGAGGAGAAGAAGAAGGACGTCTACGGACGTAATCTGACGATGGAGGAAATCAATGTCAACGGAGGTATCCTCTGGACCGGAATCAAGGTACTCGATTTCTTCGCGCCGATGCGTAAGGGCTTTAAGATGGGACTGCTCGGCGGCGCCGGTGTCGGCAAGACCGTGTTGATTAAGGAGCTGATTAACAATGTCTACAAGGGCTTTGATTCCAATTCCGTCTTTGTCGGAGTCGGAGAGCGTTCGAGGGAAGGTCAGGAATTGTATCAGGAAATGAAGGACGCCGATCTGCTGGACAAGATGGCAATCGTCTTCGGTCAGATGGGAGAGAATTCCGCAGCGCGTTCCAAGGCTGTATTTAGCGGACTGACGCTGGCTGAGTATCTTCGGGACGAGAAGCATCAGGATGTGCTTTTGTTCATTGACAATATCTACCGTTATGTGCAGGCAATGTCCGAGCTGAATGCGGAGCTGTCGCGTGTACCGATTGAAAACGGTTATCCTGCGAATATTGCAACCGCAGTAGCGGAGGTGGAGGAGAGAATCAACTCGACCGGACAGGGCTCCATTACCTCTTTCCAGGCAATCTATATCCCGGCGGATGATATCACGGATGAGGCGGTACAGACGATTTCCTCCCATTTGGACGGCCAGATTGTACTCGACCGTAAGGTTGCGGAAAAAGGTCTCTATCCGGCGGTGGATGTATTCCGTACCTCGAGCAAGCTGATTGATATCGAGAGTGTCGGTGAGCGTCATTACCGTCTGGTTGAGGAGGTACTGCGTTACTATTCCCGTTACAGAGATCTCGAAGAGATTATCGCAGTTCTTGGTATCGAGGAATTGTCGGCAGCGGATACGAGAATTTTCTACCGCACCAGAAAGCTCCGCAATTACTTTACGCAGCCGATGTTTGTAGCGGAGGATTTTACCGGAATACCGGGACAGTTTGTGGATATTGATGACGTACTGGAGGATGTTGAGGATATTCTCAACGGAAAGTATGATGATGTGGACGAGGGTAAATTTTTATTTATAGGTAAATACCATGAATGATAAGATAAGAGCGAAAGTTGTCAGTATGGACTATGGTCTGCAGGAATTTGAGAATCTTGAGATGATCCGTGTCAAGAGTAAAAAGCACACGCTTCTGATTATGAAGAACTACATGCCTGTGATTGGAGAACTGCAGGGATATGTGGAGTTCGTGTTTGCAGACCATACCATCCGTATGGACGATCTGAAGGGCTATTTTATGCACAAGAAAAATGAATTTAGTCTGATGGTACAACAGGGGGATGCCACTCCGGTTGAAGTGCCGGACGAGGGGGCAGCTTATGTGGAATAGCATCATCAATGAAATCGGTGAACTGCGCTATTTTATCCTTGTATCGGCAGTGGGAACACTGCTGCTTGGAATTGTATTAAATATCTGCTGCAGACAGTTCAATTGGAACAGGTGGACGCGCAAGCTGTTTGGGTTCTTTTATCAGCAGAAGGGGTGGGATACCGCGGGACTGGCAATCGCAGTCTTAAAAGTATTCCTGTTTTTGTCCATTCTGATTGAGCGGGGACAGGCTGGTTACGGCCATATGGTTGTATTTGTTGTGTTGCAGATTGGATATGTCATTCACCGCAGAACCACGAAGGAACTGCCTTACCATATCATCATGCTGATGGTTGCGCTTGGGATTCTGTTTGTTCTGCATATCTTAAGCTCTTATTTAAGGGACATTATATTTGACTGGCGCATATTTGTCGTAGTGATGCTCTTAGGAATTTTGCTGCTGTTGTATGCGCTTGTGGATGTTGCGATGTGTTACAGGCAGATTGTAACAAGGGGAATTTCCCGTTGTAATGAGTTACAGAAGGAAGAAAGCAATGAAGATTAGAAATTTGATTGCCAACAAGAAAATATTAAAATGGCTTCCCTGGGCGATGGCATTTGTACTGGTGATTGTGATTGCAATTCTGCTGATCTGGTATTTTTTTACCAATCAGAAGGTATCCTTTGAGGAGCCGGTATATCACTATTATCTGGGTGCAAAGCTGGATTATCCGGATGGAATCGAATTAAAAAGTACAGACGGCACGGTATATTATGTCAATGGGGAGACTTCCTATGCGGCAGACGGATATCCGCTGATTTTCGGTGAGGGAGGCAGTCTTCTGCTCACAGAGAATATGGGGTATACCAATCCGGCGAGGGAGGCTGCGGCATACCGCGTGAACTATTTTTCCACCGTTGGATATCAGGACGACTTGTTGTGTATTGAACACAATGGAATCAGAAGCATGGTGGACGGAGGCTTTCTGTATGACGGCAACGGAACGGTTATTTTCCTGGAAAATGCGGTAATCGAAGTGGGGACAATGCGCTATGAACTGCCTGCACTGTCCTATGTAAAGTGTTATTACCGGGATTCCCTCGAAATCTACAATGCGGTCAGTGGGCAGTATGATTATGTGATGTTAGTGGATATGGATACCTGTGCGGTCTTTGACGGCGGATATCGGTTGGATCTGGGAACCAACGTATTGACATATCAGGATGAAGAAAGAATATTATTCTCAAGTATTGAGGCAATGGGAGTACTGAAATGAAAAAAGGCAAGAGGGCGAATTTGTATGCGGTGTTTGCATTAATCGGGGCTGTGCTGGTGGCGGTTCTGATTCTGATGCAGATTACCTTCAAAGAATATATGGAGTTCAAATCGAACGGATACGCGATTGAAAGCGGAACCGTTGCGGAGTATCTGGGAATGGAGCCGCAGGCGGACACCGTGGAGCAGAGTATCCCTCTTTGCGCCTTTGACGCGCTTGAGACGTTATTTGAACAGGGAGAGCGCCTGTTTTTGGGCGAGGAAAAAAAGACGCAGATAGACAGTGATTTTCCGGTCTACTTAAATAAGGGTGCCTCGCTTCAGTTAGTCAATGACAGCGCTACGCTCATTACACCGGATTTTGAAGATGTTGAAACTTATATGGGACTGATTGTCACCAACGGTTATACCTACAACATCAATGGTGA
>JBGVFC010000046.1:0-3535 GCA_045120755.1 Agathobacter sp. | reverse complement strand
CTATATAACAGTTCAGCCCCCCAATTGGGTGTGACTGAACTGTTACATATGCAGTGCGCTACCAGATTATCATAAAGTACACCGCATAGCTTACCAGCATGAGTATGCCTGCAAAGCGCTTCAGCTTTCGCTCTTTTATGGCACAGAGCAAAAGCAATACTGCCGCAAATACCGCTACGATGGTATCGAAACGGAAACCGGCGGCGAATGGTACCGGAACGATGACGGCGGACAGACCAACGACGAACAGGATATTGAAAATATTACTTCCCACAATATTGCCAATTGCAATGTCGGCATTGCCCTTTTTTGCCGCCATGACAGAAGTAAAAAGTTCCGGAAGAGAGGTTCCGAGCGCCACAATTGTCAGACCGATAAAGCGCTCACTCAGCCCCAGAACCTGAGCAATTTTGGTAGCTGCATCGACCGTTACATTACTTCCAAGCACAATGAGAACAAGACCTACCACCGTCCATAGCAAAGCCTTGACGATGGACAGTTCTTTTTTATCCGGTTCGCTTTGTTTCTCCTTTTTGTCTTTTTTTGCCATGAAAAACAGATATCCCAGATAAGCTGCAAATACCACTAAAAGCAGGATTCCTTCCCAAAATCCAATTGTGCCGTTATATCCGATTCCCAACAGCAAGAGTGTTACCGCAATCATAAACGGAATCTCAATCCGAATCGTTGATCTGGCAACGAGCAGCGGTGTGATGAGCGCAGAAATACCCAGGATGATGAGGATATTTAAGATATTGCTTCCTACAATATTTCCTATGGTAATATCCGCATTGCCTTTTAAGGCGGCGGTGATGCTTACCGCTGCCTCCGGAGCACTCGTACCCATTGCTACAATCGTCAGCCCGATTACAAGCTGTGGGATTCCGAATTTTGTCGCAATGCCCGACGAGCCATCTACGAACCAGTCGGCGCCCTTGACGAGCATTGCGAAACCGAGAATCAACAAGAGAATCTGTAATACAATTTCCATATGAACTACTCCTTTACTTCAATGCTGTATTTGTCTGAATAAATTTCTTTTGCCCAGCTTTGTTTTTTATCTTTTGGGTTTTTGTCGGGAACCAAAAGGCAAACCAGTCTTTCAAGCAGCCCTGACACCGGAAGCAGCATAGCCGTACAGGCAATGTTGAATACGGAATGCGCCACTGCAATTCCAAAACAGGTTGCAGATTCATTCAGTATAGCGGGCGCAAACACGCCCTCCACCACATACAGCATGGTAAGCAAAACCACTGTACCAATGACATTGAACAAAAGATGCGCGAGCGCAACTCTTTTGGCGTTTCTGTTCGCCCCAAAGGAAGAAAGAATCGCAGTAATACAGGTTCCTATGTTCTGTCCCATGATGATGGGAAAAGCCGCACCATATGAAATCTGTCCGGTTACCGTAAGCGCCTGCAAAATACCCACAGATGCCGAGCTGGATTGAATGATGGCTGTGAGTATCGCCCCTGCGATTACCCCCAGAATCGGGTTTTGAAACATCAGGAAAAGTTCCCGGAATGCCGGCACCTCACTAAGTCCTGCAACTGCCCCGGACATTGTATTCATACCAAACATCAGAACCGCAAAGCCTAAAAGAACGGTTCCAATATCTTTTTTCCTGCTGCTCTTACCAAACATATACAATGCGATTCCGATAAGCGCAAGGATTGGCGTAAACGAAGTCGGCTTAAAAAGCTGGACAACAAAATTGTCACTTTCGATTCCTCCAAGACTGAGAATCCAGGCAGTTACCGTAGTACCTATATTCGCTCCCATAATTACGCCTATGGACTGCTTTAATGTCATAAGTCCCGAATTGACAAAGCCCACAACCATAACAGTCGTAGCCGATGAGCTTTGAATGATGGCAGTAACACACAGCCCTGTTAAAAAACCTGCAAATTTATTTGTTGTGAGCCTGCCGATGACAGCAGTTAATCTGCCGCCTGCACAGCGCTCCAGTGCTTCACCCATGACATTCATTCCAAATAAAAACAGACACAGTCCGCCAATCAATGTCATTACATCAAAAAAAGTCATAACCTACTGTTCCTTTCCGCATAATTCCTGCCGAATTAGTCTAAAACTTTATCTGTAAAAAATGATAAAATTTTGCCCATCAGCCATAATACGAACCCAAGTGCAACAGTTCCGGCTATCCCTACAATATATCCAAATAATTCACTACTCATTTTCTATATCCTCTTTTCCTTTTTTCTCCGGGGCATGCTCCATTTTCCATCCCCATATACTTCCGCCAATCACCACTGCGACAGATATTGCAATAATAATGATTTCCTGCATAGACAATCATCCTCCTTATTTTCCTGTAACTGTTCCGCGTGCAGTTGTTTTTTCGCACGCAAATAAGACCTATGCGATTTACATAGGTTGCCTTAAGAGAATGACCTGATTATGCTTTTTGCCCGTCCTTATTATGAATATATTGAATAATGAATTGCTGACTGCGAGTTGCAGCCTTTTCTGATTCCCATAGAATGCGCAATTGCACAAATAAAAGCAGAATCGCAATTATTACGGCAACATCAATCATTCTTAGGGTTTTACAAGAATCCGAACCCCTATGGATTCGCGCCAGTACGCTTTGTGCCCGATTCGACAACTGTTCCCCATTGCAGACCACTTCTGTCAGCAAAGATACAGCCGAATCCATCTGCGTTTGCAGAGGCGAAGCCGGACCATAGTTACGCTCAAAATCGTCTGCACCCGGCATATTGGCAAAGATAATAAGAAACAAAAAGAGAGCCACTGCAATCGATTCTATTCGCATAAAACGATAGTGTTTCATCATCACAATGGCTCCTCTCTTTCATGAAAAATTATATATATTATACCATGCGCAGTTATATCCGTCTATAAATTGAATGAAAAAATTAGCGAATACCTGTCACTTCATAATCCTGCGCTTCTACCGCATTCTTCAGGACTTCATCGGCAACTTCCCGTTCCATTTTTACTACTGCGGTTCCTTCCGTATGGCTTACCACTGCCTCGGTTACGCCTTCAACGGCTTCTAAGGTCTTCTTTACCCTTGCTTCGCAGTGTCCGCACATCATACCTTTGATTTCCATTGTTTTTTCCATTTGTTCTGTCTCCTTTTTCATTTTCTTATCTTTTCGCGCATCATACATCCGAAACAGATTCAGACGCAGCGCATTGCTTACCACGCAAAAGCTGGAAAGACTCATGGCGGCGGCTCCGAACATCGGATTTAACTTCCAGCCAAACATCGGATACAGCAGTCCTGCTGCCAGCGGAATTCCAATCAGGTTATAGAAAAATGCCCAGAACAGATTCTCATGGATATTTTTCAGTGTGGCACGGCTGAGACGGATTGCTGCCGGAACATCGGACAGTCTGCTTTTCATCAACACGATATCCGCTGCATCAATCGCAATATCTGTCCCTGCGCCAATGGCAATGCCGATATCTGCCCGGGTAAGAGCCGGTGCATCGTTCATCCCATCTCCGACCATTGCCACTTTTCCTTTTTCCTTCAAGGCACGTA
>JBGVFC010000045.1:0-3547 GCA_045120755.1 Agathobacter sp. | reverse complement strand
GATGGACAGCGGCAGCGCGATAATTGCAACGATGATTCCGGAGATGATATCCCGAATGAGTTGTTTTCCGGTGTAGCCCTTTAGGGCATCAAAGATTTTTGGTTTTAGTTCATTCATAACTGTACTCCTGTTGTATATATTTGTCTTTCTAAGAATGAATTTGCGTATTTTATTGCAGACACGCTCTCGCTCGAAGCGAAGCGTAGCGGTACTAAATTCGTAAAAAGCACTCATTAAGTACCGACGCTTCTAAACGGTCTGCAATGAAACAGCAAATTCATTCTTAAATAAAAATACAAAAAATTTATAGAAATTTTAGAATTTCACACAAGTACAGATTGTAGCATTCCATATAGCACTGTGCAATGGAAAATCTAAACAAATTCTAATTTTTTTCTTAAAGAAAGTAGGCTTAGATTGACAAATAAATGAGAAAGTACATATAATTGTGCTGAAATTATTTTCTTTTGGGTTAAGGAGAGCAGGAAAGCATATGAATTGGATGGATAAGTTAGAGCGCAAGATTGGCAGATATGCAATCCCACATATTACAAGGTGGCTGCTGATTGCAAATCTGATTGGATATGTACTCAGTATATTGCCGGTGACGCAGAATCTGTTGAGCTGGCTTCAGTTTTCCGCAGTCGGGATTCTGCACGGACAGGTATGGAGACTGGTGAGCTGGATTTTTCTTCCGTCGGGGAGTCTGTCCATCTGGTCGGTTCTGTTTCTCGTGTGTCTGCTCATGATGGGAGAGAACATGGAGCGTGCACTCGGCTCTTTTAAGATGAATGTGTATTTTCTGCAGGGAATCCTGATTAGTGATATTGTTGGAATGATTTTATCATTGACAACCCATTGGCCGGTATATCTGTCGATGTACTATATTTTATTCTCCCTGTATCTGATGCTAGGGCTTTTTATGCCGGATGCAACGGTGCGCTTGTATTTTGTGCTGCCAATCCGCATGAAATGGCTGATGATTCTGTATATTGCAGGGATGGCATATGAGATTTTCTCCTATGTGCGCATGGGTATGGTGAATGGACTTGGACTCGCGCTTGCAATTATGTACGGGTGTCAGATTGTATGTGCGCTCATCAATCTGGGCTTGTTTGTATTCTTCTGCAAGCAGAGAGTGTCATTTAAGCAAAAAAAGAGGCAGAAGCAATTCCGGGCTGCCTACAATGCCGGAGCAAATGCGGGCTATCACACGCAGGGACAGCAAAGAAGCCAGTTCTCACAGCCGCGTCCGGGTTCGGGAATTGCAAGGCACAAATGTGCAATCTGCGGCAGAACCGAGCTTACCAATCCGGAAATGCAGTTTCGGTACTGCTCGAAGTGTGTGGGGAACCGGGAGTACTGTGAGGAGCATTTATATGCCCACAACCACATAAGGTAACAATTGGTTGACAATAGACCGTTACAATTTTATAATGGAAATATCGCGAAAACGGGGTTGTTGCTTGGCGACAGCCTCGCTTTTTTCGAAATTTTGAACGATTTGGATTCACGCCTGCGCGTATGGGATGCGCGGTGAGAGTTGGAGAGGATTTAGTGATGGAAAACGAGAACATTTCCAAGAATTTTATTGAGCAGATTATTGAGAAGGATCTGGCAGAGGGACATTGCACGACAGTCAGAACGCGTTTCCCACCGGAGCCGAATGGATATCTGCATATCGGACACGCAAAGTCGATTTTGTTGAATTATGGTCTTGCCAAAAAATACGGCGGACAGTTCAATTTCCGCTTTGATGATACGAACCCGACCAAGGAGAAGACCGAGATAGTAGAGTCCATTCAGGCAGATGTCAAGTGGCTGGGAGCAGACTGGGGCGACAATCTGTTCTATGCATCCAATTATTTTGACCAGATGTATGAAGCCGCTGTTCAACTGATTCAGAAGGGCAAGGCGTATGTGTCGGATTTGAGCGCGGAGGAGATTCGCGAGTACCGCGGCACTTTGACGGAGCCGGGCAGGGAGGATCCGTATTCTACGCGGACCATCGAGGAGAATCTTGCCCTGTTTGAGGGAATGAAGAACGGGGAATTTGAGGACGGAAGCAAGGTGCTTCGTGCCCGCATCGACATGGCTTCCTCCAATATCAATATGCGTGATCCGGTATTGTACCGTGTTGCACATATGACACACCACAATACCGGAGACAAATGGTGTGTCTATCCGATGTACGATTTCGCACATCCGATTGAGGACGCTATCGAGGGAATCACACATTCCATCTGTACACTGGAATTTGAGGACCACAGACCGCTCTACGACTGGGTGGTCACAGAGCTTGGATATAAGAAGGGACCGGAGGATACGCCGAAGCAGATTGAATTTGCCAAGATGTATCTGACCAATGTGGTAACAGGCAAGCGCTATATCAAGAAGCTCGTAGAAGAGGGAATTGTTGACGGCTGGGACGATCCGAGACTGGTCAGCATCGCAGCACTTCGCCGGCGCGGATATACACCGGAGTCCATTCAGAATTTTGTTGAGCTGTGCGGAGTATCGAAGGCGAACAGCTCTGTCGATTATGCGATGCTGGAATACTGCATTCGTGAGGACCTCAAGATGAAGCGTTCCCGCGTTATGGCAGTTTTAAATCCGGTCAAGGTTATCATCGACAATTATCCGGAAGGACAGGTAGAATATCTGAAGGTTGAGAACAATCTCGAGAATCCGGAGCTTGGCAGCAGGGAGGTTCCGTTTACCAGAGAGCTTTATATTGAGCGGGAAGATTTCATGGAAGTACCGCCGAAAAAATATTTCCGTATGTTCCCTGGCAATGAAGTCCGTCTGATGAACGCATATTTTGTCAAGTGCGAAAGCTGTGTCAAGGATGCAGACGGCAATATCACGGAGATTCATTGTACCTATGATCCGGCATCCAAGGGAGGTAACAGCCCGGATGGCCGTAAGGTTAAGGGAACCATCCACTGGGTATCTGCGGAATACGGCAGACAGGTTACGGTTCGTCTGTATGAGAATATCGTCAACGAAGAGCTTGGTGTCTATAATGAGGATGGAAGTCTCAATCTCAATCCGAATTCCTTAACCGTGTTAAGCGACTGTGTGGTTGAGCCATCACTTATGGAAGCAAAAGCATATGACAGCTTCCAGTTTGTGCGTCAGGGCTTCTTCTGTGCAGACTGTAAGGATTCTGTCGAGGGACAGCCGGTATTCAACCGTATTGTTTCTCTGAAGAGCTCCTTCAAACTGCCTACTGCGTGAAAGGAGTGCACATGAATATATTTGAAGGGTTAGAAAAATTTGGTCTGGATGGGCAGGATGTTGGAGATTTATTCGCGGACAATTCCAAGCCAAAGCATGCCGCAGAGCACGACCGGCACACAGAGGTAAAGGAACCGGAAGAGAAGGATTTTCTGTTTACAAAGACAGTTCGCTGTGTCGTGTGCGACCAGTTGTTTTCGGCACGCGTGGTAAGAGCATCCAAAGCAAGACGGCTTGAGCCGGACAAGGATTTGCGGCCGAGATTTCAGTATATTGATACTTTAAAATACGACATTCTTTCCTGCCC
>JBGVFC010000044.1:0-10897 GCA_045120755.1 Agathobacter sp. | reverse complement strand
TGAAGCGCACCTCCAATGCCCCATACACCGTTGTGTATGACCATTCCCCGATTAAGGATATCGCCAATGAAGCGAAATCCATTCCGGTTGAGTGGATTAGTGACAAGGGCAATGATATCAAGCCGGAATTGCTTGAATATCTGCGTCCGCTCATTCAGGGTGAGGTTCCGATTTCCTATGAAAACGGAATTCCTGCTTACATGAATGTGGCACATCTGGACCGCAAATAAAAAAAATATCCCTTTTTATATAAGTATATTGAATGAATTTGCGTATTCTATTGCAGACACGCTCTCGCTCGAGTCGCAACGTAGCGGTACTAAATTCGTAAAAAAGCACTCATTAAGTACCGACGTTGCTTTACGGTCTGCAATCAGAATAGCAAAATTCATTCTTGGTACACAAATATATCAAGGGATAAAAAATTTGCCTAAACATTAAGAGAACTGACTGTTATACAGATTCGCATAAAAACCATTCTGCGCTAAAAGCGTCTCATGATTTCCCTGCTCAATGATTTTTCCATCCTTCATAACCAGTATCACATCCGCCTCCCGGATGGTGGATAAGCGGTGCGCGACAATAAAGCTCGTCCTGCCCTGCATCATGGTAAGAAACGCATTCTGAATCCGCATCTCTGTTCGCGTATCAATGGAGGATGTTGCCTCGTCCAAAATCAGCATCGGCGGCAGACAGAGCATAACACGGGTGATACACAATAACTGCTTCTGCCCCTGTGAGAGATTTCCGCCGTCCTCTGTGATTACGGTATCGTATCCGTCCGGCAGACGCTTGATAAAGCTGTGCGCATGGGAAGCCTTTGCCGCCGCAATGATTTCCTCCTGCGTGGCATCCGGTTTTCCCATAATGATGTTATCGCGGATGGTGCCGCTTTTTAACCAGGTCTCCTGAAGCACCATGCCGTAATTTCTGCGGAGGCTTCCTCTGGTAATGTCGCGCACTGCATGTCCGCTCACGGAAATCGTACCGCTTGTTGTATCATAGAACCGCATCAACAGGTTAATCAGTGTGGTTTTGCCGCATCCGGTCGGTCCGACTATGGCAATCCGCTGTCCCGGTGCTGCATGCAGATTAAAGTCTTCAATCAGCTTCTGTTCCGGCTCATAAGAGAAATATACCTGTTCAATGTCCACATTGCCGTCTGCATGCTCCAAAACAACAGCGTCCGCTGCATCCGGCTTTTCAACCGGTTCTTCAATCAGTTCAAAGATACGCGCCGCACAGGCAAGGGCGTTCTGCAGCTCCGTAATGACGCCGGATATCTCGTTGAATGGCTTTGTATATTGATTTGCATAGCTTAAAAAGCAGGATAACTGTCCTACGGTAATTCCCACGCCGCCCGACAGTGCCGCTACTGCGGACAGTGCACCAAAGATTCCAACCCCCGCATAGACAAGGCTGTTGACAAATCTGGTGGACGGATTGGTAAGGCTTGAGAAGAAAATTGCCCGCAGGGAGCATTTTTCCAGACGGTCATTAATCTCGTCAAACTGCTCTAATGCTTCATCCTCGTGGTTGAATGCCTGCACGATTTTCTGATTGCCGACCATCTCCTGAATCAGCGCCGTCTGCTCACCTCTGGTCTTGGATTGCAACTGGAACATGGAGTAGGTCTTTTTTGCAATAAACGCAGCCACAAAAAGTGATACCGGCGTAATCACAACAACCACCAGTGTAATGCGGACATCAATCATCAGCATGAATACCAAAGTTCCGAGAATCGTCGCCACACCGGAAAAAAGCTGGGTAAAGCCCATGAGAAGGCCATCCGCAAAGGTATCTACATCCGCGATGATACGGCTTACCATATCTCCGTGGGAGTGGCTGTCAATATAGGACAACGGCAGCTTTTCGATATGTGCAAAGGCATCCTTGCGGATATCCCGGACGATTCCGTAGGTCATATGGTTGTTACAGATATTCATCAGCCACTGGGCAACCGCAGTAATTCCTACAATAATCAGTGCTTTGCCTGCGATTTGAAGAATCCCCTCAAAATCTACCAGCCCCTTCTCCACGATAAGGTCAATCGCATTGCCGGTAAGGATTGGAAAATACAAAGTAAGCGCCACTACAATTCCCGCCAAAAGCAGCGAGAGAATCAGAAGCGGAATATATCTTCGGATATAGTGCAATACTTTTTTTAAAGTTTTGGCATTGCCTTTCTTCTTCATGATCTGCGTCCTCCCTTCCATGCCTCATCCTGTTCTAAGTCCTCTTTCTTAAACTGTGACTCATAAATCTCGCGGTAAACGTCACAGCTTTGCAGCAGGCTCTCATGGGTACCGATTCCAACCGCCTGTCCATCATCCAGCACAATAATCTTATCCGCAAACTGAATGGAGGAAGTTCTCTGCGATACAATAAAAATGGTCTTGTCTCCCTCCTGCTGCAGGCTGCGCAGCGCGGCACGCAGCTTTGCGTCAGTCGCAAAATCCAGCGCGGATGCACTGTCATCCAAAATCAGGATATCCGGATCCTTTACCACCGCCCTTGCAATGGTAAGACGCTGCTTCTGCCCTCCGGAGAGATTTTTGCCGCCCTCCTCAATCATGTACTGCAAACCGCCGCTTTTTCCTTCAACTACTTCCTTTGCCTGCGCGGTTTCGAGTGCCTTCCACATTTCTTCCTCTGTCGCATCCTCTTTGCCCCATTTCAGGTTCTCCGCGATTGTGCCGGAAAACAGAACCGCCTTCTGCATGACAATTCCAATCTTATCCCTAAGCCGCTCAATGGAATATTCACGCACATCCATTCCATCGACGAACACATTGCCTTCCGATACATCATAAAACCGTGGAATCAGATTGACCAATGTTGATTTTCCGGAGCCTGTACCACCGATAATTCCAATGGTCTGTCCGCGTTCTGCTGCAAAATCAATATCGGTCAGTGCCTCACCGGAAGCGCCCGCATACCGCATGGATACATGTGCAAAACGCACGCTTTCCCCACTGTGCTCTTCCAGCCGGGTATCCCCCCTGCCTTCGGTCAGCGAGGACGGTGTATCTAAGACCTCTGCTATACGGTTGGCACAGGCGAGGGATTTGGTGATGTTGATGATGAGATTGGCAAGCTTGACCAGCTCCACCAGAATCTGTGACATATAGTTGACTAACGCCACAACTTCACCCTGTGTGATATATCCGTCATATACCCGGTGTCCGCCCACCAGAATAATCGCAAGAATCGCGCCATTGATAATAATGTAGGTCAGCGGATTGGTCAGTCCGGAAATCCTGCCTACCATCCGCTGCAGATTCGTAAGTATCTGATTATCCTGACAGAAGGCTTCTTCCTCCTCTGTCTCCTTATTAAAAGCACGAATCACACGTGCTCCGGCAAGATTCTCTCTGGTATGACCGAGGATGGTATCAAGCCCTTTCTGCACCTTTTTAAACAGCGGCATACTTGCAGCCATCACGCCAAATACCACCACGCACAGAAGCGGTATGGTTACGACAAAAATCAGTGCCGCCTTCACATCCACCGTAAACGCCATAATCATGGCACCAAATACAATAAACGGGGAGCGCAAAAACAGGCGCAGCGTCATATTCACGCCTGACTGTACCTGATTGATATCACTGGTCATCCGCGTAATAAGCGTGGACGTTCCGATGGTATCCATCTCGGAAAAGGAGAGTTTCTCAATATGCTCAAACAGCGCATGGCGCAGCTTTGCGGAAAATCCAACTGCTGCCTTGGCTGCAAAATACTGTGCCGTGACCGAGCTTGCCAGTCCGACCGCTGCAAGCAAAATCAGGATTCCACACATCCTGTATATATACTGCTTGTCCGCATTCGCAATTCCGACATCAATAATCGCCGCCATAACCAGCGGAACAATCAGTTCAAAGCTCGCCTCAAGCAGCTTAAACAGCGGGCCGAGAACCGTCTCTTTTTTGTAATCCTTCAGATATACCAACAATCTTTTCATAACTTTTCCTCTATCTGCTCCTCTCTGTTATAGTCGTCCAGAAAATGATGCTTTACGCCGTCCTTCTTGTACGCAATCACCGTATTTAAGTTGACATTCTCCACGCTCCGGAAAATATTTTTTTCCAGATACGGATTCGTCTGGCGGAGTGTCCTAATCAGCTCCTTGACCTCCTTGCGCTTGGAAATATTCTCATCCTTATCGCATGCGGCAACGCGCTCGGTAAACCGGCACGCACACTGGATAAATTGCAGGTCATTGTAGTTCATCCAGTGGATGATGTCCTCCTCCCGAATCAGGTAAAGCGGGCGAATCAGCTCCATCCCCTCAAAATTGGTACTGTGCAGCTTCGGCATCATGGTCTGTATCTGCGCTCCGTAGAACATTCCCATGACAATGGTTTCTATCACATCATCAAAGTGATGCCCCAGCGCAATCTTATTGCAGCCAAGCTCCCTCGCCTTGCTGTACAGATAGCCTCTTCGCATGCGGGCACACAGATAACACGGGGAATCGGAAATATCCACCACCGCATTGAAAATATCCGTCTCAAAAACAGTAATTGGGACATTCAGGAGTCTGGAATTGTCCAGTATCCTCTGATAATTTGCTTCGTTATAGCCCGGATTCATCACCAGAAATACCACCTCGAAATTGCGTCTGCCATGCCGCTCAAGCTCCTGAAATAATTTTGCCATCAGCATGGAATCCTTGCCGCCGGAGATACATACCGCAATCCGGTCGCCGTCCTGAATCATATCGTATTCATTGATTGCCTTGGTAAACTTGCGCCAGATTTCCTTCTTGAATTTTTTTATAATGCTTTTTTCAACTTCCTGCGCTTTATTTTCCATATCTATTGTTCCTCTCAATACTTATCTTCACGCCCTTATCATTTTATGCAAAAAGAAGCACCTATGCAACCCTATTCTTGACTATTTGCCCTTTCAAACGTATTATTAAGGTATATGTCTGGAGGTATCATTATGTCACCAATTGTTATTCTTATCCTTATTATTATTGCTCTTGGAATAGCCCTTGCATACTGTATCTATCAAATACAATTGCAGAAGCATTACTACGAATACAAGTCCGACAAAGCCATCGGACTTGAGAAAACCCTTGAGGAAGAACAGGAAAAAAATAAGCAGACACTTGAAAAGCTGAATAAGATTGCATACATCAATCCAATCAGCCGCATCGGCAACCTGGATTATTTTATGGCAGAGAGTACGAAAATTTTTACAGCCAATCCGAATTCCTCTTTTACGCTGATTACTTTCAATATTTCCAATATGGTCAGCGTCAACAAGCTGTTCGGATCCAGTGAAGGAGACCGTGCCATTGTATATACCGCAACAAAGCTGCGTGAATTAGGTCGCCGTAAGCAGTTCTTATATGCGCATCTGTACTCAAATTTGTTCGGTATCATTACTTCCACACATGATGAGGAGCACATTCTTGAGATTGTCGATGCAATGACTTCCGTGATGCTAAACTACACGGAAAGTTTCTCACTGGAACCTTCATTTGGAATCTACCGCATTACAGACTTCAAGGTGCCTGTACTCGACATGATTAACCATACGATGCTTGCACAGAATCTGAACAAAAACAACAAGGACTGCAATTATAAGTTCTATACCGCCGAGCTCGACCAGCAGTTCCGCGAGAACAAGCGCATGAGTCAGGAGATGGAACAGGCAATGTCCGAACACAAATTCCTGATGTATCTGCAGCCGATGGTCGATTTACACACATTTAAGATTACGTCCGCAGAAGCACTGGTCCGCTGGAATCACCCGGAGCGCGGCATCCTCTCCCCTTATGCTTTTCTTCCTCTTTTTGAGGGAACATCCGTCGTTGAAAAATTGGACTATTATATGTGGGAAGAATGCTGTAAGACCATCCGGCGCTGGATTGATAATAAGATAGAACCAACACCAATCAGTGTAAATATTTCACCCATCCATTTTGAGAGCAACAAATTCATCAACAAGCTCAACGAACTGACCGAACACTATCTGATTGACAAAAAGCTCATGATTCTTGAACTCCCTGAGCGCGGAATCGCCAGTGGCTCCAATCAGATTGTGCAGATTGTACAGACACTCCATGATAGCGGCTATCGTCTGTGTATCGATAACTTTGGAAGCATGTACTGCCCTCTGAACCTGATGCGCGATCTTCCGATTGATGCTATCAAGATTGACCGTTCCTTTATCACCAAGAATACTTCCTCGGAAGAAGGACTTACCCTCCTGCGCTATCTCATTGCGATGGCAGTTGAGGTTGACCTGTCCGTATATGTCGAGGGCGTTGAGACCGAGGAACAGGCAGACTTCCTTGCCGAAATCGGTACGGAAGTTGCACAGGGATATTTCTTCTCCAAGCCGATTAATCTGCGCGATTTCGATGCACTGAACAAATCCATGGTCAACCGTGTGTACAAAAGTGATGAATATTATCCGACCTTTGAAGATTTGGAAAAAGACCTCGATTTAATTGATTATCTCTTAAAACAGGCATAATCGCGTTATATCCGTCAATATTTCTGCACATAACTTAACATCATATACATAAGGAGATACATCTATGAAGACATCCATGACCATTCTTTACCGCGTACGCAACAATTTGTACATCAATCTGACCAACCGCTGTTCGAGCTCCTGCACCTTCTGTCTGCGCCAGACACGCGACCATATGGAGGATTCGGATTCCCTGTGGCTTACCCATGAGCCGGACTTTGAGGAAGTCAAAGCAGCCTTTTTAGAACAGGATATGAATTTATACGAGGAGGTTGTATTCTGCGGTTTTGGCGAGCCGACGGAACGGTTTGACCTGCTCATTCAGGTTGCCCGCTTTGTCAAGGACAACTATCACAAACCAATCCGCCTCAACACCAACGGACAGGGTGATCTGATTAACCAGCGCCAGATTGCACCGGAGATGGAAGGGTTAATCGATACCATTTCCATCAGTCTGAACACACCGGACGCCAAAAAATATCAGGAAATTGTGCGCAGCCAGTTTGGCGAGAAGGCATATCCTGCCATGCTCGCTTTCGTAAAAGAAGCAAAAAAATATGTTCCGAACATCGTGCTCTCCACCGTTGCCACTACATTGACATCGGAAGAAGAAGCACAGTGCCGGAACATCTGTGACAATCTTGGCGTCACCTACCGCATCCGCCCCTGGGAGAATTAATGCGGATATACCTCTCTATCTTTTTAAAGTTATGTACATGAATGAATCTTGCTGTTCTAATTGCAGACCGTTAAGAAGCGTTGGCACTTAATGAGTGCCTTGCACGAATTTAGTACCATTACGCTTCGATTCGAGCGAAAGCGTGTCTGCAATAGAACAGCAAAATTCATTCGGGTGTCCTTTTGACCTTTAACCTCGCCCGGCTCATCCACAAAGACACCGCCAATACTCATCGTAGACACATGTACCAGCCGGATACCTGTTTTTTCACAGAAGTCAAGGATATTCTGGACGCCATGATAATTGACATCCTCAATGTCCGTTCCCTTGGAAAAATGCTTGACATTCGCCGCACAGTTGATAAAAGTATCCGCATGAACCAAAAGCAGATTATCCAAAGATGCCCGGTTCGTAATATCACCGTTTACCACCACAATCCGGTCCGCATAGCACTCCTCCAGACGTTCTTCAAAATAATAGTAGAAAATCGTCTGAAGCCGGTTGTAGGCATCGGCATCTTCTCCGCCCCTCAGCAGGCAATATACTTTGCCCTGATAGTTTTTCAGGAGTTCACAGAGAATATGTATGCCCAAAAATCCGGTTGCACCGGTCAGAATCACATCACCAATCTCCTGCTTCTGTCCGTTCCTGCAGTTCTCCAATGTATTTTTCTGAAGTACCTCTTCAATCGGACCATAATCATAGGCTTCCAAATCTTCAAATCCATACGAATCCTCATCCGTGCTGACGAGCTTTGCCAGCATCCTCGGTGTCGGATTGGCAAAGACATCCCCATAGGAAA
This sequence comes from Agathobacter sp., assembly GCA_045120755.1. GTDB lineage: Bacteria > Bacillota > Clostridia > Lachnospirales > Lachnospiraceae > Roseburia. Next base: position 2,924 of record JBGVFC010000044.1, on the reverse strand, counting down.
TGCTGTAATGCTCCTTGTCCGCCGCAATGACAACTCTTGTAGCAGTAAGAGAGGTTCCTCCCAAATCAAAGAAGCTGTCTGTTGCAGAGACTTCCTCCATATTCAATATCTCGCCAAAGATGCGGCAGAAAATCTTTTCGGCTGCCGTTACCGGCTTCGTCATCTTCTTGTCCGCTTTCTCTGCCATCACCGGCTCTTTCAATGCCTTGAAATTGATTTTTCCATTCGGCGTCAGCGGCATCTCATCCATCTGGTTGAAGGATGCCGGAATCATGTAATCGGTCAAGGTCTTTTTCATCTCTGCCTTGAGTGCTTCCACATCCATCTGTGTGTCGGCGGTATAGTAGGCACAAATTGCGTCCTCCTTGCCAAGCTTGCGGATTACTACCGTTGCCTGACGGATACCGGATATGTTTGTCAAACATTTTTCAATCTCTCCAAGCTCAATGCGGAGACCTCGCAGTTTTACCTGATTGTCCTTTCTGCCGAGGATGATCACATCCCCCTCTTTGGTCCAGCGCGCATAATCACCGGAACGGTAGAACCGTTGTCCTTCATGCTGTTACTCTGCGTGACAATTCCTGTTTTGCCTATATATTTTTTCTTTAATGAAAATCCGCAGTTCAAAGAACAGCATAAACAGCGTTGCAATTAAAAATCCAATCATCAGAATCCTATGACAGACAGCAAAATAGGCGATATATGCCACAATAGCCAATAAGTACACGATAACCAGTATGTGCCATTTCTTAGCAGAGCTATCGGCAATTATTTTCTTTTTTACAGCAACATCTCCCTTTATCAGCTCGTCCAAGCTCAGCCCAAATTCATCACTGATTGCAATCAGATTGGCAACATCGGGAATACCTTTGTCCGTTTCCCATTTGGTAATTGCCTGTCTGGACACATTTAACTTTTCGGCAAGCTGCTCCTGTGAAAGACCTGCCTGTTTTCTTTGCTCTCTGATTTTTTCTCCTAAACTCATTTTTGAGTCCTCCTTGCTTTTTTATTTGCAGGCTCATCATAGCGATTTAGCAGGAATTTCACAAGAAACAACCGATTACATTTATGCTACTTAGCGTAGCAAGCATTATATTCTATTGCTTTGAGAATGAACGACCGATAATAAATACTCCGACAAGCATTTCTCCGACAGATATTCCAGCCATTAAGCCGGATAGAAAGTCCCTGAAATCCGTTCCGCCGATCAACTGAGAAAATGCAAGCAAAGCGATTCCCATTACAATCAGCAGGATACCGAAGATTGACATCTTCTGCTTTTCCAACTGCTGTATCCGCCGGAGCATATCAAGTATTTGTTCTTCGTCAAACACCCGAATACTGCTGTCAGCCTTGACCTCACCGTCCATAAGCTCGGACACGGTAATACCAAGCTCCTGACACAGCGGTTTTACAATACCGTAGTCAGGCATACATTTTCCGCATTCCCATTTTGATACGGTCTTGTTGGACACACCCAGCGTTTCCGCAAGCTGCTCTTGGGTCAGATTTTTCTCTTTTCTTTTCAGGGCAATAAATTTGCCGATTGTCAGTTGGTTCATAACTTTACCTCCAATGTGTTTTTGCTCCATAATTTTAATGCTGTCTTATGCAAAAACACACCTCTCAAAAGGGGAATATGCGTGGAATCGCCGGTTTTATACTCAATTCATTATTACTGCTTACAACAATCCACTCAATTCAAGAATATGTGCATAAAAAATCCAATCAAAATACAGACCAGAGCAGCAACACCGGCACCAGCAAACACTTTCAAGATGTTTTGATACGGGCGTTTTCCTGCTTCAACCGCTTTGTGTAGTTCATCTAATTTTTTACCTTCACAAAACGCAACAATTTCCTTATACGTCTGTATATCATTTTCTTTCTTGATTTTTTCAACTTTCAATGCCCAGAACATGGTAATAGCAAAAAATATTCCGAACGGAATAAGCGCATACCATTCAAGCCACATAAACAAAGGTACAGCCGATAAAAGCAGCACAATAAAATGAACTGCATAGATGGTACTGTAATGATTGAGCTTTTTTACTTCCTGTTCGTTGATGATTTCTTTCATTGTCTCTACATCTCCTTTAATTAGTTGGTCGAGAGATACATTGAACAATGAACTGAGAAGCAGCAGGCTGTGAATATCGGGGTAGCTCTTTCCGTTCTCCCAATTTGAAATCGTCTGTCTTGTCACATATACCTTTTCAGCCAATTCCTCCTGGGACAGATTAAGCTCCGTTCGGTATTTTTTTATTTGTGCGTTCAGCTCCATAAATTTTCCTCCTTTGTAAGTGATTTGTTCTCTTGACCTGCTCCGAGAATAATCACTTTTTCTCTTTCTGTCTATCAAACCTGTTTTACTTCGCTGAAAATACGGTGTCAAAAGTATTTGACAGCACGTAAAAACCTTAGTCTCTGTCTTAGAAAAGAATTGGAATCTGTTGTGTTAAAGATACCAAACCAAGCCATTTTCCGTTGCCTGAATCATTGCCCCTTTCGGTACTTTTCGCAATAAGATTATAACATCCATATAATCAGGTGATGGAGAGATTAATCCCATAAACGAAGAAACTACGCATATTGTCATCAACCACTTCATCGTGATCGGGCAGGCCAAGAAAACAGCAAGAGAAAGTATCCCCGGAATCATAGGTGCCAATGACATCATGATATATCGTCCTCTGCTAAGAGCTGCAGAGGATGCAGCATATGCCCTCAACTGTTTTACGGATACTCCTATGTAGACTTTTTCTCCCTTTGGAAAGCATATAGCATGAAGAAATTCATGCAAGGGCATCGCAACAAAGAATCCGATAATAAATGACAGCGGCATAAACCACAAATCAAATATGAATTCATCTACTTGTGCCTTTTTTGTAAAAACTGCAACAAAGCATACAATACAAGGAATA
>JBGVFC010000043.1:0-2101 GCA_045120755.1 Agathobacter sp. | reverse complement strand
CAATCTTCCGCAATCTGTCCAAACGTCTTGCTGCTATGATCAAGGAAGATATGGATTTTATGGGACCGGTGCGTATGAAGGATGTCGAGGAGGCACAGCAGAAGATTGTTGCTGTTATCCGTAAGCTGGAGGATTCCGGCGAGATTGTAGTATCACGTGGTGGAGGTGACGATATCGTTGTCTAATTTGTTTAAACAACCTTATGTCATACATAAGTCAAATGAAGCGTGTGTTATTAATTCCAACCGATTGGTCGAAGAACGGTTAAGAGAGTTTCAGAAAGCGCAGGCGGATGAACATGCTCGCAAAAAGGCAGCGTCCGGTGAAGGCGGATTTACCGAGGGAATCTTTGTGGAGGGCGTTTTTACAGGCCAGCCCAAACCCTTGGAGGAAGAAGAACAGGGACTGCAGCTTACCAAAGAAAAAATCATAGAAGAAGCCCGTGCGGAGGCGCAGACGATGCTTGAGAATGCAAGGGCACAGGCGGATTTGATGTTAAATGATGCAGCCCAGCAGGCAAAGCAGCTTCGTGAATCGGAGAAGAAGGCGGCCTATGAAGAGGGCATGGAGCAGGCAGCGCAGGAGATAGGCAGACAAAAGGATGCTTTGGAGCATGAGTATGCGCAGTTGAAGCAGAATCTTGCGCAGGAATACCGCTTAAAAGAAAAGTCTATGGAGCAGGAGATTGTAGAGGCTTTGATTCCGGTATTTGATCAGGTGTTTCATATTCAGTTTGGGGACAAGCAGGATATTCTGCTTCATCTGATTGACAATACCCTGATGAATATAGAGGCGGGTAAGCATTTCCGCATTTGTGTGTCGCGGGGGAATTGCCGGCTGGTGGAAGAGAAACTTCCTTTTTTGCAGGAGCAGTTAGGCGGTTCTGTCTCTCTTGAGGTGGTTGCAGACGGCAGGATGGAAGGACAGGAATGCCGGATTGAATCTGATTTTGGAACGTTTGATTGTGGTTTGGATATGGAGCTTGATAATCTGCTCAGGGATATCAGGTCACTGAGTATATAGTTTGGTGTTTCACAGGATGAAGGTTGCAGAAAAATATTCACAGCTTTTGGACCGAACCTATTACAAGGCATTTGGCAAGGTTACAAAGGTGGTAGGACTTACAATTGAATCGGTTGGACCTAAGGCGAGATTGAATGATCTCTGTCGGATTTATCCGGATAAGGATATGCAGGAATATGTGATGGCAGAAGTGGTTGGTTTTCACGACTCCTGCCTGATTCTCATGCCGGTAGACAGCGTCGAAGGTGTTGGAGTTGGATGTATCGTAGAGAATACGGGGCATCCACTCTCTGTTTTGGTGGGGGATGAACTGTTAGGACATACGTTAGACGGAATTGGCAGACCAACAGATGGGGCGCAGTTTTCGTTCACGAAAGAATATCCGGTTGAGGCACAGCCGCCGGACCCGATGTCAAGAGAGATTATAAGTGAAGTGCTTCCGCTCGGCGTGAAGGCGGTAGACGGATTGATTACCGTAGGAAAAGGGCAGCGAATCGGCGTATTTGCTGGCTCCGGTGTCGGTAAGAGTACACTGATGGGAATGTTCGCCCGCAATACCAGGGCGGATATTAACGTGATTGCCCTGATTGGAGAGCGTGGGCGTGAAGTGCGGGAGTTTATTGAGCGTGATTTAGGACCGGAAGGTATGGCACGCTCGGTTGTCGTTGTGGCAACCTCCGACAAGCCGGCGCTGATTCGCAACAAGGCAGCAAAGACGGCAACAGCGATTGCAGAGTATTTCAGGGATCAGGGGAAGGATGTACTTCTTATGATGGATTCCCTGACGCGTTTTTCCATGGCACAGAGGGAAATCGGTCTGGCCTCCGGAGAACCTCCGGTTACAAGAGGCTATCCGCCGAGCGTGTACTCGGAGATGCCAAAGCTTCTTGAGCGCGCGGGCAATTCCGACAAAGGCTCCATCACCGGACTTTATACCGTGCTTGTCGATGGAGATGATTTTAATGAGCCGATTACAGATACGGCGCGTGGTATTCTGGATGGACATATTGTACTGGACCGTAGGCTGGGGCAGAAAAATCATTATCCGGCGATTGACATCCTGCAGAGTATCTCCCGT
>JBGVFC010000042.1:0-6003 GCA_045120755.1 Agathobacter sp. | reverse complement strand
AAGTATATAGTTGGGAAAACGGAGTAATTGAACAGATACCCTTTTTGAAGTAAAGTAAGTACATCAAAAGCAACGGGGCTGATGAGAATCATCGGTTCTGTTGCTTTTTTGATTAGAATGTGCGAGAGGAGAGATAGGAATATGGGTTATCCGACAATTGATTTTCTGTTTTTGTCAGAAGAGGATATGATTAAGGCCGGAGTAAAGGATATGCCGGCGTGTATAGATACCATGGAAGAGGTCATAAGGTGTCTGCATGCGGGAGATTATGTGATGGGTGGAGAAAACCACAATTCACATGGCAGCCAGGTTTCTTTTCCGAAGGAATCCCAATTTCCCAATATGCCGTTGGACGAGGGGGACGACCGGAGATTCATGGCAATGCCGGCATATCTCGGCGGGCCGTTTGATCTGGCAGGGATGAAATGGTACGGCAGCAACAGTAACAATAAGAAAAAGGGACTTCCGAGATCGATTCTGACAGTTATGCTCAATGACAAGGATACCGGTGCTCCGCTCGCACTGATGTCTGCGAATATATTAAGTGCCATGCGAACGGGAGCGATTCCGGGAGTCGGAGCAAAATATCTGGCGAGGAAGGATGCAGCAGTCTGCGGAATCTGTGGTCCGGGTGTCATGGGAAAAACCTCTCTGGCAGCAATCGTGGCGTCCTGTCCGGGAATCCGTGAGATAAAGGTCAAGGGAAGAGGGCAGAAATCTTTAGAGGCGTTTGTGGCATATGCGAAGGAAAAATATCCACAGATTCCAATCATAAGACTGGTGGAGACGGTGGAGGAGCTTGTGAGGGATACGGATGTGATTTCCTTTGCCAATTCCGGCAATACCGATCCGAGCACCTATCCGCTTGTGCAGGGGGAATGGTTAAAGCCGGGTGCGCTTGTGATTGGCGTAAGCTGTTTTGAACTGGATGCAAAGTTTATGGCAGAAAAATGCAAGCTGGTAGTGGACAATACCGCTCTGTATGAGGCATGGGCGGAGGAATTTCCGTATCCGTCCTTCGGAGCCAACAATATTATCGGCTCCAAGTTCACGGACATGATCCATGATGGAATCATTCACAAGGATGATATGTATGATCTGGGAGATATCATGGAAGGAACGAGAACAGGGCGAGAAAGAGATGACCAGATTATCATTTTTTCGGTCGGAGGAATGCCGGTGGAGGATGTCGCGTGGGGCAAGAGATGTTATGAAAAGGCTCTTGCACTTGGTCTGGGACAGAGCCTGCGGCTCTGGGAAAAACCGGATTTGGCGTAATTGGGATTGGCATGGAACACAAGGCAGGGGAAGCAGAAAGGAGAACTATTATGTCAGAGAGAATCAAGGAGCATCCGATACTTGGAGTGCAGGAAAAGGGAGCATTGGTCAAGTTTACCTTTGATGGAAAAGAAGTGGAAGGCTATGAGGGAGAGCCGATTGCTGCAGCTTTAAAGGCGGCAGGCCTTATGGTACATAGATATACCACAAAGGAGCATAAGCCGCGGGGAATCTTCTGTGCAATCGGAAGATGTACCGACTGTGTTATGGTGGTGGATGGCGTTGCCAATGTAAGAACCTGTATTACGCCGCTTGTCGCAGGAATGGATGTGCGGACACAGTACGGTGTAAGCGACAAACCCTTTGAGGAGCAATAGGAGGAGATTCTTATGAAAAGATACGATTTGATTATAGTAGGTGCCGGTCCTGCCGGTCTGTCAGCGGCAATCGAGGCAGCGAAAAAGGGCTTGCAGGTCGTTGTATTTGACGAGAACGAAAAACCGGGAGGACAGCTGTTCAAGCAGATTCACAAGTTTTTTGGTTCAAAGGAGCACAGAGCCAAGGTCAGGGGCTTTGTCATCGGACAGCAGCTTTTGGATGAGGCGGATGAGGCAGGCGTTGAGGTGGTGTTAAATGCAACCGTCATCGGTCTGTATCAGGACAAAGAGGTGGTTGTCAAGCGGGGCGACGAGGTGGAGCATTTCAAGGGCAATGCCATCATCATCGCAACCGGAGCTGCCGAAAATATGGTAACGTTTCCGGGATGGACACTGCCGGGGGTTATTGGAGCCGGAGCTGCCCAGACCATGATGAATCTCCACGGCGTGCTTCCGGGAAAGCGTGTGCTGATGCTCGGTTCCGGAAATGTTGGTCTGGTCGTATCCTTCCAATTAGAGCAGTGTGGCTGTGAGGTGGTGGCACTGGTCGATGCAGCGCCAAGAGTCGGCGGCTATGGTGTCCATGCAGCCAAGGTGGCGCGCACGGGCGTTCCGTTCTACCTGTCCCATACCATTGTCAAGGCGGAGGGCGAGGAATATGTAACCGGTGTTACAATTGCCGAGGTGGACAGCAGCTTTCAGTTTATTCCGGGAACGGAAAAGCATTTTGATGTGGATACGATTTGCCTTGCGGTCGGTCTTTCCCCGATGTCACAGCTCCTTAAGATGGCAGGCTGCAGGATGGAGGACAATCCGAAGAGAGGCGGTCAGGTTCCAATCTGCGATGAATACGGAAGAACATCCCTGCCGGGCGTATATGTAGCCGGGGATGTCTCCGGAATTGAGGAGGCTTCCTCCGCGATGATTGAAGGAAGAATGGCAGGACTGGCAGCCGCGGAGTATCTGGGGTACATGGAAAAAGATGCACTGGATACAGAGCTTGCCGCTCTGGATGCTGCGCTGGATGGGCTTCGTCAGGGAATGTTTGCACCGAAGAACCGGGGCAAAGCAATCGAGAAGACGGAAGAGGGAATCGATATTTCCGAAAATCTGCTGCGGCATGGCTATGTTGCGGATGATGAAATTGAGAGATATCCGGGAGTGACACACAAGGTTGGTATTCATCCGGTAATTGAGTGCACACAGAACATTCCGTGCAACCCATGTCAGGATGCCTGCAAAAAGGGCTGTATCTCCATTGGCTCCAACATTACCTCGCTTCCAATTGTTGTGGAAAATGCCCAGTGCATCAACTGCGGTATGTGTGTGGCGAACTGTTCCGGTCAGGCAATTTTTCTGGTGGATGAGGATTGCAAAGACGGAACGGCAACGGTTACCCTTCCGTATGAATTTCTCCCGCTGCCGGAGGTGGGAGCGAAGGGCAAAGGACTTGGAAGAGATGGCAGGCCGGTATGTGATGCAGAGGTTGTATCGGTCAAGAGTGTAAAAGCATTTGACAAGACCAATCTTCTGACTATCCGGGTTCCGAAGGAATATGCGATGAAGGCAAGATTTTTCAAGGCTGTGTAGGAGGTAGAGCTTATGAATTCAGTGAATGACAGATCAAGGGATATCGGTCCATTTGTTCCGGGACCGGATGACGATATGCTGATATGCCGTTGCGAGGAAATCACAAAAGGGGAAATCCGAAAGGCGGTACACGATGGCATGTGGACACTGACAGAAATCCGAAGATATCTAAGAACCGGAATGGGACTTTGTCAGGGGCAGACCTGCAGCAAGCTGGTCAAGGGAATCGTGGCAAGGGAGCTCGGAATATCCCCGGCAGAGCTTGAGCCTGCGACGAGCAGGGTTCCGATGCGCCCGATAGAGATGCGCATTTTCGCCAATGAGGCAGCAGAAGAGAAGGAGGGCGAATAATATGAAGACGCATGCAGAGGTTGTAATCGTAGGCGGCGGTATTATCGGATGTGCTACCGCATATTATCTGGCAAAAATGGGAGTTGACGTAATCGTACTGGAGGGCTCCGACCATATCGGAAACGGCGGTTCCTCACGAAACGGCGGCGGTGTCCGGCAGTCCGGCCGTGATGTCAGGGAGCTTCCGCTGGTCATGTACGGAATCAAAAATCTCTGGCCGACGCTCTCCGAGGAGTTAGAGGTGGACTGCGAGTATCATCAGGACGGCAATTTGAGACTTGGAAAAAACGAAAAACACCGTGAAATCCTCACCCGTCTGGCAGACAGTGCAAGAGGAGTGGGACTTGATGTAAGAATGATTGACGGGGATGAGGTAAGAGCCATCAATCCGTATCTTTCGGATGAAGTCATCTGTGCAAGCTGGTGTCCGACAGACGGACATGCGAATCCTCTGACCACAACGCTTGGATACTACAAGATGGCAAGACGGCTTGGAGTGACCTTCATCACCGGAGAACCGGTCAGAGAACTGCGCGTCGTCCGGGGAAAAATCCGCCAGGTGATCACCCCGAACAATATCTACGAGGGTGAGAGCGTATTGGTTGCAGCAGGTCTGGATTCCAGAGAAATCTTAACGAGCGTTGGAATCGATATCCCGATGACCAATTCCCTGCTGGAATGTCTGGTAACTGAGGCACAGCCGCATATGTTTGACCAGATGCTCGGAACTGCGGAAGCGGATTTCTACGGACATCAGACCAAACACGGCTCCTTCGTATTCGGAGGCTCCTCAGGACTGGAGCGCTATAACAAGGATAACGGTACGCCGGTCAATTCCTCAAAGACCGCACCTTGTATCTGCCGCGGCATCATGAAATATTTTCCGGATCTGGCAAATGCCAAGATTGTCCGCACCTGGGCCGGCTGGATGGATGCCTCCTCGGACGGTGTGCCATCACTTGGAACCGTCGATGAAATTCCGGGATTATATGTAGCCTGCGCCTTTAACGGACATGGATTTGGAATCGCCCCGGCAGTCGGGGAGCAGCTTGCAAAGCTGATTGTCACCGGGCAGACGGATGTTGATTTGAGCCCGCTGCACTATGACAGGTATAAGGCGAAGATATAATCTGTTTTTTTGAAGAATGAATTTGCATATTCCAATTGCAGACAGGCAAATTCATTTCTGCAAAATGGAAATAGATTGACTATATAAGTAATATGAGGAGGATGCGGGATGAATAATTTTACATTCCATGTTCCGACAGATATCCGGTTCGGTAAGGGACAGATTGCCTGTCTGCCGGAGGAGTTGGAAAAATACGGGAAAAAAGTGCTGCTGGTGTATGGCGGCGGCAGTATCAAAAGAAGCGGATTATACGATCAGATTATGGAGCTTTTGAAGGAGTTTGAAGTGTTTGAGCTGTCCGGGATTGCGCCGAATCCGAAGCTGGACTCTGTGGAGGAGGGAAGCGCAATCTGCAAGAAAGAGGATATCGATGTAATACTTGCAGTCGGCGGAGGAAGTGTTATCGATGCGTCCAAGCATATCGCGGCAGCGGCATGCTATGACGGGGCACCGTGGGAGCTGGTTATGGACAGAAGCCTTGTGAAGAAGGCGCTGCCGGTTATGGTGGTGCTGACCATCTGCGCAACCGGCTCAGAGATGAATTCCGGAGCGGTCATCAGCAATGAAAAGACACATGAAAAGTTAGAAATCAACACGCCGCTCCTGTATCCGAAGCTGTCTGTCTGCGATCCGACCTATCTGTACACCCTTCCGCCAAAGCAGACAGCGGCTGGAGCCGTGGATATCCTCTCACATGTCATGGAGCAGTATTTTCAGCCGAATAACGAAGCTTATATCACAGATGTATTAAGCGAAGCGGTTATGAAAACCGTTGTCAGGTATGCCAGACAGGCGATGGATGAGCCACAGAATTATGAAGCGCGTTCCAATCTCATGTGGGCTTCGACCGTCGGCTTAAACCATCTGCTGACCGTCGGCAAGGGCGGCGCATGGAGCGTTCACCCGATTGAGCATGTGGTCAGTGCCTACTACGATATCACGCACGGCATCGGACTTGCAATTCTGACTCCGGCGTGGATGGAATATGTATTGTCGGCACAGACGGCGCCGCGCTTTGCACGCTTCGCAAGGGAAGTCTTTGGAGTAACGGAACCGGACGACAGCATAGCCGCACGGCTTGGCATTGAGAAGGTAAAAGAGTTCAACCGCTCCATCGGCATGCCGCACAGTCTTGCGGAGGCAGGCGTACCGGAGGACAAATTCGCGGAAATGGCAGCGGAGGCAGTCAGAACCAGCGGGCTTGCCACCAGAGCCTATGTAAAGCTGCAGGCAGAGGATGTGGAAAAAATCTTTTGGATGTGCAAATAGTGTGGCAGA
>JBGVFC010000041.1:0-18066 GCA_045120755.1 Agathobacter sp. | reverse complement strand
TCGCCCTTCGGGCTTCAAAGCTTGCTCACGCAAGCGGATTGCTCATAATCGGGCGCTCCGCTCATAACCAATTGAATGTGCTCATTCATGCAAGCATGATTCGCCCATTCAATTGGTTATGGCTGAACTGTTACTATTATATCATCTCTTTTTTCTTTTTCCAAGATAAAGGACTTGCAAAATACCAATTATACGATAAAATAAAATACGATTGTAACAATTTTAGGATGAAAATAAACATATAGAAAGGTTTAGCTATGATCAGTGCAAACAACATCACTTTAAGACTCGGCAAAAAAGCTCTTTTTGAGGACGTCAATATCAAGTTCACCGAAGGCAACTGCTATGGATTGATTGGTGCCAACGGTGCCGGCAAATCCACCTTCCTTAAGATTCTGTCCGGACAATTAGAGCCTACCAGCGGCGATGTCGTAATTACACCAGGACAGCGCCTGTCCTTTTTACAGCAGGACCACTTCAAATATGACCAGTATCCGGTTCTTGATACCGTAATCATGGGCAACCAGCGCCTCTACGATATCATGAAAGAGAAGGATGCTATCTATATGAAAGAAGATTTCACGGATGAAGACGGTATCCGCGCCAGCGAGCTTGAGGCTGAATTCGCAGATATGGATGGCTGGAACGCCGAATCCGACGCTGCCACCCTCTTAAACGGACTGGGTATTCCTTCTGAGGAGCACTACACCCTGATGGGCGATCTTCCGGGCGCACTCAAAGTCAAGGTTCTTCTTGCACAGGCATTATTCGGCAATCCGGATATTCTGCTTCTCGACGAGCCGACCAACCACCTCGATCTGGACGCGATCTCATGGCTGGAGGAATTCCTCATCAACTTCGAGAACACCGTAATCGTCGTATCACATGACCGTTATTTCTTAAATAAGGTCTGCACCAATATCGCAGATATGGACTACGGCAAGATTTCCCTCTATACCGGTAACTATGATTTCTGGTATGAGTCCAGCCAGCTTCTGGTTCGCCAGATGAAAGAGGCCAACAAGAAAAAAGAAGAAAAAATCAAAGAATTGCAGGAGTTTATCTCCCGGTTCTCTGCGAATGCCTCCAAATCCAAGCAGGCAACCTCCCGTAAGCGCGCGCTCGAAAAAATCCAGCTCGACGAAATCAAGCCTTCCAGCCGCAAATACCCTTACATCGATTTCCGTCCTAGCCGCGAAATCGGTAATGAGGTTTTGACTGTCGAAGGAATCAGCAAGACCATCGACGGTGTGAAGGTATTAGACAACATTTCCTTCATCGTTGGACATGATGATAAAATTGCTTTTGTGGGCGGCAATGAGCTTGCCAAGACAACCCTGTTCAAGATTCTGACCGGAGAGCTTGAGCCGGATTCCGGAAGCTACAAATGGGGTGTCACCACAAGTCAGGCATATTTCCCGAAGGACAATACGACCATTTTTGATTCGGACGAACTGATCGTCGACTGGCTGACACAGTTCTCCGAAATCAAGGACGCAACCTATGTCCGTGGCTTCCTCGGCAGAATGCTTTTTGCAGGCGAGGACGGTGTCAAGAAGATGCGCGTACTCTCCGGTGGTGAGAAGGTTCGTGTACTTCTCTCCCGCATGATGATTATGGCTTCCAATGTATTGATTTTTGATGAGCCGACCGACCATCTGGATATGGAGTCCATCACCGCACTCAACAACGGTATGATGAAGTTCTCCGGAGTCATCCTCTTTGCCTGTCGTGACCATCAGGTTGTACAGACAACCGCCAACCGGATTATCGAATTCCTTCCGGACGGTTCCATGATTGACAAGGTATCTACCTACGACGAGTATCTCGAAAGCGATGCAATGGCAAGAAAACGTCAGGTCTATTCCATGTCCTCTGACAACGATTAAATTCACAACAATCACAAAAGGCATGTCCTCATCAGACATGCCTTTTTGCATTCGTTTTTTCAGTTCTCCCATTCTAGGTAAAGTTGTTGTAAATCTCACCAGTCGAATAATTGTAAGTATAACTGCCGGTATTCGAGTAGGTGTTCGCCTTCGCACTCTCTGTCTTTGCATAGCTTTCTAACATAGATGCTTTGACCGCAACGGAATAGCCATAAGAGCCGCTTCCGTTAAAGAGGGATTTGACGGTGGACATATCCGATTTCCGGAAAGTCTCCTCATCAAGCTTTAACGTGTAATCCGTAGCATCAACGGTAATTCCAATCCTGCCCAGAATGTTCGAATTCACATTGGTGAAATTAATCATCGCAGTTGCCGTATTCGCAATGGAAGATGTATTGCTCTTCTCTGTTGCAGAAATGAGCGCATTATAATCGGATACGAACGAATCCACTGCCTTGTAAATTGCATCCCTGTCATAATCCGTGGTTGCCTTACCCTCCGCATCCACCGTCGTCTTCTGATGGAATACGGACTTGGAACCGGTAGTATATAATTCTGATGCTGTATTCTTAAGTTCAGACGCCGTACTTTCTACTGCGGCAAGCGTCTTTGTGCTATCCTTGGAAGTGGAGGTAGAGGTTATCCCCTTGGTCTGCGCTCCATCTGTGGCATAGTATGCCTTCATCAGTCTATTGTAGGAGCCGCTTCTTATCAGATTGTAATCCGACAGGTTGATTCCAAAATTCATACCGCTTCCAACAGAACTCTTGGAATTATTCAGACTGGAAAACAATGTACTGATTGAACTTGAATCATAACCTGAAATCATTGCCATAATCATCACTCCTTTGCGTTAATTGTAGTGCACAATTTCTCTTTTATAATTTCATCATACATCCATTTTTTGTAAAAAACAAGCAAAAAAGCTCACTTACAGAATTGTTTATACATCCTCAATCTGCCAGTCGATTGGGGCAACTCCGTTTGCCTCCAGAAATTCATTCGCCCTGCTAAAATGCCTGCATCCGAAAAATCCCCTGTATGCCGACAACGGGCTCGGATGCGGTGCCGTCAACACCAGATGTTTCGGGTTATTGAGCATCGCGCTCTTGCTCTGCGCCGGTCTGCCCCAAAGCATATATACAATCGGCCGGTCCTGCTCATTCACCGCACGGATAATGGCATCGGTAAACTGTTCCCATCCGTGTCCCTGATGCGAATTTGCCTGATGGGCGCGAACCGTCAGAACTGTGTTGAGCAGGAGAACTCCCTGCTTCGCCCATTTTTCCAGATATCCGTTGTTGGGAATCCTACAGCCTAAATCATCCTGCAATTCTTTGTAGATATTCTGCAGGGACGGTGGAATCTCCGTCTGGTCCGGCAGCACCGAAAAACTCAGTCCGTGTGCCTGATGCGCGTTATGATAAGGGTCCTGACCCAGGATAAGCACCTTGACCTCCGACAGCGGAGTAAGATGCAACGCATTGAAGATATCATCTGCCGGAGGATAAATCACATGTGTGCTGTATTCCTCTCTCACAAACTGATACAACTGACGATAATACGGCTGCTTAAACTCTGCTCCTACCGCCTGCAGCCAATCATTCTGAATCATTGCCATAGCCAACACCCATTCTATCTGCGCACCGACACTCCTCTGTCAGCAAGATAGTTCTTCAAATCCATAATTTCAAGTTCCTTATAATGAAACAGGGACGCCGCCAGTGCCGCATCCGCATGCCCCTCTGTCAGTGCATCATAAAAATGCTCCATGGTACCCGCTCCGCCGGAAGCAATCACCGGAATCGAAACATTGTCTGCAATCTGTCTGGTAAGCTCAATGTCATATCCCGCCTTGGTTCCGTCACAGTCCATGCTGGTAAGCAGAATCTCTCCTGCGCCCAGTCTGTTGACCTTAATTGCCCATTCGACCGCGTCCAGTCCGGTATCAATCCTGCCTCCGTTCTTGTAGACATTCCATCCGCTTCCGTCTTCTCTTCGTCTGGCATCAATCGCCACAACCACACACTGGCTGCCGAACTTGTCTGCCGCATTGCCAATCAGCTCCGGCGTATTGATTGCGGAGGAATTGATGGAAATCTTGTCTGCACCCTCACGCAGTAATACCTTAAAATCCTCCACCGTACGGATTCCACCACCTACGGTAAACGGAATAAATACATTCTCTGCGACTCTGCGAACCATATCAACAACAGTCCCCCGGTTGTCCGAGGAAGCTGTAATATCCAAAAAGACAACCTCGTCCGCTCCCGCCTTGTCATACGCAGCAGCTATCTCAACCGGATCCCCGGCATCTCTTAAATTGACAAAATTCACACCTTTGACCACGCGCCCTGCATTCACATCCAGACAAGGAATAATACGCTTTGTAAACATTGTTCTCCTCCTTCTTACACCTGGGTGAAATTCCTTAGAATCTGCAATCCCACGGAACTGCTCTTCTCCGGATGAAACTGGCAGGCAAATACATTGTCCTTCTCTACCGAAGCATGAATCTCTACACCGTACTCCGTTGTTGCTTTGACAATCTGTTCATCCTGTGCACTCAGATAATAGGAATGAACAAAATAAACATAGGCATTCTCATCTATATTACAAAACAGCCTTCCATTATTCTGCAAATGCAGGGAATTCCATCCGATATGCGGAATCTTAAGTCCTTCCCGATCCGGTATCCTAAGGATTTTTCCGTCCAGCACATGAAGTCCCTCCACGCCCTGACTTTCATCACTTCCCTCAAACAGAAGCTGAAGTCCCAGACATATCCCCAAAAGCGGGGTATTCTGTCCGACCACTTCGTGAATTACCTTGTCCAGCTCATATTTCTTCAATTGTGACATTGCATCTCCAAAGGCTCCCACGCCCGGAAGAATGACCTTGTCCGCCTGAAGAATCTCTCTGTAATCACTTGTAACAATACATGGCTCGCCAAGCAACGTCAGCGCTTTCTCTACACTTTTTAAATTTCCTGCATTGTAATCGATAATTGCTATCATATTGTCTCCTGTTCCAAGCCCAATTCTATTAATTTTTTGTGGATAAGGATGGAATACTCATATCTGGTCTTCTGATCATAAATCGTTTGCGCTTCCTCCATTGTCATACCATACTGACCGGACAGTGCCTCCTCAATCATGCCTGCAAGTGCATCCATCTCCCCCAGACACTCGGCTGTCTCTGCATTTTCGTAATTGATTGCCACGCGTCCTGCCGCGCATACGAGAGAATCCAGTGCCGCCTCCTGATTTCCATATCCATTAAATCTAAGGTATGACTGGTATTCGCTGTCCACTCTGGCAAGCACGCAGATTTTCTGGTACATCGGTCTATCCTTTTTTTTCACAGACATCCCCGCAAGCTTCTGATATGCTTTGGAGTAATCCTGATTATCAAATGCAACTTTTGCCTCCGATACCTGCAGGGAATATCCTGCCGTCTCTGTACCGAACAATACAAGTACGACAAAGGATGCAGCTAAAACAAAGCTCAGAATCACCGGAACCTTCGGCAACGGCGGTGTATGCTCCTGCACCTTCTGCTCCTGCGGCTTCTTCGGTTTCTTCGCCGGAGCCGACTTTTGTGCTTTTGCCTTGGCCGGCTTCTTATTCTTCGACTTCTTCGCAGTTGCTTTTATTGTCTTAGTTCTATCAGTTTTCTTATCTTCCTCCTCAGCATCGCCCCCGAAGTCTTCCTCTCCGAGCTCCATCAGAATCTGCTGGTTCTCCTCGGAAAGCTCTGCAATCGGTCCAGCAGATTCCGTCACCGGTATTTCTTCCTGTGACACTGGTTCTTCGGACACTGCCGCATTCGTCTCATCCTCATCTTTGCCAAACAGCAAGTCCTTGAACTTAGCAAACCAGGACCGCTTTTCCTTCTTAGCCTTTTTGGAAGAATCTTCCTTTTCTGTCTGATTTTTCACATCCTGCGGCTGTGTCTCTCCGGCAGAAGAATCTGTATTGCTATTCGGCAAAATTTCTCCAATATCCGTAAGTCCCTCTGCTTTTGCAAGCATCTGAATCAGGTCCTCATCACTGACGCCTGTCAAATCCTGTTCTCCATGCTCTGAGATATGCAAGGAATCTTCCTGTTCCCCAGCCCCCGGAATCTTCTCACCGATTTCTTCAACATCCTTCAGATGTAACTCTTCTTCCGGTTCATCCTGCTGCACCACAGAGTCCGCTGTTTTGTCTTTGCTTTTAACTGTATCCTTTAACTTCTGTGTCGATGGTTCAGAATCCGCCGTCATACCGGCAAGCATGTCTTCTCCACTGAGTACCTGCATGCCATCCCCCGAATATGGAAACTCATCCAAATCCTCCTTCTGTGAAGATTGTTCCATCTCCTGCAGCAGCGCATCAATATCATCCGGCATCTCACCCGACAGGAGAGACATTCTGCGGTTGCGCTCCTCTTCTGCCTCCATCTCCTCCTCAAAATCCGCAAAATAATTCCTGTACGCATCAGACTCGAGTTCCTTCTCAAATGACTGCAGAAATTCATCATCGGACGTCAAATTCAATTCCGGTACTTCTTCCTCAAAGGCTATATTATATTGGTCTTCCTGGCCGGTCTTTGGATTTTCCTTTTTCTCCGGCTCCTCTTTAGGCTTTGCCTCACCATTCATGGATTCCAATAGATAATCCAGATAATTTTCTGAAACTTTATTGCTCATATCCGCTCCCCGAATCTACAAAGGGATGTGATGAAACCACCACACCCCTTAATCCTACTCTGTTACTTCCATTTTTACTTGTCAATCAATCGGTCAATTGCCTCAACGAGCATTCCGATTTCCGGCTTTGTCAATTGTGCATCTGCACCAAGGGATTCTCCCTTGCGCCGCATTTCCTCGTTAACTAAGGATGAGAATATAATCACCGGAATATCCTTCATCTTGTCATCCGACTTGACCAGCTTCGTCAGGCGATGTCCATCCATCTGCGGCATCTCAATATCCGTAATAATACAGTGAACCTGTTCTTTGACGGTGCCTTCCTTCTTGAACTCACAGAGCTTATCCCAGGCTTCCTGTCCATTGTTGGTGACAATAAGCTTTTCATATCCTGCTTTTTTCAGGCAATCTGTAATCAGCTTGCTCAACAACGGAGAATCCTCTGCGATGAGAATCGGAGATTCACATCTGCTCCGCGGCTGCATCTGTTCCACATCATGAGTGCGCAGCCCTGTCTCCGGACTGATAGAAGCGACAATGGATTCAAAATCAAGAATCACAACAAGCTTGTCCCCCATCTTAATCACACCGGTTGCCACGCTTCCGTTCTCTCCATTCAGCGTTGCATCCGGCTTAATAATCTCCTCCCATGATACACGGTGGATTCCGACTACCTGATCCACATGGAATGCGATATCCAGCTTATTGAAATTCGTGATGATGAAAAGGCCCTTTTTCTCCTGCTCTCCAAGTCTTAAACTCTTCTTCAGGCTGATTACCGTAATCATTGTATCTCGCGGCATAAAGATACCTTCCACACTCGGATGCGTATTCGGCACCGGCGTCACTTCCATATACTGTAAAATCTCACGAATCTTCGCAACATTGATTCCATAGTGATTATTCCCCAAAGTGAATTCCAATATCTCCAGTTCGTTCGTCCCTGACTCCAACAGAATATTAGTATCCATAATTCCCCTCCCAAATTCATATACATATAATATACTATATCACAAATTCTACAAGTTCGTCTATTTTTTTATAAAATTTTACAAAACAATTGTATAAGTTGCACCATCCATGATTACTCGAAGGTCAGCACCGATGACACTGTTCTCCTGCTCCAACGGTATCTCAAACATAAGCACGGTATCTACAGACTCTCCCGCAGCCAATGTCCCCTGATAGGTAGACAAATCATACAAAAGCAGTGTACTGTCCTGCCGAATCCATGTATCTCCGTAAAAACATGCCTGAAAACGAATTCCCTGTGACAATACATCAACAGCCACCTCTCCATCCGTCGGATTGGTAAGCTTTACCTCAACCATAACTAACTTTCTGCCGGACTTGGCATCTATGGAAAAATAACTTCCCTCTTTATAGTTGTCCGTCAGATAAAAGCCCTTATATTCCGCTTCCAGCACATCTGCCTGTCCAATTGCCTCCGCAATGGTAACTGTCCCTTCTGTCTGCGGCTTGTCCGTCGGAACGCTCCCCGTTCCTCCATCTGTATCCGGTTCCGGTGCTTCTGTCTCGTCCTGCATTTCACTGTCCGGTTCTTCGCCGTCTTCTGTATCCGACTCCAGATAAGCATCCGGGCTTACATACCGCAGCCCATCCTTCTGATCGAGATTATGCTTGGCCACAACATAAGCTGCATAGTTCACGATAATCTCCTGTTCCTCCTCTGACAGCTCATACATTGCAGTTCCGCATCCACTCATCAGCAGAGAGGCAGCCAGTACAATTGCAAGCATTATTATACTCTTCTTACGCATATGCTCTCCTTGTCACTTTTTACCGACTAATATAAAATATTTTATCACGCTTTTGTAACAATCGCAATATATATTTATTGAGATTGCGAATGGCGCAGGCTGAACTGTCTGCATAACTAACTGCTGCACTCCAGTTCAAACCAAAACTCTACTCCATCCGGCCGGTTGCACACGCCACATTTTTGGTGGAAAGAATCCATAATTGCCCTGACAATGGACAGACCGATTCCGCTTCCTCCGTAGACTCTGGTTCTCGCCTTATCTACCTTGTAGAATTTAATCCAGATTTTATCAAGCTCTTCTTCCGGTATATTGCTACCTGTATTAAAGACGCTCACCCTTACCAGACCATCCGAAATCCTTGTGGTGACCTCAATCCGTTTTTCCCCTTCTGCATAGTGAATCGCATTGCTCAGATAGTTGGAAAAGACCTCCTCGACTTTAAATTCATCTCCCCATACATACAAGGCCTCTCCACCGTCAAATTCCACTGTAATGCCATTCTGTTCAAACAATACGCCGGAATTGGCAATCACGCCCTGAAGCAGCTCATGAATATTAAAGCGGGACATCTCCACGGAATCGTTTCCGAATTCAAGCTGGTTCAATGTCAGAAGGCTTTTGACCATCTGATTCATCTTGTCCGCCTCATCCATAATAACATCGCAGTAGAATTCCCTGCTCTCGTCATTGTCATTGATGCATTCCTTCAGTCCCTCCGCATATCCCTGAATCAGTGCAATCGGCGTCTTGAGTTCATGGGAGACATTGGACAAAAATTCCTTGCGCATCTCATCAATCTGTTCCTTCTGCTGAATGTCCTTCTCCAGTTCCACATTGGCAGTCTTAAGCTCTGAAATCGTATTCTCCAATGTCTCGGACAATTCATTCATGGATAGTCCAAGCTGCTCAATCTCCCTCGCGGTATTTGCACGCGGTTCATATTTTGCCTCAAAATCCAGATGGCTCATCTGACTGGAAAGTTCTGACAGCTTCATAATAGGCTTGGAAATAGAGCGTGACACAAAAATAATGATAATCAGACCGACAAGAATTGCCCCCAGTCCCACATACAGGAAAAAGTAGTTGGTAATGAGCGCACTTTCCCGAATACTTTCAAGCGCGGTCCGCATATAGATATAATTTCCATCCGCAAGCGTCCCGTACAGGACCAGATATTCGGACTGCATACGGGTATCCGTCTGTTTTTCCAGTGTATAGGAATCTTCCTCCCTGACAATCTGGCTGTCGCCTTTGTGCATTCCAAGCATAATCTCATATAATTCCATGACAAAATTCTGCTCATTCAAAAAGGAAGAGCGGACAACATACCCCCGCGGGCTGAGAATCAGAATACTCATATTGCCATTCGCACAGATGCGCTCAAACGGGATATCAAAGTCCGTACTGCCCAGATAGTCCTCTTCTGAGGCCTGATTGATTTCTTCAAACCCCTCGATAATTTCCTGCTTTTTGTTGTAAACATAATATTTTTCCAGAAAGGTGGAATTGAAAAACAGGCACATTGCCATAATTCCGGCAACCAGTGCCATCATAACAATGCTAAGATGTGCCGACAGCGTAATATGCTTCTTCATGCTTATCTCTCCAAATCTGCCAGATCCCTGATGACTTCACCTGCGACAATCAGCCCTGCCACGGATGGTACATACGCGATGCTTCCCGGCGTGGAACGTCTCTTTTTATCCGGTTCCTCCATAAGCGGCTTTCTTGCAGGTTCTGTGGAATAAACAACCTTCAGCTTCTTTACGCCCCGCTTTTTTAATTCCCGGCGCATAACCTTGGCAAGAGGGCACATCTGCGTACGGTAAATATCCGTCACTTCGAACCGGGTAGGGTCCAATTTATTGCCCGCTCCCATGCTGCTGATGACCGGTACGCCTGCCTTCTGCGCCCGAAGAACAATCTCGATTTTGGCAGTCACCGTATCCACTGCATCAACCACATAGGAAAATTCCGAAAAATCAAATTCGTCCGCATTTTCCGGCAAAAAGAAGCATTTTCTTACCTCCACCTTCGCCCGCGGGTTAATCTTAAGAATCCTCTCTGCCATAACATCCACTTTATAGTGGCCGATGGTGTCGTAGGTTGCGATAATCTGCCGATTGATATTCGATTCCGCAACACAGTCATTGTCCACAAGCAAAAAGGAGCCGATTCCGCTCCTTGCCATTGCCTCTACCGCATATCCGCCAACTCCGCCTACGCCGAACACCAGAACCTTCGCATTGCAGAGCCGCTCCATATTGTCATCCCCGATTAACATCCGGGTTCGCAAAAATTGTCCGTCCATCCGTTCTTCCATATTGATACTGATATCATACCGGCACCCGGGTCTATTCCGCCACCTCGAACTTGTAGCCCATACCCCAGATTGTCCTGATATACTCTCCTTTCACGCCCATCTTGCTCCGCAGCTTCTTCACATGGGTATCGATGGTTCTCGCATCTCCAAAATAATCATAATTCCATACAGAATTCAATATCCGCTCTCTGGAAAGTGCAATTCCTGCATTCTCCATAAAATAGCTGAGCAGTTCAAACTCCTTGAAGCTAAGCTCTACCTCGCTGCCATCAATCACAACGCGGTGCGCCTCCTTGTCCAAAGTGATTCCTCCGAGCGAAATCGTTGCATTCTCCTGCCCGATTTTCTTCACCCTCCGCAGGATTGCCTCTGCCCTTGCGACCAGAATCTTCGGTGAAAACGGCTTGGTAATATACTCATCAATTCCCAGATCAAACCCTAGAAGTTCGTCACTTTCGTCGCCCTTGGCGGTAAGCATGATAATCGGGACTTTGGAAGTTTTTCGAATCTCCCGGCATACCTCCCAGCCGTTCATCCGCGGCATCATGACATCCAGTATAATCAAATCAATCCTGCTGTCGGAATAAAAGACCTCAATTGCTTCCTCTCCATCCCCCGCTTCTAAGACTTCGTAATCCTTCTTCACCAGAAAATCCCGAACCAGCTTGCGCATACGGCTTTCATCATCCACCACAAGAACCTTCAGTTTGTCCATTTTCGTACCTCTGCATCTATTTCGTGTTCACAAAAACAATTGTGTATATTTTCTTATTATACCCGCAACATATGTCCATTCTGTGAAAACGACAAAACCTTTGTAACAGTTACTACTTATACTGATGGAGCATACTCTCTCTTTTTTCTATTTCCTCTTCACGCACATCAAGCTGCTGCTCCCTCTCGGTAAGCTCCTGCTCCCAGCCTTCATAGCGGTCAATCAGCTCGTTCTCATAGTTAAAGATATTCATGCTGCTGCCGCTGGCATATGCAATCACGAACATTCCGATAATCCCCAAAGCAAATACAACAGAAAAAAACGAACTCACCAAAAATCCTTTGCGGTAAAATTTTGCGCGCTTTAGCAGTTTCTGTGCCTTCGCTTCCTTCTTCTGCTGCTTCGCCAGTTCTTCTTCGCGGACTTTTGCGCGCTGCGCCTCTTCTCCCCTGTCATAGACCGGGATTACCGGAATATCCTCCGATGAAATCTGTTGGCTCATCCTAATGGATAGCTGCAGTTCCTTCAAAAATGAATATCCGATTACGGTATGAAGAAGGTCATTGGCAATCAGCTTTTTATATAATTGCAGAGCAACTGCCGCATCATCCAAATCCATACTGTTCCGCATCATTTTGATGCCTTCTGCTTCCTTTTTTGCCTCTTTTGCAGCCTCTTTTGATTCAAAGGCATATCCTTCAACCTGGTACATCTTACTTCCCCTGATAACTTATGTATAACTATTTGGCATTCTCCAACATGTCTGTAAATGCCTGCCTGCGCTCATCCAGAATACCCGACACCTGATTCAGTCCAGCCGCATCCAGTGTGACATTCCTGCCATATGCGCCGGAATAGGAGCCTGTAGCGGCATTGTAATCCTCCGGAGAATATTCCGGTACATTGTTCTGTTTTTTCCGGGACATGGTCACATCGATTGCAGAGGCACCTCTTGTGTCAATATAATTGACTCTCCACCATTTAATCAGTGAATCTGCAAGTTCCTGCTTCCTATTCCTCTCTTCAATCAAATCCCTCTCATACAACCGCATAGGCAGTTCCCCTAATATATTTTACCTGTTTTTGTTCCGTTCACTTCTGCATCTCGATTTTTTCTGCACAAGAATTGTATCAATCATACCATTTTCAGCAGCAAATTTCAACAACGCTGCATCGGACATTGAGATATTGCCCATTGAGGCTTTATATTGCATCTCACAAATTATTCTTCATAATTTCCACATAATTCTCTGGAAAACCAATCAATCCCATATCAATATCATCTTTATACTCTTCCATTAACATTTCCACCGTTTGAATCAAGGATTTTTTACTATCCTCATCCGGAATTCTTTTCAACAAGACCAATGTATATGCAAATAGAGAATTATTTTTTATCTCTGGATGTTTCCTCAGAAAAGATTTTGTGAACTTCGCTGGTGGATTAAAATCTGTATTATACATTCTGGCTGCGTGTGCACATTTATTTCGTAATACTGACAAACAGTGCAGATGGTTTTCCAGTGTATCTCTACTAACTCCAACCATATTGGCTATGACATCTTTTTCCGAATAATCCATAGGCTATTTGTGTCCTATAATAAACCTCTGCTATTTCAATATATCGTCGAAATGTGTCCCTCAATATTTCGTCCACTTTATAAAGATGATACACCGTTTCAAATATAGTCCCTTCTTTGTAATTACTGTCAGAAGGATTCTGTCTGAATTGTAATGCATAGCCTGTAAAACGGTAATAATTTACCTTTTTCAAAATATCTATCGCTTTTTCTTTATCTGTAATAACAATTCCGTGCGTCACTAATTTATCTAGCTGTTCTTCAAAGGTTAATGGTTTCTTTAAATCCATAAAATATCTCCTTAACGTAAAAAAGCTGAGAACAAGTCTCAGCCTGGTCCCCAATGCCAAAAAGACTTCGGGCAACTCTGTTACATTTAGTATATGAGAAATCATAAAAAAGTGCAATAGTTTTTGAAAAATTTCACATCAAGATCCTTTCTGCTTGATTATCATTATACAAACCTGGATTTATTGCTCTAACACAAAATATGAATCATATTCTGCTCCATCATGTCCCACTAATCTTTCTTTTGAGTGCTTAAAACCCAACATTTTCAAAGCTGAAATGCGTTCTATTGCTGATGTAATCGCTTTTGTAGCGATTTTATCACAGCGAAAAAGTGTATATGCGGGTTCAATTATCAACTTTAGAATTTTAACAATCTCACTTGCAATTTCATAATCGCTCCGAATATCCAGTCTAAGCAAGCCACAATTTGTAAAAAAATCATCGGCTTCTCTGTGAAAAATTTCTATTGTACCTATTGCTTCATTTGTTTCCTTTGAAACAATCGTCCAACGAACAAAGCCTTGTCTACTATATTCCCAAATCCAATATTCAATCGCTTGTTCCATTCTTTCTTCAGTTGTATAGTGAAAATCATCTCCACCGCAATTATCACTATTAAAAAATGGCACAGATTTTTCATCAGAATATACTTTTAATAAATCTTCTTTGTCCTCTTTGCTCACCATTCTTAACATATAATATTCATCTTCATATTTAGGACAATATTTATATACATCAACCATCATGTTAATCCTCAACTATAAATTCTTATTTGTCACCTAGACATTTTATCACAAAACTATACCTTAACCAAGTACAATATAAAGATTGCACTCATTTTGAAAATCGTCGGGAAACCATTGATAAATCAATGTTTTGCACTTGCAAACCTATCTCGTAATGACTGCCCGATAGGGCAGTTCAATCATGGTTTACACACAAAAAAAGAACAGATTACTCTGTTCTTAATTTCGATACCACGCAAAACATATTCTTGTAAATAACAATGTTATAAAAAGAGTTCGTCTTAACGTGGTCAAGTGGACTAGACGGGAGTCGAACCCGTGTCCGAAGATATATCCCCTGTCCTTCTACGAGCGTAGTTTGTCTTTTGACATTCCCTCTGCCGTCCGGGAACAAACACCCTTACGGTTTTAGTAGCTTCATGATACGCCCACATGCGCAAAGCTTTGCATGTGTCGTTTCTCACATCGACGAAGCCGGGATTCTAAGGTGTGAGTGCCCTAGAGCCGACTGCTGCCATTAGGCAGCGTATGCTAAATTATCTTCAGCGTTTAATTTTAATTTGGCCATTTAACGCATTACCATGCGACTCGCTTCTCCAGCTTCAACATCCCCGTCGAAACCTTTACTAGCCCTTATTGAATTAACCGAGATTGCGTACTTTGAAATCTCTTTCCGCCTCTCTCTTCTGGTCCTTCTTCGCGATATCCTGCCGCTTATCATACAGCTTCTTGCCCTTGGCAAGTGCAATCTGAACCTTGACCAGACTTCCCTTGAAGTACACCTCCACCGGAACGAGGGTGTAACCCTTCTGTGCAATCTTGCCGACTAACTTCTGAATCTCCTTCTTGTGAAGCAGGAGTTTCTTCGGTCGAAGCGGATCCTTGTTAAACAGATTGCCCTTCTCATACGGGCTTATGTGCATACCGTAGAGGATTACTTCTCCATTCTCAATATGGATGAAAGCCTCTTTGATGCTTCCTTTGCCCATCCGGAGTGATTTTACTTCCGTTCCTGCAAGAGCGATCCCCGCTTCAAAAGTCTCTTCCAAAAAGTAATCGTGATATACTTTTTTGTTGTTCGCAATCAGCTTATGCCCTTCCTTTGCCATCGGGTCTCCCTCCTTCCAAACGATTCTATCATATTTTTTGCAAAGGCTCAATCACTTTTTGTCGGCAAGCGTGCGGATGCAAATGTTGGGATAGGATGAATAGTTCTATTCACCCCTCGGCAAGCACAAAGTCCACCGTCCGCGTCATCCGGTCTGCCGCCGCAACGCACACACTTACAGTCTGCCCAAGCTTGTACCTGCGGTTTGTTGCTTCTCCCACCAGTTCATAAGAGTCCTCATAAAACTGATAAAAATCATCCTTCAACTCCGTCACCCGGACAAGTCCCTCGACCGTATTCGGCAATTCGACAAAAAAGCCGTACTCTGCAACACCCGAAATAACACCTTCGTAAGTCTCCCCCAAATGTGCTTCCATGTATTCTGCCTTCTTCTGCTTTATGGTCTCACGCTCTGCTTCTTCTGCGCGGCGCTCACGCTCGCTGGACTGCTTTGCAACCTCCTTCAGAATCTTCTCATAATGCTCCTGCCGCCCTGCATTCAGACGTCCGCGAAGATTCTCCTTGATAATTCTGTGAATCTGCAAATCTGGATACCTGCGGATTGGCGAGGTAAAATGACAGTAATACTTTGATGCCAGCCCAAAATGTCCGCTGCATTCCGTCGTATATCTTGCCTGCTTCATGGAACGAAGCGTCAGTCTGCTGATCAACGCCTCCTGCGGCGTTCCTTCTATCTTCTCTAACAATTTCTGCAGTTCCTTAGGATGCACTTCGTCTGTACCAATATGAATGCTGTATCCAAAGTTATGAATGAAGGTGGACAATTTGCGGATTTTTTCCGAATCCGGATTGTCGTGGGTACGATAGACAAACGGCACTTCCTGCCAGAAATAGTCCTGCGCGACGGTTTCGTTTGCAATCAGCATAAAATCTTCAATAATCTTCGTGGCAACATTGCGCTCATAAGGCCGGATATCCACCGGTGTTCCATCGTCATCCAGTATGACCTTCGTCTCCGGAAAATCAAAATCGATTGCCCCGCGCTTCATCCGCCTGCTTCTTAAAAGTCCCGCCAAGACCTCCATCCTCTGAAACATCGGAACCAGTTCGTCATATTCCGCTATCAGTTTTTCATCCCTGTCGACAAGGATTTTTTTCACCTGCGTATAGCTCATACGGCGGTCCACCCGAATCACCGTTTCGGCAATCTGATGGTCAATTACCTCCCCCTTTTGATTGATGGTCATGATACAGCTCAATGCCAGACGGTTCTCCCCCTGATTGAGCGAGCAGATTCCATTGGACAAGGCGTGTGGGAGCATCGGAATCACACGGTCAACCAGATATACCGAGGTGCCCCGCTCTAAGGCTTCCACATCCAGCGCACGGTGCTCCTGCACATAATTGGATACATCCGCAATATGAACGCCAAGGATATAGTTCTCACCCTCCATGGTAAGGGAAACGGCATCATCCAGATCCTTCGCATCTTCCCCGTCAATTGTCACCATCTGCCAGTCGCGCAAATCCAGCCTTCCGGCCATATCCGCTTCGGAAACCTCCTTGGAGACACGCTCCACCTGATTCATGATTTTCTCGGAAAAGCCCTCCGACAGACCGTAAGCTCTGACAATCGACAGGATATCCACGCCCGGATCATTGATATGCCCTAAGATTTCGACCACCTTGCCCTCCGGGTTCCTGCCGTTTTTCCCATAATTGGTAATCTCAACTACCACCTTATGACCTGCCATCGCACCCTTAGACTGGTCAAGCGGTATAAAAATATCCCTGCCAAACCGGCTGTTGTCCGGCACTGCAAATCCAAAATTTATGCTCGACTCATAGGTGCATACCACCTGCTTCATGCCTCGCTCAACAATATGGAGAATCTCACCCTCCCTGCGCCTGCCGGATGCCGCCGGAAGAACGGATATCTCCACCACATCCTGATGCATCGCACCATTTGTCTTTGATTCCGGAATAAAAATATCCTCTGTCTCACCTTCCACACGCACAAAGCCAAATCCCTTCGGATGTGCCATAAAGGTTCCAACCGTATGCACTGCCTCTGCCTTAGAATACTTTCCTCTCTTGGACAGCACGATTTTGCCTTCGTCCTGAAGCTCCGTCAGGATTGCCTCCAGCTGTGGACGATCTTCCTTATGCACATCAAGCATAATGGCAAGCTCTTTGATTTTCATCGGCACATACATATCCGCACAGATAAAATCATAGACCTTCTGCTTGCGTGTCTCATATACTGCTATATCACTCATGTTTCTTCTCTCTACACTTTCTATAATGTCAATATTACAATTCCCGGTTTAGGAATTTCCTATTCGAGAACAAAGAGTGCTTCGCACTCTTTGCGCGCTGGTGCGCGCAAGTGTCAACTTGCACTTTACCTCTGCGCACCAGTCGCATCCTCACGGAGTGTTTTACTTTATAGGAAATCGAAATTTCCTATAAAAGCAAAAAAGGCCGCCGATATATCGACAGCCTTAAGTGAATTCTACCAAATTCCCAAATCTAATACAATTGCCAAAACCAAAAACAGGATAACACAGATTCTTGTAATCTTGACGAGCACGCCTTCCATGGAACGACCCTTGTTCTTGCCCCAATAAGTATCTGCTGCGCCGCTGATTACGCCAAGTCCCTGTGATTTGCCTTCCTGCATCAGGATGATGACCGTAATAGCAAGACTGATTATGATAAAAATAACGGTTAATACGATTTTCAAAATATCCACGAATATTTCCTCCTGTTCCTTCTAACAACTTGTAAAGTATAACACAACAAAATATGCTTTTCAACTGTTTTCTTCATTATTTTGTAACAGTTCAGCCCGCGCCATTCGCAATCTCGCCCTCCGGGCTTCAAAGCTTGCTTACGCAAGCGGATTGCTCATAATCGGGCGCTCCGCTCATAACCAACTTCATGTGCTCATTCATGCAAGCATGATTCGCCCAT
>JBGVFC010000040.1:0-14937 GCA_045120755.1 Agathobacter sp. | reverse complement strand
ATGGGCGAATCATGCTTGCATGAATGAGCACATTCAATTGGTTATGAGCGGAGCGCCCGATTATGAGCAATCCGCTTGCGTGAGCAAGCTTTGAAGCCCGAAGGGCGAGATTGCGAATGGCGCGGGCTGAACTGTTACATATAACCGAGTGGGCATTGCGGACACTTAGTATTGCTTTTTGGGGTGGGTATGGAAGAAAAAAAGTTTTTACAACATTATATACCGATTGGAATGGCAGTATTCCGGCATACGGATACATGGGAACTCGTTGAGATGAACAAAGCGTTCTGCGAGCTGTTTGGATTTACGGAGTCTGTGCTGGTGAACCGGTTTTCACACAGGGAGCTGGTTTACCGGAGAGATTTTCCTGCCTATGAGGAGATATTTTCCGATATGGAGGCGCGCAGGGAAGATGCTGTCCATGAGTTTCGCATTGTAAGAGGCGACCATCTTCCGCACTGGGTACAGTCGCGTACGTCCTTCCTGGAAGAGCGGGATGGAGCGGAATATCACCTGTGGATATTACAGGATGTGCATACGCAGAAGACGACCGAGATGGAACTGAAGCTGTTGAACGAGCAGTATAAGGTCATGGAGGAAGTGACACAGGAGATTCCGTTTGATCTGGATGTGCTGGAATGGAGGGTATTTGATTCCGAGCGGATGCAGCAGATGCGTGGGGAGGAAGATACGCAGCCGAGGTTCATTGCGATGACAGAGTTTGTTAAGCAGATTCACCCGATGGACAGGGAGGACTTTGTCAACCGTATGAAGTCGGCATGTGCTAAGAATGAGAGCGGGTACATTGACTATCGGCTGAATATCAGCAAGAAGCATGTGGCACAGCAGTATGCATGGTTCCGTACGAATTACCGCTGTGTTGTAGGTGTGGATGAAAAAGTCACAAGAATCATCGGAAGAACCTGCAACATTGACCGGAATAAGACGCTGCAGGAGGAGATTAAGAGGGATCCTCTGACCAATCTTTTGAATAAGATTGAGACGAAGAATGAGATTATCCGCAGTATTGAGAGAAACCCTCATATGACGGGAGCACTGCTTTTGATTGACATTGACAATTTCAAATCCATCAATGACACCTTCGGTCATACGTTTGGAGATATGGTTATCTCGGATGTTGCAGCGCAGCTTCGTGAGCAGTTCCGCAGGGAGGATATCGTCGGACGAATCGGAGGGGATGAGTTCCTTGTCATGATGAAGGGAGCGCCGGAGAAACGCGTCATTGAGAAGGCGGGGCAGCTTTGCAGTGTTTTTTCCAAAGAATACAACGGGCAGGGTGTTACGAAGAATATTTCAATCAGCATCGGTGTAGCATTCATCGGCAAGGATGGAGTTTCCTATGAGGAACTGGTGGAGAAGGCAGACCATGCGATGTATCGCGCCAAGAAATCCGGTAAATCCGGCTTTCAGGTTGCACAGCATACAGACACCGGACCGATTCGGATTGCAGAGAAGGCCATCGAGACGCGAAGCGTCATCAGTCAGGATGATCAGGCGTTTATGACATTTGCGGTGGGACTAATGAGCCATGCCCGGAATATCGACGGTTCGATGAATCTTCTGCTGCAGCGGATGGCACAGCGCTTCCGTGTGGATATGGTAGCGGTATTTGAGTTTGAGGCAGATTCTACGGTGCAGATGACCAATTATTACAGTCAGGTGTTTGACTGTTACGACCAGATGGTATTTCCGTCCGTTCATCCAAAGATTATGGAAGCTGCGGTCGGTGAGATTGTTGTGGTGCGGGATGTGTGTATCGCGGATTTCGAGAATCTGCAGCAGCTTTTCAAATATTATAAGGGCAGGAAAAAGGTAGAGAACTGTACTCTGGTGGCAGGAAAGTACGAATATACAAACGGCAAGCAGGGCAGTGTATATTTCATGGTGCTGGATGAAAACTGGACTTTGGAAGACAATGAGAGAGCACTTTTTCAGGAACTGATACGGATGCTGTCCATTTTTGTATCGCTGCGTTTTCATATGAACGAGAGCAAGGCGGAGATCCGACAGCTCCAGAAGAAGGACCAGCTTACCGGATTGTACAATTTTGATGCTTTTAAGGAGACGGCAAAATCCGTTTTGCGCAACAAAAAATCCGGCAAAATATACGCGGTTGAATATCTGGATATCAACAATTTTGGTTATGTGAATGACAATTACGGATATCAGGTTGGTGATAATGCACTGAAGGCTTTTGCCACAGATACCATGGCACAGCCGTATTATGAAGCGGGCTGCCGTCTGTATTCGGATTTCTTTGTGATGCTGATATCGGATGAAAGCCGTGAAAGTCTGGAAGTGAAATTGAATGAGCAGCACCAGAGATTTACCAACCGTCAGAACCACCGGTATCCGAACAGCAGTATGGGTATTTCTTCCGGTGTATATATCATTGAAGAGGATAGCGATGATGTCGATTATGCGGTTGAGAATGCAAATCTTGCATGGAAGAAGACCAAGCAGCTTCGCAGACAGTCGGTGTTGTTTTTTGAGGAGGAACTGCGCAAATCCAGAACGGATGAGCAGCAGGTAATCGGCGAATTCTACGAAGCATTGTACAGGGATGATTTTGTGATTTTCCTGCAGCCAAAATTCATTCTGGGCACACAGGAGGTCTATGGCGCGGAATCACTTGCCAGATGGCGCAAGCCCAACGGAAGTATTGTATCTCCGGGTATTTTTGTGAATCCTCTGGAGAAAATAGGCTATATTACGGAACTGGATTTTTATATGTATGAGAAGCTGCTCAAGATGATGAGCGGCTGGCAGAAAAAGAACTATCCGCGGATGATTATTTCCACGAACTTTTCCGGCAGACATTTTGAGACAGACGGAAGTGATTTTCTTACCCGTATCTTCAATATTACTGCAAAATATGACGTCGACCCGAGCTGTATTGAGATTGAGATTACAGAGGGCGTTATGGTCGAGAATCTGTCAGTCCTCATCCGTTGCTTTGAGAAGCTGCACGAGAAGGGATTTCGGACGGCAATCGATGATTTCGGAACCGGCTATTCCTCGCTGGCAGTCCTTACGGATATTCCGGCTGATGTCGTAAAAATGGACAAGAGCTTCATTGACAAGGGATTTACCGGAGAGCGGCGGAAGCTTATCCTTGGAATCGGCAAGCTCGTTGAGATTGCCGGCAAGGAGATTATTTTTGAGGGAATCGAAACCGAGGAGCAGGCAAAGTTTTTGGCGGAGAACGGATTTAAGCACGGACAGGGTTATCTGTGCAACCGGCCGATTAAGGTGGAGGAATTCGAGAACCTTTATCTAAAGCTGCGGATGTTATAGAAATTTATGTACTTTTTGTGTTTTTGCGATTGCATTTGCATATTTCAATTGCGACCGTTAAGGAACGTTGGTACTTAATGAGTGCTTTTCAACGAATTTAGTACCATTACGTTACGATTCGAGCGGGAGCGTGTCTGCAATTGGAATATGCAAATGCAATCGTGGGTATGGTAAGGTGTAGAAAGGTTGCAAAAAGGTAGAATTTCATTTACAAAGCACGGCGTGGATGTTAGAATATGGGACAGAGGGCAGTTGCCCAAGCATAGCATAAAGAGGAGTTTGTAAGATGTCAGATGTACAGCTGAATAATCAGAATGAACATATTTTGGCGCAGAAGGAAGCTGCCAAAGCACCGGAGACGGATGATGCACTGCTGGTGCAGATTGATGAATTCCGTGCCAAAGCACAGCAGTTACAGCAACTTTTGCTGTCCAAGGAGACCAAGGTTAAGGAATTACAGGTAATCGTAGATGAGCGCGAGGACAAGGCGGAGGAATTACGCAAAATCGTCGAGGAGCAGCAGGAGAAGGCGGATGGTATCACAGTTGTGGTAGGTAAACAGATTGATTCGCTGATTGAGAAGGTTTCCGCAAAGCTGGACGAGATTGAGACATCCGTTGGCGGCACTATTGCAGATGGACAGAAGGCGGATGATGAGCGGATGGAGCAGGCGAGACAGTCGCTGTCGCAGATTCTGCATCAGCTTGATGTGTTAAAGGCAGACCTTAGCTCCAAGGTTCACTCGGAAAGTGTCAAGAGTTACCGCAATATATCGGATTTAATTAAGAAGATGAACGAGAGCTTACAGTGTCTGGAGACTTTAGAGGTGCTTAACCAGCGTACCAGAATGCTGAAGGCATGGACAATCGTTATCAGTGCGGTCAGCATAGGGAATCTGATTGGCATAATTGTACTGATTTTGCTTGGTTTTGGTATTATCTGAGAATAGTTTCGCGGTCGGACCGCGGTTTATGAATGCAATTCCAGCAAGGGAGCGGAATTGCATTTTTCTATATTAGTTTTTGATATGAGTATTTAACAAGAATAAATTTGCCATTCTAATTGCAGACCGTCAAGCAACGTCGGTACTTAATGAGTGGTTTTTACGAATTTAGTACCGTTACGTTGCGATTCGAGCGGGAGCGTGTCTGCAATTAGGATGGCAAATTTATTCGGGTATATTAAACAAAGAAATTCTATATTCTAATTTAGAAAAGAATCTGGAGGACAAGGATGGAAGAGAAGAAGATATGGGTTGTCGGGCACAAGCATCCCGATACCGATTCAATCTGTGCGGCAATCGCATACGCCAATCTGAAGAATAAAATCGAAGAACAAAACAGACAGACATCGGATTGTAAGACCTCTTATATCGCAAAGCGCGCGGGGGCGGTGAATGCGGAGACCACTTATGTCCTGAAATATTTTGGGGTGGAAGCACCTGAATTCATTAGTGATGTCGGGATGCAGATTAAGGATATTGCCATACGCAAGACGGAAGGTGTGAGCAGCCATATTTCCATGAAAAAGGCATGGGAGCTGATGAAGATTCTCAAAGTCGTTACGCTTCCGGTGGTCAATTCCAGAAATCAATTAGAAGGTCTGATTGTCACCGGAGACATCGCCAAGTCCTACATGGATGTGTACGACAATGCGATTTTGTCTACGGCGCGGACGCAGTACAAGAATATCGTGGAGACTTTAGAGGGACGCGTGCTTGCAGGCAATGAGCATGGATATTTTGTCCGGGGAAAGGTTGTGATGGGGATGGGAAGCAAGGAAGTCCTCGAGTGCAGTATTGAGCCGGATGATCTGGTCATTATCGGTGACAGGGAAGAGGCGCAGCTGCTTTCCATAGCGGCAAATTGCAGTTGCATGGTGGTAACAAACGGAATTGAAGTGAGTCAGGAGGTGCTTCAGGCAGCAGACGTCAAAGACGTTGTTGTGATTAGTACTCCGTATGACACCTTTACGACAGCGCGTCTGATTAACCAGAGTATGCCAATCAAATACTTTATGACCAAGTCCGATATCATTCATTTTCATATGGACGATTATGTGGATGAGGTTCGGGATGCGGTCAGCAAAATACGGCATAGGGATTTCCCAATTTTGGACGAGAATCAGAACTATGTGGGAATGTTTTCAAGACGTAATTTGCTCAGTGCGCAGAAAAAACAGGTAATCTTAGTCGACCACAATGAAAAATCGCAGGCGGTCAGCAATATTGAGGAGGCAGAAATCCTCGAGATTATTGACCATCACCGGCTGGGAACACTTGAGACCATGGCACCGGTATATTTCCGCAATCAGCCACTCGGCTGTACAGCGACCATCATTTATCAGATGTATTTGGAGAAGGAAGTGGAAATCGAGCCAAAAATAGCAGGTCTGTTGTGTGCGGCAATTTTGTCCGATACCCTCATGTTCCGCTCTCCGACCTGTACGGCAGTGGACAAGGAGGCGGCAGCACAGCTTGCCCGGATAGCAGAACTTGATATGGAAGAATTTGCACAGAAGATGTTTGAGGCGGGCAGTAACTTTGAAAATAAGACAGAAAGTGAAATATTAAATCAAGACTTTAAAATATTCCATTCCGGCGACATTGCTTTTGGCGTTGCGCAGGTTAGTGCGATGAGCAGACTGGAACTGGACAAAGTCCAGAAGCGCATCACACCGGAGCTTACGGTGATGCTGGGCGAGAAAAAGCTGGATATGCTGTTTGTGATGCTGACCGATATCATCAGTGAGTCGACCAATCTCATCTATGTCGGTGATGGCGCGATGGCGCTGGTTAGGGCGGCATACAATGACGGCGGTGAGGGAGAAGTCCTGCTCAAGGGTGTGGTATCCCGCAAAAAGCAGTTGATTCCAACCCTGATGAATGCACTGGCTGAGAAATAATTTTTCCATTGATATCATATAGTAACAGAAACGGGAGGATGGCTATGAAATTTACAAAAATGCATGGATGCGGCAATGATTATGTGTATGTGAATCTGTTTGAGGAGACGATTGAAGATGTACCTGCGCTGGCAGTTCGGGTGAGTGACAGGCATTTTGGAATCGGCTCGGACGGTGTCATTACAATCGGACCGTCTGAGGTGGCGGATTTTCGGATGCGGATATACAATGCCGACGGCTCTGAGGCCGAAATGTGCGGAAACGGTATCCGCTGTGTGGCAAAGTATGTGTATGACCACGGGATGACCGACAAGACAGAGATTACCGTGGAGTCCGGTGCCGGAATCAAGACACTTACTCTGTATGTAAAGGAATGCAAGGTGGAGCAGGTGCGTGTAGACATGGGCGAGCCGGTTCTGGCAGCAGCACAGATTCCGGTTGTGGCACAGCAGTCACCGGTGGTAGACGAACCGATTGAAGTGGGCGGAAAAAGCTGGAAGATGACCTGTGTATCCATGGGAAATCCGCATGCGGTTGTCTTTGTCCCGGACGTTGCCAATTTTCCGATTGAACAGTATGGCCCATTATTTGAAAAAAATGAACGCTTCCCGAAGCGCACCAATACAGAGTTTGTTCAGGTTGTCTCAAGAACGGAGGCAATCATGCGCGTGTGGGAGAGAGGTTCCGATGAGACCTGGGCATGTGGTACGGGAACCTGTGCTACTGTAATGGCTTGTATTTTAAACGGTTATACGGAAGATAAGGTACTGGTACATCTGAGAGGCGGAGATTTGACCATCGAGTATGACAGGGCTTTAAACCATATCTATATGACAGGCCCTGCAACCGAAGTATATCAGGGATGGATTGAGGTATAAGTACATCATGAAGCGTTAATTCTTATAGAAAAGAGGAAGTTAAATGAAGATTAGACAATTGCTGGATAGAATGGATTTTGAATTGCTGTCGGGAAGCCTTGATACGGAAATCGATACGCTGGTATATGATTCGAGGAAGGCGAAGGAGGGCTGTGCGTTTGTCTGTATCTCCGGTACGGTGCGGGATGCACATGATTTTATCCCGGAGGTAATAGAGAAAGGGGCCGGTGTCATAGTGGTGGAGAAGGATGTTCCGCTGCAGGAGGGCGTAACCTTTATCAGGGTGGAAAATTGCCGCAAGGCGCTGGCATATATGTCCGCTGCATATTTTGGATATCCGGCAGAACGCTTAAAGACCATCGGAATCACGGGAACCAAGGGCAAGACCACGACGACCTACATTGTCAAATCCATTCTGGAATCGGCAGGCATAAAAACAGGTCTGATCGGGACGATTGAGACAATCATCGGGGAGGAGCATATTCCTTCACAGAATACCACACCGGAATCGTATCTGCTGCAGGAATATTTTTACCGGATGGCAGAAGCGGGGATTGAGGCTGTTGTCATGGAGGTTTCCTCGCAGGCGCTGATGCTGCACCGCGTGGATGGATTTATATTTGACTATGGTGTGTTTACCAATCTTGAGCCGGATCATATCGGAACCAATGAGCATAAAGATTTCGCGGATTATATGTATTGCAAGAGCCTGCTGTTTCAGCAGTGCCGGCAGGGAATCTTTAATGGGGACAGTGAGCATCTTGACGGAATCCTTGCGGGACATACCTGCAGGGTAGAGACTTTTGGTTACGGTGCGGGCAATGACCTTCGGGCAGAGCAGGTAGAACTGGTCAAAGAGCATGGGGCACTCGGCGTTAGCTACCATGTATCCGGCCTGATGGATATGGATGTCACCGTCAATGTTCCGGGAACCTTCAGCGTCTATAATTCCCTGACTGCGATTGCGATTTGCCGCCATTTTGGAGTAGATACGGATAAAATTAAAACAGCATTGAAGAATATAACGGTTAAAGGACGGATTGAAATCGTTCCTGTGACCAGAAGATATACCCTGATGATTGATTATGCACACAATGCGATGGCTTTGGAAAGCCTGCTTACCACGCTTCGGGCATATGAGCCAAAGCGTCTGGTGTGCATGTTTGGCTGTGGCGGCAACCGCGCAAAGTCAAGGCGCTATGAGATGGGCGAGGTATCTTCGCGGCTTGCGGATTTTACGGTAGTCACATCCGACAATCCGAGAGACGAAGAACCGATGGATATTATTCAGGACATTCTGACCGGAATGAAGAAGGCAGACGGCGCGTATGCCGTTGTTCCGGACCGCAAGGAGGCAATTTTGTATTGCATGGAGCATGCACAGGATGGGGACATCATCGTGCTTGCGGGCAAGGGGCATGAGGATTATCAGGAAATCAAAGGGCACAAGTATCATATGGATGAGAGAGAACTGATTGCGCAGGTAATCAGGGAGAATCCACAACTGACATTATAAGGAAGAACAGATGAGTAAACAAAATTGGAAGCCGGGCAATATGTTAAATCCGGTGCCGGCAGTGATGGTCAGCGTGGCTGACAAAGCGGGCAATGCAAATATTATTACGGTTGCATGGGCGGGGACAATCTGTACCAATCCGCCGATGGTATCCATCTCGGTCCGACCGGAGAGATTTTCCTATCATATGATAGAGGAAACCGGCGAATTCGTAATCAATCTTACCACAGAAAAATTGGTGGAGGCATGTGATTATTGTGGGGTAAAGAGCGGGAGAGAGGTAGATAAGTTCAAGGAAATGCATCTGACCAGACTTCCGATGCAGCAGGTCGGGGCGCCGGGTATCGCAGAAAGCCCTGTCAACATTGCCTGCCGCGTGACGGAGAAGAAGGAATTGGGAAGCCATACGATGTTCATTGCAGAGGTGGTAGGGGTGACCGTGGATGATGCCTATATGAATGAGACAGGCAAATTCTGTCTCAATGAAATCGGGCTCGTCATGTACTCGCACGGAGAGTATTTTAAGATGGGGGAGCGCCTCGGCAAGTTTGGTTACAGTGTTGCGAAGCGCTAGTATTACCTTATGTTCATAACGGATTATTTTAGCAGGATATCCATGAGATAGGCATAGACATCCTCGCTGTTCTTTTTCCAGTGCTCACAGATGGTCTGCGCCTGTTCCTTCGTCCGGACGGTCAGTGTCAGGTCGATGACCGCAGTAGTGTCGGAAAGTACCTGACAGCGCACGGCGTAGCTGTGGTTTGTGGTCAGATAGTAATTGGCAATGCAGGAATTATCCTGCTTGAATTCCAGCTTGTTTTCATCGAAAAATGTGCGGACATCCGCCTCGATGCCTTCAGAGATTTTGTCGCGGAAGAAGTGAAGGGTATTCCTGCCGGAATCGGTCAGCGTATATCGGATATTGGAATGACTCGATTCAGAGAGAATCAGACTGGAATCCACGAGACTTCCGAGCACCTCCTGAAGTCGGAAATAATCAGTGTATCCCCTGCCGAGGAAAAAATCGGCAAATTGCGTGTCAGTTAAAGGGAATCCGGCTTTGTCAAGCATGTATAAAATGGTAATCTGGTATATGGTAAATGGCTCAGCCATGAAAGTCCTCCTTGTGTGGTTATGAAAAGTGTTTGCCCTGCCAGCTATCGCGCTCGGCAAAGCATCGGTTGATGGTGTTGAGTACACGCTTTTTATCGGCACTCCATTGTGGTTCAATCAGAAGATTTTTCGGACCGTCACCGGTCAGACGATGAATGACCATCTCCGGTGGCAGCAGTTCTACGCAATCGACAATCAGATTGCAGTATTCCTCCAAAGTAAAAATAGAAAAAGGCTTGTGAAGATATTGCCGGGCAAGGGCAGTATTTTTCAGCACATGCAGAAGCTGCAGCTTGATTCCGGAAGAAGCAGAATGTGCAACATAGGATACGGATTCCTTCATCATTGCGGTGGATTCACCGGGGAGACCGAGAATCAGGTGGGTGATGACCGGAATGTTGCATGCGCAAAGTGCCGAAAGTGCGGCATCATACTGTTCCACGGTTGTCTGTGTGGACATCGCCTTAAGCGTGCGGTTGTGGATACTCTGTAATCCCAGCTCCACCCAGACAGGTTTAATCTGGTTTAGCTCTGCCAGCAGGGAAAGTACCTCCGGCGGAAGACAGTCGCTTCGGGTGGCAATCGATAGTGCCACGACATCCTCCTCGCCAATGGCCTCGGTAAAAACCTTGCGAAGATAGTCAACCGGGGCATAGGTGTTGGTGTATGCCTGAAAATAGGCAATGAACTTACGACAGTTGGTTTTTGCCGCAATTTTCTCCCGTGCGAGGGCAATCTGTCCGGAAATCGGTTCACAGGCAGGGGCAGCAAAGTCACCGGAGCCACCAGCACTGCAGAAGGCGCAGCCGCCTGTGGAGAGTGTTCCGTCCCGGTTCGGGCAGGTCATCCCGGCATTTAAAGACAGACGGTAGACTTTTTCCCCGAAGGTGCGTTTGCAGTATTCATTTAGAGAATAATACCGCTTTTCGCCGAAGCAAGAAGCGGTATGGGAATCGGATGTAATCATAGGGCTTGTAATTAGCAGATATGGCTCTTGACAGCCTGACTTACGACTTCGGCAACACGCGGGTCAAATGCCTCCGGCATGATAAAGTCTTCATTTAACTCTTCATCGCTGACCAGATATGCAAGCGCGTTGGCAGCGGCAAGCTTCATCTCCTCGGTAATCTGGGTGGCGCGTCCCTCTAAAGCACCCTTGAAGATACCCGGGAAAGCAATTACATTGTTGACCTGATTCGGGAAGTCGCTTCTTCCGGTGCCGACGATCCTTGCACCGGCAGCTTTTGCAACATCCGGCATAATCTCCGGTACAGGATTTGCCATTGCAAAGAGGATGGAATCGGAATTCATGGAAGCTACCATCTCCGGCGTAACGATATTCGGAGCGGAAACACCGACAAAGATATCTGCGCCCTTAAGTGCATCGGCAAGTGTTCCGGTTGCGTGCTCGAGATTGGTCACTTCAGTCATCTTTTTCTGCATCCAGTTCAAATTCGGATAGTTCTCACCGATGATGCCCTCGCGGTCGCACATGGTCACATGCCTGAAGCCATAGGTAAGCAGCAGCTTTGTGATTGCAATACCTGCAGAACCGGCACCGTTGACAACCACTTTGCAGTCCTCCTTCTGCTTGCCGGTAATGCGCAGACCGTTGATGATGCCGGCAAGAACAACGATTGCAGTACCGTGCTGGTCATCGTGGAATACCGGAATATCGAGCATTGCATTTAAGCGCTCCTCAATTTCAAAACAGCGTGGGGCAGAGATGTCCTCGAGATTGATTCCGCCGAAGCCCGGTGCGATATTCTTAACTGCCTCAATGATTTCTTCGGTGTCCTGTGTATCCAGGCAGATTGGAACGGCGTTGACATTGCCGAACTCCTTGAACAGAACACATTTGCCCTCCATCACCGGCATAGCGGCATAAGGACCGATATTGCCGAGTCCGAGAACCGCACTTCCGTCCGATACGACAGCAACGGTATTGGCCTTCCATGTGTAGGTATAGGCAGCCTCCTTGTCATTAGCGATAATCCGGCAAGGCTCTGCTACACCCGGAGTATAGGCGATTGCGAGGTCCTCGCGGGAATTGACTTTGGATTTGGCAGTGGTCTCAAGCTTGCCATTCCATTCTTTGTGCATGGCAATTGCTTTTTCTTTATTGTCCATGGTATTCTCCTTATCTTCATATGTATTGTTGCACTGCAGATATATGAGCACAACCAGTTACATATTAGCATTGTTGGAAAAACAAATCAATAGCTTCAAAAACACTTTCCTTTTTTGAAAATATGGTGTACAATAATAAATATTCAATGCCGTTTCAGGCAAGATACCCCATGATAACTGATGTGATAAATAGATAAGGAGCTATAATTTATGAGGGAAAAATACGAAAGTCTGTCATTGTCTGTACTGAAGGAACTGGCCAAAGCACGCGGCCTCAAAGGCGTTTCTGCCCTGAAGAAGGAAGAACTGGTGGAGCGGATGCTGCAGGCAGACGAGATGGACAAGAACAGGAATGAGAACACTA
Organism: Agathobacter sp.; assembly: GCA_045120755.1. GTDB lineage: Bacteria > Bacillota > Clostridia > Lachnospirales > Lachnospiraceae > Roseburia. The sequence continues at coordinate 2,714 of JBGVFC010000040.1, read as the reverse complement.
AGACGGAGAAGGCACAAAAGCAGGAGGGCGCAGATACAGCGTCCCGTCAGACGGCAGGACCGCGGGATGGGAATGCCATCAAGGAAGAGATTGCAGGACTTGACAGCGGCATCACGGTGAGCGGAATCCTCGAAGTCATGCAGGAGGGCTTTGGATTTATCCGGAGCGATAATTATCTGCCGGGAGAGAATGATGTCTATGTATCTCCGTCACAGATCCGCCGCTTTAATTTAAAGACCGGAGACATTGTATGCGGCAATACCCGTGTGAAGACGGAAAAAGAAAAATTTTCGGCACTTTTGTTCGTGTCGACGGTCAATGGCATGCATCCGGCGGAAGCACAGCGCAGACCGAGTTTTGAGAATCTGACACCAATCTTCCCGAATCAGAGACTGCGGCTGGAGCGTCCGGGCGCAAGTGTGGCCATGCGCGTGGTGGATTTGATTTCCCCAATCGGCAAGGGGCAGCGTGGAATGATTGTGTCCCAGCCCAAAGCAGGTAAGACTACTTTATTAAAAGAGATTGCAAAATCCGTGCTGGGCAACAATCCGGAGATGCATCTGATTATTCTGCTCATTGACGAGCGGCCGGAGGAGGTAACGGATATCAGGGAGGCAATCCAGGGCAAGAATGTTGAGGTCATTTACTCGACCTTTGATGAGCTGCCGGAGCACCACAGAAGAGTATCCGAGATGGTAATTGAGCGTGCAAAGCGTCTGGTAGAACACAAGAAGGATGTCATGATCCTGCTGGACAGCATTACCCGTCTGGCGCGCGCGTACAATCTGGTTGTACCGCCGAGTGGACGTACCCTGTCCGGAGGTCTGGATCCGGCGGCGCTTCATATGCCAAAGCGCTTTTTCGGTGCAGCCCGCAATATGCGTGAGGGTGGAAGCCTGACGGTACTTGCCACTGCGCTTGTGGATACCGGAAGCAAGATGGATGATGTTGTGTTCGAGGAATTTAAGGGTACCGGCAATATGGAAGTTGTGCTTGATCGTAAGCTCTCCGAAAAACGAATCTTTCCGGCAATTGATATTGTCAAGTCCGGTACGCGGCGTGAGGACCTGCTCCTCGATGCGGACGAGCTGAGTGCGGTGGAAAATATGCGGAAAGCGTTTAACGGAATGCGCTCGGATGAGGCAGTCGAGAATATTTTAAATATGTTTGCGCACACCAAAAACAATCAGGAATTTATCAATAACGTAAAAAAGAACCGAATTTTATAAGAAAATTTCTAAAAAACCTATTGCATTCGGAAAATGGCTATGCTACAATAATTTAGCTGTTTATCGGGATGTAAACGGACGCAAGTGTCTTTCTTCGTTATAAGTATCATATGCGGATCGGGCATACGGATATAGAAGATTGAAGCGAATCAACGATAAGACTTAGAAGAGGTGAAATTATGAGAGAAGGAATCCATCCAGATTATTATCAGGCAACCGTAACCTGCAACTGTGGCAACACATTCGTGACAGGTTCCACCAAGCCGGAGATTCACGTTGAAATCTGTTCAAAGTGTCATCCATTCTATACCGGACAGCAGAAGGCTGCTCAGGCTCGTGGACGTATCGAACAGTTCAACAAGAAGTATGGTATGAAGTAAGATACCAGGTAGTTTTCACAAGGTTGAGGTTGCATGCCTCAACCTTTTTTTCTAGCAAAGTATAGCAGAGGTTGATTTATGAGATATTCAGGCGTTGGCGGTCAGGCAGTCATGGAAGGCGTCATGATGAAGAACAAGGACAGATATGCAATTGCTGTCCGAAAGCCCGACCGGGAGATTGATGTCAAAGTGCATAACTACGGGGGACCTGCAGATCAGAGTATATGGCGCAGGATTCCGATTATCCGCGGTGTGGTAAATTTTATTGATTCGTTGTATCTGGGCATGAGTACCCTGATGTACTCGGCATCTTTTTTCGAGGAAGAGGAAGAAGAAAAGCAGAAAAAAGCACAGAAGCAGCAGGAGATGACGCAGGAAGAGCGCGCGGCCTATGAGAAGAAGGAAGCGAAGAAGGATAAGGCAATGATGGGCGGAACACTTGTATTTTCACTGGTGCTGGCTCTGGCAATCTTTTTTGCACTTCCGTATTTTTTGTCAGCACTGTTTCGTAAGGTCATTGATTCATCCGTGCTGATTGCGCTGATTGAGGGAATCATCCGTATGGTAATCTTTATCGGATATATTGTCGCAATCTCTTTTATGCCGGATATTAAGCGTGTGTTCATGTACCACGGTGCGGAGCATAAGTGCATCAATTGTATTGAACACGGGATGGAGCTTAATGTGGAGAATGTCCGGAAAAGCTCGCGCCTGCACAAGCGCTGCGGCACCAGCTTTTTGCTGATCGTAATGATTGTCAGCATTATCTTTTTCATGTTCATTCAGGTGGACTCGAAGATTTTGCGGCTGGTTCTGCGGCTCGCCCTGATTCCGGTCATTGCGGGTGTTTCCTATGGATTTATCCGTCTGGCAGGGCGCTATGACAACGCTTTTGTGAATGCCCTGAGTTCACCGGGGCTTCTCATGCAGAAGCTGACTACAAGTGAGCCGGATGATGGAATGATCGAGGTGGGGATTGCATCCGTCAATGCAGTCTTTGACTGGAAGGCATGGCAGAACGAGGAATCGGTATTGAAGGACAAGGCGGACACACCGCACGGGGAAGCGGTAGCTGAGGAATAAGAAAAGGTCAGTGAGGAACACT
>JBGVFC010000039.1:0-13664 GCA_045120755.1 Agathobacter sp. | reverse complement strand
GAAGTATCCGGTGCCAATATTGGTGAAAAAGTCACTGTTATGGGCTGGGTACAAAAACGCAGAAATTTAGGAAGTTTGATTTTTATTGATTTAAGGGATAGAAGCGGAATCTTACAGATTGTATTCGATGAGAATTCTGTGGGAACGGAAGGCTTTGAGAAGGCAGGCACCCTGCGCAGTGAGTATGTAGTTGCTGTGGAAGGAACCGTTGCAAAGCGCTCCGCAGCAGTCAACGAGAATTTAAAGACGGGTGATATCGAGGTGATTGCGACCAGCCTTCGTATTCTGTCGGAGTCACAGACCCCGCCGTTCCAGATTGAGGAGAACAGCAAGACCAATGAAGAGACAAGGTTAAAATACCGTTATCTTGACTTAAGAAGACCGGATATCCAGAGGAACCTCATGCTCCGCAGCAAGGTGCTTCACCTGATGCGCGATTTCATGGCAAAAGAGGGATTTTTGGAGATTGAGACTCCGATTTTGTGCAAATCCACTCCGGAAGGAGCCCGCGACTATCTCGTGCCGAGCCGTGTTCATCCGGGTAATTTCTATGCACTGCCGCAGTCACCGCAGCTTTTCAAGCAGCTTTTGATGGCATCCGGATATGACCGCTATTTTCAGATTGCACGCTGCTTCAGGGATGAGGATCTTCGTGCAGACCGTCAGCCGGAATTTACGCAGGCAGATATGGAGCTGTCCTTTGTGGATATAGATGATGTTCTTGAGGTGAATGAGCGTTTGCTTCAATATGTATTCAAGGAGGCAATCGGAGTGGATATTACACTGCCGTTGCCGCGTATGCCGTGGCAGGAAGCGATGGACCGCTACGGTTCGGACAAGCCGGATACCCGTTTCGGAATGGAACTGGTTAATGTCTCGGATGTGGTTGCCGATTGTGGATTTTCCGTATTTACGGGTGCTCTTGCAGCAGGGGGCTCTGTCCGTGGTATCAATGTAGAAGGACAGGCAGCTATGCCGCGCAAGAAGATTGACAAGCTGGTGGAATTTGCAAAGGGCTACGGAGCAAAGGGACTTGCTTATCTGTGCATCAATGAGGATGGAACCTATAAATCTTCCTTCGCGAAGTTCATGACAGAGGATGAACTTGCTGCACTGGTTGCAAAAATGAATGGAAAGCCGGGAGACCTGCTGTTGTTCGCGGCAGACAAGAACAAAATTGTATGGAATGTGCTCGGAGCACTTCGTCTGGAACTTGGAGAAGAACTGGGGCTGATGAATCCGGATCAGTATAATTTCCTCTGGGTAACGGAATTCCCGCTGCTTGAGTGGTCGGATGAGGAGAACCGGTTTATGGCGATGCACCATCCGTTTACCATGCCGATGGAAGAGGACTGGGCCAATATTGATTCTGATCCGGGCTCTGTCCGTGCAAAAGCTTATGATATCGTATTGAATGGAACCGAGCTTGGAGGAGGTTCTGTTCGTATCCATCAGGATGATATTCAGGAGAAGATGTTTGAGGTGCTGGGCTTTACGAAGGAGCGCGCACATGAGCAGTTCGGCTTCCTGCTGGATGCATTTTCCTACGGAGTTCCGCCGCACGCAGGACTTGCCTATGGAGTTGACCGTATGGTTATGCACATGGTTCATGCAGATTCCATCCGTGATGTCATTGCCTTCCCTAAGGTAAAGGATGCGTCCGATTTGATGACGGCAGCACCGGGTACGGTTGACGAAAAACAGTTGGAAGAACTTGGAATTGCGATATCCGCACCGGACGAAATATAGAAAAGCGTGTAGTGATTATATACAAAAAACATAAGAGAAATACGGCAAAAACGGCAAATTTGGGTGTTGCGGCGTGAAAAACATTGACAAATACAGTGTTAGATTCTAAAATTTACTAAAGATTTACGGGATAATACGCGCTATTTACGAAAATATAATTACGAACTTGCAAAATGCCGAAATCTATTGTATAATAACCACAGATATTAGTCGAAATGACCGAAGGACGAGACAACAACCGTTGATAATACCGAATTATCAACGGTTTGCACTTTGACAAGACACATATTTTTCTTGATATAGAATGTCTCTTAGACATTTTATATAGATACTTTTTTCAAAATCATATTTTAAAAAGGAGAGGAAAAACGATGAAAAAGAAAGTATTATCAGTTTTACTCGTTGCTGCAATGACTGCTTCCATGGTTGCAGGATGTGGCGACAACAACCAGCCGGCTAACAACAACGGCGGCAATGATACTCAGGCTGGAGCAGTAACTCCGGATGATGGTCAGGATGTTGCAGTTGATTACGGCTCAGGCACAATTAAGATTTGGGTTGCTGAGGCAGTTCAGAGCCTGACACAGCAGATCGCTGATGACTTTATCGCATCTGATGAAGCATACTCAGGATACACCGTAGAAGTTGAGGCAGTTGGTGAGAACGATGCTGCCGGCAACATGATCACAGACGTTGAGGGTGGCGCTGATATCTATGGTTTCGCACAGGATCAGATGGCTCGTCTTGTATCTGCAGGAGCATTGGTTCCGGTTGGACCATACGCTGACTGGATTGCAGAGCAGAACGATGCTGGTGCTGTAGCTGCAGCTACTGCTGGTTCTACTGTATATGCATTCCCTGTAACTTCTGACAACGGATACTTCTTATACTATGATAAGAGCGTTGTAACAGATCCTACTTCTCTTGAGCAGGTTACTGCAGATTGTGAAGCAGCAGACAAGAACTTCTACTTCGACATCAGCAACGGCTGGTATCAGACAGCATTCTTCTTCGGTACCGGATGTGAGCTTACATACGATACAGATGATACTGGTGCATTTACCGCTTGCAACATCGACTACGCATCTGACAAGGGTGTTGTAGCACTTAAGGAGATCATTGAACTTGTATCTTCTCCAGCATTCCAGAATGGTTCTAACATGGATGAGACCACTAACCTTGGCGCTATCGCTTGTGGTACCTGGGCAGCTTCTTCTGCAAAGGCTATCCTTGGCGACAACTATGCATGTACTAAGTTACCTTCTTTCGAAGGCTCTGATGGAAACACCTACCAGTTAAGCGGATTTGGTGGATTCAAGCTCCTTGGTGTTAAGCCACAGGAAGAGGAAGGAAAGTTAGCTCTTTGCCTCTTACTTGCACAGGAACTTACCAAGTATGAGTCCCAGATGGCTCGTTTCGAGGCTGAAGGATGGGGACCATCTAACTTAGAGGCTCAGGCTTCTGACGCTGTACAGGCTGACGAGGCACTCTCTGCATTAGCAGCACAGTTAGCATACACCATTCCACAGGGACAGTATCCGGATGGTTACTGGACACTTGCTACATCTCTTGGTGATGATGTTAAGCAGGGTAACCTGACTACTGATACATCTGATGAAGATCTGATGGCAGCACTTCAGACATTCCAGGATACCTGCTCTAGCTACGCACAGTAGTTAAATTTTAACAATAGACAATAGGGGAGGGCTTCCCTCCCCTTGTTTATTCTATTTTTACTCGTATACAAGAACACTGTAGGTAAATAAAGTTATCGAATCGATTGCCTGCAGCCACAGTATGCAATTGGAGGGACTATGAAAGGAATTGCAAACTTTTTTAAATGGATTGGCAACGATTTAAAAGAGATAGGCGTCACCTTCAAAGAAGGAGACTGGAAGACACGCCTTTCCTTTATCATCATGGGCTTCGGACCTTTGATGCGTAAGGTGTATGCGCGCGGTATTGCGTTTCTTGCCGTGGAGATCGCATTCATCTGGTATATGATTGGCTTCGGCTGGAACTATTTAAAAGACATTGGTACATTAGGTACCCAGAGCGCCGGTTGGGCGACTTCGCCGACTACCGGACTTCAGGTAAGAGTATATGGAGACAACAGTTTCCTGATCTTGCTGTATGGATTATTATCCATTGTTTTTGCATTGATTTTTATCTTTGTATGGCGTCTGAATGTAAAGGAGAATTACAAGGAGCAGAACATGCTCAAGGAAGGACGCAGATTCCCGACCGTGAAGGAGGATCTGTATTCGTTACTGGATTCGAACTTTGACAAGACACTGCTGGCACTTCCATTGGTTGGAATATTTATCTTTACCGTGCTGCCAATTATCTTCATGATTTGTGTTGCATTTACAAATTATGACAAGACTCATCAGGCACCGGCAAACCTGTTTACCTGGGTTGGTCTTGACAACTTTGCAGAGTTGTTCTCATTTGGCACAACAGGCTTTGGCATGACCTTTGTTAAGGTATTGGGATGGACGTTAGTTTGGGCGTTCTTTGCAACTTTCCTGAACTACTTTGTAGGTATGGCGGTTGCAATTCTGATAAATAAAAAGGGTGTTCGTTTTAAGAAACTGTGGAGAACCATTCTCGTTATGACGATTGCAATCCCACAGTTCGTTTCCCTGCTGTATGTATCCAAGATGTTCGCAACAGACGGTATCATCAACGGATATCTGATGAAGTGGGGATGGATAGATCAGGCGATTCCGTTCTGGACGAATCCGACCTATGCCCGTATTACCATTATTCTGATTAACCTGTGGGTTGGTATCCCATACATGATGCTGATTGCAACCGGACTTCTTATGAATATTCCGGAGGATTTGTATGAGAGTGCCCGTATCGACGGAGCCAATTCCTTCCAGATGTTCCGGAAGATTACCCTTCCGTATATGTTGTTCGTAACCGGACCGTTCCTGCTGACGCAGTTTACCGGCAACCTGAACAACTTTAACATCATCTTCCTGCTGTCAGGAGGAGGACCACAGTCCATGGATCTTACGGGAGGAGCCGGCTCAACCGACCTTCTGGTAACGTGGCTGTACAAGATGACGGTCAACGATACGAACTATCGTATGGCTGCTGTCCTCGGTATCATGGTATTCGTTGTAACAGCTATTATTTCTCTGATTGTGTATGGCATGTTACCATCAGTTAAGGACGAGGAGGGATTCCAATAATGGCGAAAGAAAAGAAACTTCACAAAAAGCATGATAAGCTCAGCCTTACCATTTCACACATTGTGCTGGTACTTATCAGTATTATCTGGTTGTTCCCATTCGTATGTATCGTATTACAGAGCTTCCGTTCCTATGATCCGGCAGTAGAGCCGGGACAGGGCGGTGGTATTGTGGGCTACATCGTACCGCATGTATTTTCGCTGGACAATTACAAGTGGCTGGCCAGCGGTGAGAGCCAGTTCTTCCGCTGGTATCTGAATACTTTTATCATTGCATTCTTTGTTGCAATCGGTAATACCTGTATGGTACTTATGGTAAGTTATGCATTGTCCCGTATGAGATTCAAGGGACGTGAGTTATTGATGAGATTCTGGTTGATCCTTGGAATGTTCCCTGGATTCCTTACCATGATTTGTCTGTACTTCCTGTTAAAGAATTTCGGACTGACACAGGAGGGAGCGATTCCGGGACTTATTTTGATATCCGTCGCGAGCTCCGGTATGGGATACTATGTATGTAAGGGATTCTTCGATACGATTCCGAAGTCTCTGGACGAGGCAGCGCGAATTGATGGTGCTTCAAGAGCAAGAGTATTCTTTACCATGACGATTCCGCTTGCAAAGCCGATTATCATCTATACGGCGTTGACCGCATTCATGGCACCATGGTGCGATTACGTATTTGCTTCCTATGTAGCCTTCGGTTACAGCAAGAGCTATAACGTAGCTGTCGGCTTGTACCGTTGGGTAAATACCCCTGACTTCCAGGGATACTTTACAAGATTCTGTGCCGGTGGTGTACTGGTAGCAATTCCGGTAACCATTTTGTTCATGGCACTGCAGAAATACTATGTAGAAGGTGTAACCGGTGGTGCAGTAAAAGGTTAATAACAACTGTAGAATCGGCAGTCAGCTTTTGACTGCCGATTCTATTAGAAAAATATATAACTTTGGGGTTTACAATATGAAAAAGAGACTGTTGAGTGCAGGACTTATACCTGTAATGCTTGCAGCACTTCTTGCCGGATGTGGGCAGGGAAGTGCATTGAATACACAGACCACATCAGAAGGCACGGCTGACAGTGCAGAATCTTCTATCAGCTATGCATATGAACAGGAATTAAACATCATCGATGACAATTACCGGAATTATTATGAGATATTTGTCGCATCTTACTATGATTCCGACGGGGATGGCATGGGTGATTTGAACGGAGTGACGGAGAAGCTGGATTATATTCAGGACATGGGATTTAACGGGATTTGGCTGATGCCAATTATGCCTGCTCCGTCCTATCATAAATACGATACAACAGATTATATGAACATCGATCCGGATTACGGAACACTGGAGGACTTCCAGACGCTGTTGGATGAGGCACACAAGCGGGGAATCAACATCGTCATTGATTATGTCATCAACCATTCCTCCAACCAGCATCCATGGTTTTTGGAAGCAACCTCTTATTTGAGAGACCTGCCGGCAGATGCAGAACCGGATGTAACAGAGTGCCCGTATGTGGATTACTACCATTTTTCGCGGGAACAGATTAACGGGGATTACCGTCATGTGCCGGGAGCGGACTGGTATTATGAGGGAGTATTTGATTCCAGCCAGCCGGATTTGAACTGGGAGAATGAAGCGGTCCGGGAAGAGTTCAAGGCGGTCGCAGATTTCTGGATCGGCATGGGCGTGGATGGCTTCCGTATGGATGCAGCGATGCACTATGATGATTCGAACGCACAGCTTAACATTGATACATTAAAGTGGTATAATGAATATTGTCTGAGTCTGGATCCGGATTTCTATATGGTATCCGAGGTATGGGCGGGCGAATCGACCATCGCAACCTACTATGCGAGCGAGACACCGAGTATGTTCAACTTCCCGATGGCTGGTTCTGAGGGCAACCTCGTAAAAACGGCAAGAGGGACAATGAAGGCGGCCAAGTTCGTCAATACCATGTACGAAGACCAGCAGACCTATGGGGCGGTATATGCAGATTATATTGATGCACCGTTTTTGACGAATCACGATCAGGTGCGTGTCGCAAACAATCTGATGAGTAATGAGAATGACTTAAAGATGGCTGCGGGACTGCTCCTTATGATGAACGGAAGCCCATTTGTCTACTATGGCGAGGAAATCGGCATGAAGAGCGGCGGCAATGACAATGATCCGAATAAACGTCTTGCCATGTACTGGTCAGAGACCGATAAGACCGGAAAGCCGAACAATCCACAGGGTGCGGATTCTACCATCAAGCCTTCACTTCCTGCATGGGATGAACAGCTTGAGGATGAGACATCCCTGTTGAACTACTATAAGAGGGCATTGCGTCTGCGGAATGAGAATCCGGAGATTGCGCGCGGAGAGATTTCCGTGGTGGATGAACTGTGTGAGGAATATCAGGCAGCCATTACCAAGACCTATGAAGGAAGCACCATTGGAATTGTATATAATACATCTGATGAGGAGATGGCGGTTTCCATCAGCGGAACGAAGCTGGATGCCATGGGAATCCGGGGCTATCTGACATTAAACGGGGAAGAGATTACACTGGAAGATGGGACACTGACCATGCCGGCACAGTCCATCTGTATTTTAAAATAACTGCTAGGAGGAAGGTTCTATGAGCGAATTCACCAACAAAGAGCGCGGGAACGTGGATGAACAGACGGAAGAGATGAAGGAATGGTCAGAAAATGTCTCGCCGGATATGGTACCGATATCAGAAGAACCGGAGGATGTACCGTCTGATATGGGGATAGAACAACTGGATTTTGTGGATGAATTGCCGGAAACTGCCGATGGAGAAGGGGATTTCGCGGATTCAGATTTCGCAGAGAATTTTGAGCAGGCTGTATCTGCGGATGGCGAGATGGATGAGAATGCTTCGAATTTTTCGGAGGATTCTTATCTTGCGGAAGAAGAAATCGTTTCGCCGGATGAGGTCTATGAAGAAGATGCTTCGCCAGATATGGTTTATGAAGAAGGTACTTCGTCGGATGAAATCTATGAAGAGGGTGTTTTGGCAGATGAGACCTGTGAAGAAGACGGACAGGAATACATGGAGAATTATTTGCCGGAGGATGAGGAATCTGTCGCTTATGAAGCAGATGGTGACGGGGATGGCTTAGCTTCCGGTGAAGATGTGTCTGATTGGAGTGAGGAAGATTCGGAATATGAAGCGCAGCCGCAGGAATCCTTAGAGGAAAGTCTGGCAGCAATCGCGGAGATTGAAGCTGAAAATGCTCCAAATGAACTTTTGGAAGAGAAACCGGCAGATACACTGGCGACAGAGGAAGAAATACTGCCTGGGGATAGTAAGCCACAGACGGGTAAGAAAAAAGCTGCAAAGGCGAAAAATAAAAAAGTAAACGAGAAAAAGGCAGGCAAGAAGGAAAAGAAAGCGCAGAAAGGGGATGTACCATTCTTCTTAAGCATTCGCTTTAAGCTGATTGCAGCTTTCCTTGTTCCGGTCATCGGCATTATCATTCTGGGTGTTGCCTCCTATTCGAAGGCTTCGAATGCGCTGGTCGAGAATTACAAGGGTTCCGTCCAACAGACGGTCAACATGATGCAGGAGTACATCAGTCTGGTGGTTACCAGTGAGAAGGATGAGTTCAAGACCTACCTTACCAAGGAGGAACTGTCCCAGTATTTCAACAGGGCTTTGTCTGAGGAACAGATGGGTACCATCCGGAATGACTATGTAGCCATTGTGCGCAACAAGATGGCGCTGGATACCAAAATCAGCGGTTTTTATTTCCTGTATGACAACCGGAAAAGTATCTATGTCGCTGCGAACTTTGAGCTTCCGGATGATGCGTACAGTGCATATCTGGAGACGGAGCAGGGTGCGAAAGTCGGTGCCGACAAGACCAACTGGCTGGTATTCGGACAGAATCCGGAGGCGGATGCGGCACTCCACATCCCTACGGATGGCTATTCCCTGCGTCTGGTCCGCAAATTCAATGACGCATCAGCCTGTATCATGGTAGATTTTGATGACGGTTTTATCCGTGAGGCAATGCAGTCCATGGACCCGGGTGAAGGCGGCTATGTGGTCATGGTTACCAGCGATGGCGCAGAGTTCTATTCGGATGAGGAGACTGTACTGGAAGAGCCGCTGGTATATGGCACGGATTTTTACACAAGCGCCATGGAAGCGGAGGAAGACAGCGGTGCCACCGAGGTTATGATTGGCGGACAGGAATACCTGTTTGTATATAGCAAGCTGCAGACCGGTGATGTGCTGGTATGTTCACTTGTTCCGTCCGCAAGAATTCTTGCGGAGACGAAGGACATCAAGCAGTTGTCCATGATTCTCATTGTTGTTGCCAGCGTGGTTGCGCTTGGTCTTGGAATGCTGATTTCCAGCCAGATGTCCGGAACCATCAAGTACATTCTCCGCCAGCTCCGTAAGGTTGCCAAGGGAGACTTAACCGTTCAGCTTACATCCAGGAGCAAGGATGAGTTCCGTCTGTTGTGTGATGGTATCAATAATACGGTTGAGCATGTAAAGGATCTGATTGTACATGTCAATGAGGTAAGTACACAGTTAAATGATGCGGCAGCCTATGTCAGTGAGGCGTCCGGCACCTTCATGGAGACCTCCCATGACATCCAGAAAGCCGTGTCTGAGATTGAAGTCGGTGTCAACCGTCTGGATATGGGTTCTGCGGACTGTCTGAGCCAGATGGATTCGCTGTCCGGAAAGATTGCCAATGTAAGTACCAATGCGGATGAAATCGGCAAGCTGACCTCCACGACGGGGGAGACCATCAACACCGGTATCGAATCGGTACAGGGACTTACGAGCAGTGCCGCTTCCACGACACGGATCACACAGAGTGTCATTGAGGCGATTGAGGAACTGGAGCAGAAATCCAAATCCATCAACAAGATTGTATCCTCCATCAATGATATCGCCGAGCAGACAAACCTGCTGTCCTTAAATGCTTCCATTGAAGCAGCACGTGCAGGAGAAGCAGGAAAAGGATTCTCGGTTGTTGCAGAGGAAATCCGCAAGCTGTCCGACCAGTGTCTGAAGTCGTCGGGACAGATCAACAGCATTGTCAATGAAATCGTCGGCAAGACGAAGGAGGTTGTTGCAATTGCCCGCGAGGCAGAGGCAGTCGTATCCACACAGGCAGGAGCCGTTGAGGAGACAACCTCATCCTTCCGCCGGATTGACCAGCAGGTAGAGCATCTGCTGCTGGCACTGGCGACCATCTCCGACAATGTGCAGGATATGAACAGCTCGCGTTCCGAGACACTCGAGGCCATCGAGAGTATCTCTGCGGTATCGGCAGAGACGGCAGCCTGCTCAACCTCTGTTTACAGTACGGCAGGTACACAGCTCAATGCAGTTGAGGATCTGGACGATGCGGCACAGCAGCTTCGTAGGCGTGCAGACAAGCTGGTGGAGGTGCTCAGCACATTTACGGTATAAGTATCGCGGGATTGGAGCAAATCAATGAGAACAATTTTATCAGTTGTGTTTGTATTTTTCTTTTTTCTGTTGGGGCTTCCGGTATTGGGGATTGAATGGATACTTGCGAAGTTGAAAGTGAAAGGTACGGACAAAAGTCAGCTTCGTATGGTGCAGTGGGCATTTCGCTGTATTCTCTTTCTGTCCGGAGTCAAGGTCAAAGTTTACGGCAAAGAGAATGTACCTAAGGATGAGGCAGTTCTGTATGTTGGCAATCATAGAAGTATCTTTGATATTGTAAGCACCTATCCGCAGTGTGAGGGGCTGACCGGATATATTTCCAAGGATACCGTCAAGAAGGTGCCGGTGCTTGGTATCTGGATGAAGCGGTTATACTGTCTGTTCATTGTCCGCGATGATATGAAGCAGAGTTTAAAAATCATTCTTGAGGCAATCGCCCAGGTCAAGAAGGGAATTTCCATATGTATCTTTCCGGAGGGAACACGGTGCAAGGATTATGAGCATCCGAAGAAGGTGGGCGTATTTAAAGACGGCAGTTTTAAGATTGCGCAGAAGACCGGGTGTAAGATTGTTCCGATGGCAATTACCGGAACCGCCGATATTCTGGAAAAACATTTTCCGTGGATTCACGGCGGCACCGTCACCATCACCTATGGCACTCCGGTGCTGTTATCCGAATTAGATGCCGAGACACAGAAGCATCCGGGGGCCTATGTGCAGCAGATTGTTGAACAGATGCTCGCGGAAGCAATTGACAGAGAGAGTAAATAGATATACGCACAAAATATGTTACATTTGGTCTGATGACCCGGATGTAACATATTTTTTTGTACATTTTCCTAAAAAGGGGACATATAATATAAGCAAGAAAATAGGATGGTATGGTATGCTATGGGAAAACGATTGGTTGGAATTGTATGCTGTATCTGCAGTCTTATATGTCTGGCGGGATGTACATTGGCGGATAAGTCAGAGAAGGTTCGGGATTTGGAATACACGGTAGTGAAAGAGGATGAAATTCCGGAAGCCCTGCGTCTTCAGATAGAGGAGAAGAAGGCAGCGCGGTTTAAGCTTACATATATGGATGGCAGCTCTTTGTATATTGCAAGCGGTTATGGGGAGCAGCTTACGGGAGGATACAGTATTGCGATGAAAGAATTGTACATGACCCAACAGGCGGTTTATTTTGCGACAGAACTGTATGGCCCGGGCAAGGGCGAGACGGTCTGTAAATCCCCGAGTTATCCATATATTGTGGTGAAACTGGAGCAGATAGAACTACCTATTGTGTTTGAGTGATGGTAAAAGTTGCGAAAAGTACTTTTTGCCTATTGTCAAATGTTTAACATTCTGATATACTGAACACAAGATGTTGTATGCTAGAAAGGCACAATCGCTAAATAAGGGAGGACTATCATGGAACAGACAATCATCAATAAAGTTCGTTCATCCATTCGCCAGCAGTGCGGAAGCAGAGTCATGATTCAGTTGGATCGTGGACGCAATAAGATTGATATTCAGGAAGGTGTAATCCAGCAGGCATACCCAAGCGTGTTTACCGTTTTGGTTGATGATGAGAGAGAAGCGAATCCTCCACAGCTGTTGTCTTTTAGTTACACAGATGTTATCACAAAAGATATCCGCATGAAGCTCTGTTAATAAAATGAATATTTATCCTTCACTTCGAATAAGTATATGATAAAGTTCGAAGTGGAGGATTTTTTTATTGGAATTAGTAAAGCAGACAATCAGGAAGACAAAAGAGGCAAATCGGGAATTTTCCCAAATTTCTCTCGATGATGACTATATTGTCAAGGATAATAAACCGGATGTCGTCAAGATTATCCATGCGAAGGGTAATATTATCATTGATGAGACGAAGGTCAGCAATCAGGCGGTGTGGCTGAATGGCAGACTTGAATTTCGCATTCTGTATCGAAGCGATGATGAATTTCATAAGCTGGATGTGGTGACAGGAGTGATTGCGTTTCAGGAAAAAGTGATGGTGGACGATATCGATGATTTGTCCCGGATATCGGTACATGCGCAGCTTGAGGACCTGAATGCGTCCATCATCAATTCGAGGAAGGTTGCGATACGGGCAGTTCTTGGCTTGTATGTAGCAGTAACGGAGGACGGTGAGGAGGAAATCGCAGGTTCTTTGTTGGAGGAGGAAGGCTATGAGCAGAAAGCTGAGGAACAGGAGCTGCTGAAGCTGGTGACTTCGCAAAAGGATGTTATGCGTATCAGCAATGAAGTCAAGCTGCCCAATGCCAAGCCTAATATCCGAAGTCTGCTGTGGCAGAATGTGGATGTGCGGAATATTGAGAGCAGTATCATGGCCGAGAAGCTTCATATTCAGGGGGAAACATATATAGGAATCCTCTATCAGAGCGATGAGGACGACCAGGTGCAGTGGTATGAGACGATGGTCCCGGTGGCAGGCGATGTGGCAATCGAAGGCGAGCAGGGCGATATTTTCTGGGTGAAGGTTCAGCCGGACAGTACTGAGGTGGAGGCGCGCAATGATTATGATGGTGAAAACCGGATTCTGGGCGTCGATATTTCCCTTTGTCTGGAATACAAGCTGTGGAAGGAAGAGAACACGCAGATTCTAAAGGATGTGTATTCGACCACCCGAAAGGTGGCGGTGGAGCGTACGAACAGTGTTTTGCCGCGGTTTCTCATGAAGAATATTGCCAAGACGCGCATTAGTGAGCAGTTTAAGATAGAAGCCAACCAGGAAAAAATTCTGCAAATCTGTGCCTATGATGGGACCATCAATGTGGACAGCGTGACCACGGAGCCGAACGGGATATTGTTTGAAGGTGTTTTAAAAGTACATATTCTGTATTTTACGTCGGACGATAATCTGCCGATTGCGCATATAGAAGCAATTTTGCCGTTTGAACAGCTTGTAGAGGTGAATCAGATGACGGAGAATACCTGGTGTGATTATCAGGCTGCTGTGGATGTGCTTCAGGTCAACCTGCTGGACAATTCAGAATATGAGATTAAGGCGGCCATCCGGATTGCGGTTCTCGCTTTTGAGGAGGACAATATGGAACATATTGTGGAAGTCAGGGAGGGAGAACCGCTTGTGGAGGAACTTCGTAATCAGCCGGGAATGATTGGATACATTGTGCAGGAAAAGGAGCAGTTGTGGGATATAGCGAAAGAAAATCATACAACAATCCGGCAAATTATGGAAGAAAATGGGTTGAAATCTGACAAAGTTGCGGCAGGGATGAAGT
>JBGVFC010000038.1:0-9331 GCA_045120755.1 Agathobacter sp. | reverse complement strand
TTTTATGTACTTGCGGAATTTTTTGGTATCAGGATTTTTGTGAGTACATATTTACAGACAGGAGGAATACTATGTCAGAAAAAACAGAATATATCAACAAGAAAAACGCTTCCGGCAATGCAGAATACCGCAGCGACGCTTTCAGTATGCTGATGCGGCAGCCGGACTACGCACTGGATGTCTACAATGCGATGAACAATACACACTATGATAATCCGGATGATTTGGACATTTTTCTGCTGGAAAATGGGATTTCCCTGACCATCCGTAACGATGCTTCTTTTATCATCTATAATTGTCTGTGTATTTACGAGCATCAGGCAAGCTTCAACCCGAATATGCCAATACGCGAGCTGATTTATTTTTCCAATCTGATTATGCGTCTCATCCGCACAAACCGGATTAATGTGTATGGTCAAGCGCAGGTAAAGATGCCTACACCACAGTTTGTCGTATTTTACAATGGAGCGGATAAGCGTCCCGAGCGGGAACAGTTCCGCTTGACGGATGCTTTTGATGAAATTAAGGGGGAGCCGCCGATTGAGCTTATATGCTCTGCAATCAATATCAATCCGGATATGAATCGTGAGCTTCGGGAAAAGAGTTATGTGCTCAATGGTTATTGTATTTTCGTGGAAAAAGTGCGACAATATATCAAGCAGGATATCACTTTGGAAGAAGCTCTTGACATATCTGTGGGGGAATGTGTCAGGGAACATATCCTTGAAGAGTTTTTTCGTGAGCATGGGAATGAGGTGAAGAAGATGGAGACATTGGATTTTACATTTGAGACGAGAATTGAACTTGAAAAGCGTGACGCACGGCTTGAAGGAATACGTGAAGGCGAACTCAAAGGCGAACTCAAAGGACAGCTCAATGCACTCCTGTTATTTCTAAAAAGATTCAATCCATCGCAGGAACTCATTAACCGTCTTCGTGCTATTACAGATATGGATACCATAGATTTGCTTTTACAGAAGGCGATAGCTTGCCATTCCATTGAAGAATTCACGGAATATATGAACCAGCTTTGAGGTGGAGTAAAGTAGTTCTGATTCCTTTGGAATTTACATATGTACTATGGGTATTCCTGAGAATACCCGTCTGGTCGATTCGACCATGTTTCCATAACAAGAACAGATAACAACAATGACAGACAACCCACAAAGAAATTCGTAGTTAATAAAAAATTGCAGGTATGTGGATTTTATTAGATTTTATTTGACAAATTCTGCCATATATGCTAGTTTCAATTTATGGGCGCGATGTGCGCCCCAAAACATATATACATGTATTTAGGAGGAATTATAGTTATGCAGCAGGGAACAGTTAAGTGGTTTAATGCCAAAAAGGGTTATGGCTTCATTTCAGATGAGGCAGGCAATGATGTGTTTGTTCATTTTTCAGCTTTGAACATGGACGGATTCAAGGAGCTGAAGGATGGAGAGAAGGTTGAATTTGAAGTAGTCGATGGTGATAAGGGACCACAGGCAGCGAATGTAACGCGCCTGGCTTAGATATATTCCAGATTCGGAAGGGACTGTCTTAGGACAGTCCTTTTATTTTTTTCATTATTGTATTTGTGTTCCCAAGAATGAATTTTGCTATTGTGATTGCAGACCGTAAAGCAACGTCGGTACTTAATGAGTGTTTTTTACGAATTTAGTACCGCTACGTTGCGCTCCGAGCGAGAGCGTGTCTGCAACAGAATATGCAAATTCATTCGGGTACACTTTTGTAAAAAGGAAGTTGTTTTTTCTTGTTTTTACTTTGCAATGAACACAAATTGGGATATACTGTATATAATCTATGTTTTTTGGAGGAAAAGGCATGAGTTTAGAGAAACTTACAGCATATGAAGTGATTGAGAACCGTACCATCCGGGATATCCAGTCGCAGGGGATGATTCTGCGGCATAAGAAGAGCGGGGCAAGGATTGCGGTTCTGTCCAATGAGGATGACAACAAGGTGTTCTATATTGGTTTTCGTACACCGCCGGAGGACGAGACCGGTGTACCGCACATTATCGAGCATACTACCTTGTGCGGTTCCGATAAATTTCCGGTCAAGGACCCGTTTGTGGAGCTGGCAAAAGGTTCACTGAATACTTTTTTGAATGCAATGACTTATCCGGACAAGACCGTATATCCGATTGCAAGCTGCAATCTTCAGGACTATAAGAATCTGATGGATGTGTATATGGATGCGGTGTTCCATCCGAACATCACGAAGTACCAGGAGATTTTCCGGCAGGAGGGCTGGCATTATGAGCTTGAGGATGCGGATGCACCGCTGACCATCAATGGTGTGGTGTACAATGAGATGAAGGGGGCATATTCCTCACCGGATGAGGTGTTACAGACGGAGATTTACCGCTCTCTGTTTCCGGATAATACTTACAGCAAGGATTCCGGCGGCAATCCGGTGCACATTCCTGAACTGACCTATGAGAAGTATCTGGAATTTTATCACAGATATTATCATCCGTCGAATTCCTACATCTATATGTACGGGGATATGGATGTGGAGGAACGCTTAGAGTGGCTGGACAGGGAATATTTGAGCCATTATGAATATGAACAGGTGGATTCTGTGATCCAGCCACAGCAGGCGTTTGATGCGATGAAGGAGGTCTATGCGGAGTATTCCGTTGCTTCGGATGATCCGGTTGAGAAGCAGACTTCCCTCGCCTACAACAAGGTAGTGGGGACATCTTTGGATCCGGTATTGTATCAGGCAATGGATGTGCTGGATTACGCACTGTGCAGTGCACCGGGAGCACCAATCCGGCAGGCATTGATCGATGCCGGAATCGGTGAGGATGTGTATGGCTCCTATGATGGCGGTGTCTGCCAGCCGGTATTCTCCATTGTTGCAAAGAACGCAGATGCGAAGGATGCAAATCGCTTTACAGAGATTATAGAGAATACGCTTCGGACACTTGCAGAGGAAGGACTGAATGAAAATTCCCTGCTTGCGGCAATCAACAGTTCGGAATTTAAGTTCCGGGAGGCAGATTTTGGCTCATATCCCAAAGGACTGCTGTATGGACTGCAGTGTTTGGATAGCTGGCTGTTTGATGATAACCGTCCGTTCATCCATCTGGAATGTCTGGACACCTATGCCTTTTTAAAGAGCAGGATTGGGACCGGCTATTATGAAGAGTTGATTCGGAAGTATTTTCTGGACAATACACATGGCTCCATCATTGTTGTGGCACCGAAGCGGGGCAAGAACAACGAGGAGGAGGAAGCACTTCGCAGGGAACTTGCAGCATACAAGGACAGCTTGTCCCGCGAGCAGATTGAGGAGCTGGTGGTGCAGACTGCACAGTTGAAGCGGTATCAGGAGGAGCCGTCCCCGGAGGAGGACCTGCAGAAGATACCGATGCTTTCAAGAGATGACATAAGAAGAGAGGCGCTTCCGCTTTCAAATATCGAAGATGAGCTGGATGGCATTCCTGTGGTACGGCATGAGATAGGAACCAACGGAATTGATTATCTTACACTTATGTTTGATATCAGCGATGTTCCACAGGAAGGCATGGGATATATCGGTATTCTTTCTTCCCTGCTTGGATTTATCGATACGCAGAACTATTCCTACGCAGAGCTGGCCAACGCCATCAATATCTATACCGGAGGCATTTTTATGAGTGCTGTGGCTTATCCGGTTATCCCACAGCCGGGAGAGGTAATTGCAAAATATGAAATCAGGATTAAAGTTTTAGAGGATAATCTGGAACAGGCGATGAAGCTGGTCAATGAAATTCTCCTGACATCGGATTTTGACAATGTGAAGAGAATTGGTGAGGTTGTTGCACAGGTCAAGGCAAGGCTGCAGGTGTCTCTAAGCAGCTCCGGACATGTAGTAGCAGCTACACGCGGCAGTTCCTATTTTTCAAAAGCGGCATATTACAAGGATGCGCTGCATGGAATTGAATTTTACCGTCAGGTCTGCAATTTAGAGAAGCAGCTTCAGCTTGATGCGGGGGTGGTCGTTGACAATCTGAAAGCGCTGACCGCAAAGCTATTTACCAGAAGCAGACTGCTGGTAAGCTTTACCGCGGGAGAGGAAGCTTTTCGTTTGGCAAAGCCGGTGTTGTCAGGTTATCTGAAGCAGCTTTCGCAGGGAACAAAGCCGGGAAAGCCTGCCGAGTTTGTTCTGGCACAGAAGAATGAAGGCTTCATGGATGCCTCACAGATTCAGTATGTGGCAAGGTGCGGCAATTTTATACGCGAAGGATATGAATATACCGGAGCGCTGCACATCTTAAAGTGTATCTTAGGATATGATTACCTGTGGATTCAGGTCAGAGTCAAGGGCGGTGCCTATGGCTGCATGAGTGCGTTCCCTCGTTCCGGAGACTGCTATTTTGTATCCTACCGTGACCCGAATCTGGAGAAGACCAATGAAATATACGAGGGTGTTCCGGCATATATCAGGAACTTTTCTCCGGATGAGCGCGACATGACCAAGTATATCATTGGAACCTTCGGTGCTATGGATACACCATTGTGTCCGGAGGCGAAAGGAAGCCGCTCGATGACTGCATATTTAAGTAAGGTCACCTATGAGATGCTGCAGAAAGAGCGCAATCAGGTATTGGAGGCTACACCGGAGGATATCCGTGCACTGGCAGATCTGACAGAGGCGGTTCTTCAGCAGAACAATCTCTGTGTCATCGGCAACGAGAATATGCTGCTGAAATCCGAAGCGCTATTCCGTAAACTGGAAAAATTATAGGACAAGTAAGTTATATTGGAAGAGGAAGATAAAGTGAACGAAAATTTTAAATCAGGATTTGTAACAATTATTGGACGTCCGAATGTGGGCAAATCTACTTTGATGAACCGGCTGATCGGGCAGAAGATTGCGATTACCTCCAACAAGCCGCAGACCACGCGCAACCGGATTCAGACGGTCTATACGGATATGGAACGCGGACAGATTATCTTTTTGGACACGCCGGGTATCCACAAGGCAAAGAACAAGCTGGGTGAATACATGGTCAATGTGGCGGAAAAGACATTGAACGAGGTGGATGTCGTATTGTGGCTGGTAGAGCCGAGCAATTTTGTCGGAGCAGGCGAGCAGCACATCATTGAGCAGCTTAAGAAGGTGAAGACTCCGGTCATTCTGATTATCAACAAAGTGGATACCGTGGAGAAGGAGAAGGTGTTTGAATACATTGACACCTATCGCAAGCTCTATGATTTTGCGGAAATTATCCCGACCTCCGCGCTGCGCGGTCAGAATACGGATGACGTCATTGATATGATTTTTAAATATCTTCCATATGGACCGCAGTTCTATGATGAGGATACCATTACCGACCAGCCGGAGAGGGCAATCTGCGCGGAAATCATCCGCGAGAAGGCACTTCATGCGTTGAATGACGAAGTACCGCACGGAATCGCCGTGGCAATCGACCAGATGAAAACGCGCCCGAACGACAATATCATAGATATCGATGCAACAATTGTCTGTGAGAGAGATTCCCACAAGGGCATCATCATCGGCAAGCAGGGCAGCATGCTCAAAAAAATCGGCTCCAATGCGCGCTATGAGATGGAGCGCCTTTTGGACAGTAAGGTGAACTTAAAGCTGTGGGTTAAGGTGAAGAAGGACTGGCGCGACAGCGATTTCCTGCTTAAAAATTTTGGCTTCCGCGAGGAAGAATAAAAGTGTCTGCTTCTGCAAATCCTATTTCCATAATCATTGGTGAAAATTGAAGCTGTTTTATGGCATTCGATTTTTGCCGGACAGATACGGAGGACAAGCAGATGGAGCAGGGCTGGAATGCATTTTGGGAGAGCGGCAGTGTGACAGATTATCTGGCATATTGTAAGGTGGACGGCAAAGAGCGGGTACCACGGGTAGGACGACAGGAAGAACAAAAGGAAGTAAAATCATATGGGACAGTCCGTGACACTGACAGGGATGGTCTTGACTGCCATGCCGGTGGGAGATTATGACAAAAGAATAACGATTCTGACCAGAGAAAGAGGAAAAATTACAGCCTTTGCAAGGGGAGCGAGACGACCGCAGAACCAGCTGCTTGCTGCAACGAATCCTTTTTCTTTTGGTGAATTTGAGCTTTTTGAGGGAAAAAGTGCATATACTGTTTCAAAAGCCTCCATCACCAATTATTTTCGGGAACTGACAATGGATATCGATGCTACATATATGGGATTTTATTTTCTTGAATTTGCAGAATATTTCTGTCAGGAGAACAATGATGAACAGGAAATGCTAAAGCTGCTCTATCAGGCGATGCGCGCTCTTGAGAGCACAAAGTATAAGAACAGTCTGGTGCGTGCGGTATTCGAACTGAAGGCACTTACCATCAATGGGGAAGGTCCGAATGTCTTTTCCTGTATGCAGTGCGGAAGCAGGGAATCACTCACACTGTTTTCCGTGCCAAGGGGAGGAATTTTCTGTTCTTCTTGCGGTGCACTTATGCGTGGAAAGACCATTTTGAATTCGACGAGATACACCCTGCAGTATATTGTGTCCTCCACGGTGGAACGGCTTTTTTCTTTTGCGGTATCGGATGAGGTGCTGCAGGAATTGTCGGAGATTGCACAGGAATACACTGCCTATTATGTTCGCCATACCTTCAAATCCCTTCAGACGATGGAAGAGGGAGTACGCTTTCTGTCAGAAGATTAATCTTTTCTGTTGAAATCGCATAATCAAAAGGGTATAATATGGAAGATTGTAAGTATGATTGGAGGTAATCATGAGAAAATTTACATTAATTTCATTGATCATGCTGATGACGGCTATGATTTTGACCGGCTGCGGAACGGATTACAGTGCGAAGGAGAGCACCGTATATATTCTCAAAAACGGGCGAGTTGTTTCAACAGATGTAGAGACTTTCGATTCTTCTGTTTATGATGAAGCAGGTCTGGAGAGTTATGTGCAGGATGCTATATCTGCTTACGAGCAGGAGTACGGAAGCAAGAAGGTAACCTTAGAATCCTTGACCTTCGAGGACGGTATGGCAACACTGATTATTGAATATGCATCTGCGGAGGATTATGCGAACTTCAATAAGACCGAGTTGTTCGCAGGAAGTCTTGCGGAGAGCCTTGCGGCAGGGTATTCATTCAATATGGATTTTGCGGATGTGACGGGTAATGTGGCAACAGAGTGTACGGCTTCTTCCTTTTTAGGAGGGGAAGGCTACAAAGTAGTCATCATCAAGGCGAATACCGATGTGAAGGTCAAAGGTGATATCTGTTATCTGTCAACCGAGAATGTATCCCTCAGTGCGAAGGATACAGCTTCTATCCGTCCGGGAAACAGCCCGTTTGGAGTGGTGCAGGATACGGAGGATACCGAAGCCGGGCCGGAAGCAGTCACAGGAACAGAAATCGGGGATACGGAGATTGAGAGCGCCTCAGATGGCAGTGTCGGTGAAGATGAGCTGCTTGCCGGAGAGGAAGAAGAGACAGAGATTGTCTTTGATTTTCCGGAGGAGGAAGAAGAGACTGAGGATGACGGTGAGACAGAGACATTCAGTACCGTTTATACATATATTATCTACAAATAGAAGAATGAGAGGTTTATAGTTATGGAAAAAAGTATGGACAAAATTGTTCAGGTAGCGAAGGCGAGAGGTTTTGTATATCCGGGTTCCGAGATTTACGGTGGACTGGCAAATACATGGGATTACGGTAATCTTGGCGTCGAGCTTAAAAATAACGTAAAGCGTGCATGGTGGCAGAAATTTATTCAGGAGAACCCATATAACGTAGGTGTGGACTGTGCAATACTGATGAATCCGCAGACATGGGTTGCTTCCGGACATCTGGGAGGATTCTCGGATCCTCTGATGGATTGTAAGGAGTGCCATGAGCGTTTCCGTGCAGACAAGCTGATTGAGGATTATGCAGCAGAGAATGGCATCGAGCTGGAAGGCTCCGTGGACGGATGGAGTAATCAGCAGATGGTTGATTTTATTGAGGAGCATCAGATTGCCTGCCCATCCTGCGGCAAGCACAATTTTACTGATATCAGACAGTTCAATCTGATGTTTAAGACCTTCCAGGGTGTGACCGAGGATGCGAAGAGCACCGTTTATTTAAGACCGGAGACAGCACAGGGTATCTTTGTCAATTTCAAGAACGTACAGAGAACCTCCCGCAAGAAGATTCCGTTCGGAATCGGACAGATTGGAAAGTCCTTCCGTAATGAGATTACACCGGGTAACTTCACATTCCGTACCAGAGAATTCGAGCAGATGGAGCTGGAGTTTTTCTGTGAGCCGGGTACCGATATGGAGTGGTTCCAGTATTGGAGAGGCTTCTGCCGTGACTGGCTGCTGGCTCTCGGAATCAAAGAGGATGAGATGCGTCTTCGTGACCATTCTCCGGAGGAACTTTGCTTCTATTCGAAGGGAACAACGGATATTGAATTCTTATTCCCGTTCGGATGGGGAGAGCTTTGGGGTATTGCTGACCGTACCGACTATGACCTGACACAGCATCAGAATACCTCCGGTGAGGATCTGACCTATTTCGATGATACCAAGAATGAGCGCTATATCCCGTATGTTATCGAGCCGTCTTTGGGAGCAGACCGTGTGGTACTTGCTTTCCTGTGCGCTGCATATGATGAGGAGAATATCGGAACAGAAGAAAAACCGGATATCCGTACCGTGTTCCATTTCCATCCGGCACTTGCACCGGTCAAAATCGGAGTGCTGCCATTGTCCAAGAAGCTGAATGAGGGCGCAGAGAAGATATATGCACAGTTGTCGAAGAAGTACAACTGCGAATTCGACGACAGAGGAACCATTGGAAAGCGTTACCGCCGCCAGGATGAGATTGGTACACCGTTCTGCGTTACTTATGACTTTGATTCGCAGGAGGATGGCTGCGTGACCGTCCGCGACCGTGATACCATGCAGCAGGAGCGCATTAAGATTGAAGAGCTTGACGCTTACTTTGCAAAAAAATTCGAGTGGTAAAGCAATTTCCGTCAAAAAATGGTTTGCCAATTATAAAATTTGTGTTATGATAACTATGTGCGCAAAAATAGTACTTTTTTCGCATATGAAAATAGTATAGGATGGGGAATTATCCCCAGACCAAATAAATGATTAGGAGGAATTGTCAAATGGCAAAAAAATGGGTTTATACCTTCAAAGAAGGTAATATGACCATGCGTAACTTACTTGGTGGTAAGGGTGCTAACCTTGCGGAGATGACTGAGATTGGTCTTCCGGTACCACAGGGATTTACCATCACAACAGAGGCTTGTACACAGTACTATGAGGATGGCCGCAAGATCAACGATGAGATTATGGCTCAGACTA
>JBGVFC010000037.1:0-15221 GCA_045120755.1 Agathobacter sp. | reverse complement strand
AGTACGAACTGGTTTGATACCTTTACCATCAACCGTGGGAGCAGACACGGTATCGATGTAGGCATGAATGTCATGTCCGGCGCCGGTCTGGTCGGAATCGTAACGGATGTCGGTCCAAATTATGCGAAGATCCGGAGCATCATTGATGACTCCAGCAAGGTCAGTGCCATGGTGACAACCACACATGACAATATCGTTGTAAGCGGCAATCTGGAGCTGATGAACACGGAGGGAGTACTTACTTTTTCCCAGTTGAAGGATTCGGATGATAAAGTGGCGGTTGGAGATCCGGTTGTCACCTCCTATATATCCGACCGTTATCATCAGGGCATACTGATTGGATACATTACAAGCATTGAGTCAGACCCGAACAATCTGACCAAATCCGGTACCATAACTCCGGTTGTCGATTTTGAGCATTTACAGGAGGTACTTGTCATTCTTGAGCAGAAGGACGGTGCCCAGGAGATGCCTGTGGATGACACCGAATCCACAGAATCAGCAACGGAATCCGAAGATTCGACAGAGAGTGATACCGCTTTGGACGATGCGGGTACATCCGACAGCAGCAGCGACGAAGGGCAGGAGTAATATGAGAAGAAAAATTGTTCTGTTTTTCATTATAGTCATAGGATTTTTGCTGCAGTCCACCATATTCCAAACCTTGAGTTTTGCGGGAATTGCGCCCAATCTGCTCATCATCATTGTCTCTTCCTTTGGCTTTATGCGCGGCCGCAAGGAAGGACTTGTAATCGGATTTTTTTGTGGACTTCTTATAGACATTTTTTGCGGTTTTTATCTGGGCGTATATGCTTTAATCTATATGTATATTGGTTATATCAATGGAATATTCCAGAAAAGATTCTATCCGGACGACATTAAATTACCGATGCTGCTCATCGGAGGGAGTGATCTGGCATGCAATCTGCTGATTTATTTCTTTATGTTTCTGTTTCGAAGCAGACTGCATTTTCTGTATTACCTTCGTGCCGTTATTTTACCGGAATTTGTCTATACCATGGTAATTACCATTGGTCTGTATTTCATTCTTCTTAAGATTAACCAGAAGCTGGAAGTACACGAAAAAAGGAGAGCGACTAGATTTGATTTATGACGTCAAAGAATTTCTTAAAAAATTTTTCAGTTCAAGACTGTTTGTTCTGGCTGCTGTTCTGATTTTAATGTTTGCAATCCTGCTTGGCCGTATTTTTTCCCTGCAGATTGTAAACGGAGAGGCTTATCAGAACAAATTCGCCGAGATGATTCAGAAAACACTGTCCGTAGAAGCAGCGCGCGGCAATATCTATGACTGCAACAATCGTTTGCTTGCTTATAATGAACTTGCATACAATGTAACGATTTCCGATACCGGTACATATCTAAGCAACCGCTCCAAGAATCTTGCCTTAAATGCGGAGCTGGCAGAACTGATTGAAACACTTGAAGCCAACGGGGAGACAATTAAAAATAATTTTGCCATATCCATGGATGCCGCGGGCAATTACAGCTTTAATGTAAGCGGCAGTGCGCTGAAACGATTTTTGGCAGATGTATTTGGTGCTGCCTCCTATGATGACCTCAAATACAATACGGAATTTGATTTTAATGAGCAGGATGCAACCGCGGAACAGGTCATGCAGTTTTTAATGTACAACACCAAGAGTCCGGGATACTTCTTATATCCGAAGTCTGCTTCTCCGGTAGAATATTCAGACCGGATGAACTATGAGATTACCGTGATTCGTTACGCGATGCTCGCAAACCGCTATACCAAATTCAAATCGACAACAATTGCGGAGAATGTCAGTGATACGACGGTTGCCTATATCAGTGAGCATTCGGATACGCTGACCGGAATCAACATCGAGGAGGACACTATCCGCAAATACAATGACAGTGTCTATTTTTCCGGCATTATCGGCTATACCGGACGTATTACGGAAAGTGAGTATGCTTCCCTGTCAGAAAATGACAGCAGCTACACGCTAAACGACACGGTCGGGCGCTCCGGTTTAGAGCAGTATTACGAGAGCTATCTGCGCGGAACCAATGGCAAAAAGGAAGTATATGTGGACAACGTGGGACGAATATCCGAGGTGATAAGCAGCGTAGAGCCGATTGCCGGCAATGATTTGTATTTAAGTATCGATGCAGAACTTCAGATTGCCACTTACAAATTATTGGAGCAGGAGATTGCCAGTATCGTCTATTCCAACATCATGTCCGGCAACATTGCCATCAAGGATGTGTATTTTGCGCTGATTAACAATAATGTCATTGATATTACAGATTTTGCAGGTGATGGGGCGAGTGAGACCGAACAGCGTGTCCAGAGCATTTTTGAAGCCAGACGCGCAGAGGTCATCTCACAACTAACCGATGAATTGTTAAGCAGCGAGCCGCTTGCAAACAATGATATGCCTGAGGATATGCTCGACTATTTTACCGATGCAATATCCCTGCTCAAGGATAAGGATATTCTGCTCACCGGTGAAATTGATACGAATGATCCGGTCTATATCGACTGGAAGAACGGAAAGCTCAGTCCGCAGGAATACTTAAAATACTGTATTTCCCAGCAGTGGATTGACATTACGCTCATCCATATTGATGAAAAATACGCTGATTCCGAGGAAATCTATCAGGCTTTGTGCACGATTCTTGCCGAGGAACTGCAGGAATATAAGGCTTTTTCCAAGAGTATCTACAAATACCTGATTGAAGACGGCTCTGTAAACGGAACGGATTTGTGTCTGATTTTATTCGACCAGAATGTTCTGCCGTATGAGGAAGAGACTGTGGCAAAATTAAGTTCCGGCAGTCTGTCCGCGTACTCGTTCCTCTGTGAAAAAATTAACAATATTGAAATCACACCGGCACAGCTTGCACTTGAGCCGTGTACCGGCTCTACGGTCATCACGGATACCGCAACAGGTCAGATTAAGGCACTGGTCAGCTATCCTGGCTTTGATCTGAATAAAATGGCCAACGGCGTGGATGCAGAGTATTACGCGAAGCAGATGGAGGATTTGTCTTCCCCGCAGTATAATCATGCGACACAGGAGAGGACAGCACCGGGTTCTACCTTCAAGATGGTTACCTCCACTGCCGGACTTGCCGAGGGAATCATTACCACCGAGACAGAGATTGAATGTACCGGTCAGTTTAAGGAAATCAGCAACGAACCAAAATGCTGGATTCATCCGGGAAAGCACGGAATCTTAAATGTATCCGAAGCGCTGCGTGATTCCTGTAACTGTTTCTATTATTCCGTGGCTTACCAGTTAAGTAGTAAAAATTCCGGAACTTACAATGACCCGGATGGAATTTCCTACCTCCAGAAATATGCCAAGTTATATGGACTGGGTGAGAAGACAGGGCTTGAGATAGAAGAGAATACCTCTGAAATTGCCGATGAATATCCGGTTATGGCAGCCATTGGACAGAGTAACAACAACTTTACAACGGTCGGTCTGGCCCGCTATGTAACCGCTGTTACTACCGGAAAACTATATGATTACCAGCTTATGAATAAGATTGTGGATGCAGATGGCAAAGTTGTTGCATTCTATTCACCGGAATATTCCGATATCTCGTATGTCCTTGATGATGCACAGTGGGATGCCATTCACGATGGTATGCGGCGGGTATGTTCGGAGCATCTGTCCATCTTCAAAGATTTTGAAATTGATGTTGCCGGAAAAACCGGTACGGCACAGCAGGAAGGACATGCCAACCACGCATTGTTTGTAGGTTACGCCCCATATGAGAATCCGGAGATTACCATTGCAACCCGCATCGCTTATGGATATACCTCGAATAATGCAGTTGCCGTATCGCGCAACATTCTTGCATACTATTTTGGAACAAGAACACTGGAAGATATTTTATCAGGCAATGCAGAAGGAGCCGGCGGTTCCGGCAACAATGCATTTTCAGATTAATGTTAAGTTACAACAGGAGGAATCATGTCATTACCAGTCGTATTAAAAAGCGGAAAAAATTACATTACCCTTGTACTTGACCCGGAGCTTGCATTTCCGGATTTGCTGCAGGAAATTGTCACCAAGTTTTTAGAGTCGGAAAAGTTCTTCTGCAAGGCTCCGATTGCCATTGCTTTTGAGGGGCGCACACTGTCGCAGAAGGAACAATTACAGATTATGGATGCTATTGCGTGCTATACCTCTGTCAAGGTCATAACCATCATTGAGCAGAACCGGATGAATGAATATATGGCGAATGAAGCGCTCAAGAAGATGGTTTTTGCACAGGAGGCCGAATTAGACCAGATATCCGATGAATCCATCTGTACCTACGTACCCTGCAATATTGATTCCGGCTCCTGCCTTTCCTCCGGCAATACCATTGTCGTAATGGGAAGTGTAGCGGAGGGTGCAATGGTAAGCTCCGGCGAGTCCGTCATTATACTTGGCAATCTCTACGGGACTGCCATTGCCGGAAAAGAGGTTGCCGACCATGCGAAGATTCTGGTGGTCGGAGAGTTTGCTCCGGAAAATTACAAAATAGGGAATCTCCTGGGAGATATTCCTAAGAAAAAGAAATTTGGTTTGAATAAGCGCAGTCGGAAGATGTGCCCAACAGTCGCATATATTCTCGAAGATGCCATTCAAATAGATGATTTTACAAATACTATTTAACAGGAGGTTTCATTTTCATGGGTGAAGCAATTGTTTTCACTTCAGGAAAAGGCGGTGTTGGCAAGACAACAACAATTGCCAACATTGGAGCAGGACTTTCACAGTTAGATAAAAAAGTTGTCATGTTGGATACAGACATGGGACTTCGAAATTTGGATGTTGTTATGGGCTTAGAAGACCGGATTACCTATAATCTGATGGATCTTCTGGACAATCAGTGTCGTCTCAATCAGGCGTTAATACGGGACAAGCGTTTTCCGAATCTCTATATGATTCCGGCATCATTAAACCGCTACAATGTAGCAGACTACGAGAATGCTTTTCGTCTGCTGATTGAGACGCTGAAGGAGGAATTTGATTATTGTCTGATTGACTGTCCGGCGGGTATTGATGATGGATTCTATTTTGCCATCTCCGCGGCTGACCGTGCGATTGTGGTGACTACGCCGCATATCTCTGCGGTGCGCGATGCCGGACGTGTCATTGATTTGTTGGAATGCAATCAGATTTTTCAAATTAATCTTCTGGTCAACGAAGTGGATGACAAAATGATACGCAGCCATAATATGCTCAGTGTATCGGATATTGAAGAACTATTGGAACTGAAAAGCATAGGTGTGATTCCTGTTGATGAAAAAATCATCATCAGCCAGAACCGGGGAGTCCCGGTGATTTCCTTTCGTTCCAAAGCTGCCCGGCAATTTAGGCTTATCGCAGCGGAATTATCCAAAGCGCGTGCCAATGTTGCCGATTTATCGCAGGAGCCGGAGAGAACTCCGTTTGGACTGTACCGATTCTGGCAGAGAAAGGAAGTAAGCTATGAGACGTAAAAAGGGATGTACCGATTCGATTGCAAAAGAAAGGCTCCGTTTTATGGCGGAATCACAAGCAGGTGAGGGTTCACCGGACCTGATGATGCAGCTAAAAAAAGAGATATCCGATATCGTCGCAAGATATTTTGATATCAGCCCGGAAGAGTATGAGGTCAAGGTCATCTTAAAGCAAATTAAGAAAAGAGCTTAACATGTTAAAACAATACAAACTAAAGAATTATCACTTTCAATTAATTTTATATCTGTCACTGCTTACCATAATCGGAATCCTGCTGATTGGAAGCGCAAAGGAATCGGTGCAGAATAAACAAATAGTTGGATTTGTCGGTGGACTGATTGTTATGATTATTGTGTCCCTCATCGATTATTCCTTTATTCTGCGTTTTGCATGGTTCTATTATGCGATTATCATTGCTCTGCTTGTGCTCGTCAAAACTCCCGTCGGTGACAGTTCCGGTGGTGCACAGCGTTGGATTGAGATTCCGGTCATCGACTTTCGTTTTCAGCCGTCTGAGCTGGCAAAAATTGTCTTAATCCTGTTTTTTGCATATTTTTTCGGCAGATATCACGAAAAAATCAATACGATTAAGATACTTGCAATCAGCATGGTACTGGTCGGAATTCCGCTGGTACTCATCATCACACAGCCGGATACTTCCACCACAATTGTGACCGCATTTATTTTCTGTATCCTCTTGTTTATTGCGGGATTAAGTTATAAAATAGTGGGTGGAGTAATTGGTATTGCACTTCCGATTGGAATTGTGGGATTTACTTACCTTCTCAAGAATGCAGACACCCTGATTGAATCCGGAGTGTATCAATTGAAGCGGATTATGTCCTGGCTGGACCCGAACAATCCACTCTATACGGAATATGCAAGCCAGCAGCAATATTCGATTATGGCAATCGGCTCAGGACAGTTACACGGCAAGGGACTCAATAATTCGGTTGCCACTTCTATGAAGAATACCAATTTTATCATTGAGCCGCAGACTGACTTTATTTTTGCTGTGTCCGGAGAGGAATTGGGATTCATTGGTTCTGCAATCATTATTGTGTTATTACTCCTGATTGTGATAGAATGTATCTTAATCGGACGGAAGGCCAAGGACCTGGAGGGAAGGCTCATCTGTTGTGGTATGGCATCTCTGATTGGATTTCAGAGCTTTGTAAATATCTGTGTGGCTACCGGACTGATGCCGAATACCGGAGTTCCGCTTCCTTTTGTGAGTTATGGTCTGACATCTCTGATGTCTCTGTATATTGGTATGGGATTTGTATTGAATGTTGGCCTGCAGCCACAGAAATATACGAAAGGGGTTTATTCATGAATATAGGACTTGTCGCACATGATTCCAAGAAGAAGCTGATGCAGAATTTCTGCATTGCTTATCGTGGAATTTTATGTAAAAACGAACTTTACGCTACCGGAACAACCGGACGCTTAATTGAGGAGGTCGCTAATCTATCTGTACACAAGTACCTCGCCGGACATCTCGGCGGCGTACAGCAGCTTGGTGCACAGATTGAACACAATGAGATTGACCTTGTAATTTTTCTGCGTGATCCGTTGAAGCCAAAATCACACGAACCGGATGTCAATATCATTGTTCGTTTGTGCGACGAACACAATATTCCGCTGGCTACGAATCTTGCCACGGCGGAATTACTGATTAAGTCTTTGGATAGAGGGGATTTGGATTGGCGTGACATGTACAAATAGATATCGAATCTGCAGACTGCTATGTATCGTTTTCATAGCAGCCATTTTTGTGACGGGATGTGGACAGGAAGCGGCTACCACCTATGATTCTACAACATCCGCACTGAATCCGTCACTTACAAATCAACAGAACATTGACTATTTTTCCAAAGATTTGTGTGTGACCGGCACAGAGAATTACGGACTGGAGGAGGTACATTCCGAGGTTGCGCAGGGGGCAGGTGTATTTAATCTCTCCACAAAGGAAGTGACCTATGCGCAGAATATCCATGACCGGATGTATCCTGCCAGCACAACGAAGATTCTGACCGCTTACATCATCATTAAATATTGTGACCTGAATGATACAACAATTGTCAGCTCCTACGCAGCTACGCAGGCGGAGGATTCTTCCGTGTGTGGTCTTAAAGAAGGCGATTGCCTGACCATACGGGATTTGTTATATGGCTTAATCCTTCAGAGCGGCAATGATGCGGCAATTGCTCTGGCAGAATATTATTCCGGCAGTGAGGAGGCTTTTTCGGCTGTGATGAATCAGGAAGCCCTCATGCTCGGAGCTACCAATTCCCATTTTGTCAATCCGAACGGACTGCCGGATGAGAATCATTATACCTCCGTCTATGATATGTATCTGATTTTTCAGGAAGCCATCCGTTATCCGGATTTTGTCGAGTTAATCGGCACATTGAGCTACGAAACAACCTACACAGACAAATCCGGTAAAGACGTCAATATCACCTGGTGGAATACCAACCGCTATATATCCGGCAAAACGGAGCCGCCGGAAGGAATTACTGTCGTCGGGGGCAAGACTGGAACCACCTATGATGCCGGATACTGCTTGGTGCTGTATTCGACCAATGACAATGGGGAAGATATTATCAGTATTGTCTTTAAGGCAGACGGTAAGAGCAACCTTTATCTTCTGATGAATGAACTTTTAGCGGAATTTGCTTAAATAACACAGATTTTGTTAAGGAGGAACATACTATGGTTGAAATCATATGTGGCGAAGCCGGAAAAGGCAAGACAAGAGAACTTCTTGAAAAAGTCAATTCCTCGGTTGTAACTTCAAGCGGCAGCGTTGTTTATCTCGATAAGAGTCAGAAGCATATGTATGAATTGCATAATAAGGTTCGATTAATCAATGTCATGGATTTTCCGATAACAAGCAGTGAAGAGTTTTTTGGATTTATATGCGGAATCATCTCGCAGGACAATGATTTGGAGGAGATTTATCTGGATAGTTTTCTGACCATCTCCTTTTTAAAGGAGGACGCAGATATCGTAAAGGCAATCGAAAAGCTTGATATCATCAGCGAAAAATACAAAGTTCGTATCATACTGAGTGTGGCAAGAGATAAGAATGACCTTCCGGAATGTGCCAAAGCAAAGGTTGTAATTTCTCTGTAAATCCGAAGAAGAGGGTGCCGGCAAGCACCCTCTTTATTAGTCTCACGACTGTTACATTCATTCTGTAGCAGAATTGCGGATGCGCCCAAAGAAGCTGATGGCATACAGGCCGCACAGGCCTACCACCGCATAGATGATTCGTGAAAGCCAGGTCGCATCTCCGAATAAAAAGGCTACCAGATTGAATTGGAAAAAGCCAATCAGTCCCCAGTTAATGCAGCCTATGATTGCCAATGCAAGTAAAATATAATCCAGCCATTTCATGATAATTACCTCCTGTCAGAACTATTATGGACATTTTTTGCAGGAGATATACGTGGAAAGTACAGGCATTCTTGTAAATAACCAAAAATAATGCTAAAATAATTTTATGTTTTTGAAGAGGTGAGCAGTTTTGTCAGATACTTCCAAAGTTGTCAAATTTAAAAAGCCCTTTCAATTTAATATTGGTATTGCAATCTTTATCATCATTATCATTTATATTGTATTTTATGTAATATCTTATTTTTCCCAGACAACAACTTCATGGTATCAGGTTACACAGGGGACGATTGCGTCCAACAATGTTTATCGAGGCATTGCCCTGCGCGAAGAAGAGATTATCACCGCTCCGACCGCAGGTTATATCAATTACTATGTGAAAAATGCCTCCCGCGTATCTGTCAATGACATCATTTATTCGATTGATACGGATGGAAGCATCTCACAGGAGATTCATTCCGTAAGTGCAGACGGCTCACTTTTGCCCGAAGATTCCCGGCTGGATATATCTGCCGAAATTGATGGTTTTACGAATGCCTATGCGTCCAGCCAGTATACCATGGTTTCTGCTTTCAAGAATGATCTCAATTCCGAGGTACAGCAGGAACTGAACTCCCTGGCATTGAGTCAGTTGGATGAGCAGATTCGTTTTGCGGAGGCAAATAATACCTTCTGCAAATATCCATCGGCACAGCGGGGACTGGTCGTATATTATACGGACAATTACGAAGCGGTTACCGCAGATACCGTTACTCCGGATTTGTTTTCTTTTTCAAATTATCAGAAGAACAGTCTGACATCGAATACACAGGTCGAGGTGGGGACTCCAATCTATAAAATGGTAAAAAGCGAGGAATGGAGTGTGATCATACAGATTACACAGGAGCTGGCGGAGTCACTGCAGGAGAAAAGTGTCGTAAAAATCCGGTTCTGTAAGGATGATTTTACCACGAATACCAATTCCAAGGTCATAGAGCGGGACGGAAATTACTATCTGCAGCTTTCACTTCGGACGGCTATGGTCCGCTATATCAATGACCGTTTTCTGGATATCGAATTGCTGCTTGGCAATAATACCGGTTTAAAAATACCGAAGACCGCAATTACCACAAAGGAATTTTATACCGTTCCCAAGACATATTTTACACTTGGGGCGGATTCTTCCCAGCCATCGCTGCTCCTATGCGATTCTGAGAACTCTTCCGCAGAACTGGTAAATGTCATTTCACCGACCATCTACTACGAGACGGAGGATTACTACTATATTGATGATGAATTTGTAAGCACCGGTGACAGCATTCTAAAACCGGATTCCAGCGAACGCTATACCATCGGAAGCGAGACCGCTTCGCTTATCGGTGTTTATAATATCAACAAGGGGTATGCGGTATTCAAACAGATTTCCATCATCTATGAAAATGAGGAATACGCCATTATCGAACCGAAGACGGCATATGGAGTTGCACTGTATGACCATATTGCATTGGACGGCAGCAAATTACAGGAAAATCAGCTAATCAAAAAATAGGAGGCAAAAGAGCTATGTTGAGAGACAATTTACACGAGGTGGAAGCTAATATCCAAAAAGCATGCGAAAAAGCAAACAGGGATAGAAGTGAGGTTACCCTGATTGCGGTAAGCAAAACCAAGCCGGTGGAGATGCTGCAGGAAATTTATGACGAGGGAATCCGCAATTTCGGTGAGAACAAGGTTCAGGAAATGTGCGATAAAATTGAGCAGCTTCCGGAGGATATTTCCTGGCATATGATAGGACATCTTCAGACGAACAAAGTAAAATACATCATCGGGAAAACTGCCTTAATCCACTCCGTAGACAGTCTTCATCTGGCCGAGGAGATTGAAAAGCAGGCTGCAAAGCGCAACCTGTCTGTTTCTATT
Source organism: Agathobacter sp. (assembly GCA_045120755.1). Lineage (GTDB taxonomy): Bacteria > Bacillota > Clostridia > Lachnospirales > Lachnospiraceae > Roseburia. The sequence continues at coordinate 4,431 of JBGVFC010000037.1, read as the reverse complement.
CTTGTCGAGGTCAATATTGCCAATGAAGCAACAAAATTCGGCACGACAAAGGAGGAGGCAATTGCCCTTGTACGCGCGATTTCGCAGCTTTCCCACATCCATATACAGGGGCTCATGACAATTGCCCCGTTTGTGGAGAATCCGGAGGACAACCGATTGTATTTCCGTCAGATTAAGCAATTAGCGGTTGACATCAGGAATCAAAACATAGATAATGTTCATATGGATATCCTGTCTATGGGTATGACCGGAGACTATATGGTTGCCATCGAAGAGGGTGCGACCATGGTTCGTGTCGGAACAGGGATATTCGGCGAGCGTAATTATAATATCTGAAAAGAGGTTTTCATAAAATGGGTTTAGTAGATAAATTTTTAAATGCAATGCGATTGAACGACGATGATGACGATTATGAATTTGATAATGAAGATTATGAGATAGAAGAAGAGGAAGAGGTTGAAGTTCCGAAGAAGTCCTTTAAGACACGCGAGAGTAAGGCAACTTCCAGACGCAGCTTTGAGCAGGAGGAAAAATACACAGAGCCTGTGAAGGAGCGCCCGGTCAAGACAACCCCGAAAATCACTCCGATTTCACGTTCAAACAGAAAGCAGGTGGGTTTGGGAATGGAAGTATGTGTAGTAAAGCCATCTACCGTGGAAGATGCAAGGGAGATTGCAGAGAACTTATTAAACGGACGTACCGTTGTTCTTAATGTTGAAGGTGTTCCGGTTGATATTGCCCAGAGAATCATTGATTTTACATCCGGTTCCTGCTTTGCAATCAGCGGCAACCTTCAGAAGATTGCCAACTACATCTTCATCATCACTCCTGAAAATGTAGATATTTCCGGTGATTTCTTAAGTATTGCAGATTCCATCGAGAATTCTGACTTTATGTACTAAGATTTTTCCGTACACTTTGGAGCAGAGACATGAAGTATAAATCACGCAAAAACCTTACGGTTGCCGGAATTGTTACATTAGTTCTGGTAATCATTGATCAGTTTACCAAATATCTTGCATCAGCATATTTAAAAGGGCAGCCTCCCGTTGCCCTGATTGAGGATGTTTTCGAACTGCATTATCTGGAGAATCAGAGTGCGGCTTTCAGCATGGATCCGGTATCTCTTTTTCAGAAAATATTTCAAATCCGGTATTTTATCGAGAATCCATCCGCATATGTACGTTTTAAGATGATTTTTTTCGTTGTACTGACAGTTATTGTGGTATATTTTCTGATCCGGTTATATATTCGGATACCGGACACGCGGCGTTTTCGTTATTTGAACTGGATTCTGGTTGCATTTACAGCCGGTGCAATCGGCAACTGTATTGACCGCCTGATTCACAATTATGTAATTGATTTCTTTTATTTTAAACTGATTGATTTTCCGGTATTTAACGTCGCAGACATCTATGTGACGGTATCTGCTATATTCCTTATTGTTTTAGGAATCTTTTACTATAAGGAAACTGATTATGAGCAGATTTTTCCGGCAAAGCATAAAAAGGAACATTCATGAAGACAGAAGAATTTGAAGTATTAGATGAGCATGAAGGGGAACGTCTGGATAAATACCTTAGTGTTATTTATCCGGATGCTTCCCGTTCTTTTTTTCAAAAACTGATTAAAGAAAATCAGGTTCTCGTTAACCAGACTCCGCAAAAGGCCAACTATCGCATCCATATGGAGGATTTAGTTACCGTTACTTTTCCGGATGCTGTGGAGACCTCCATTATTCCGGAAGATATTCCACTTGATATTCTCTATGAGGATGAGGATTTACTTATCGTTAACAAGCCCAAAGGAATGGTCGTACATCCCTCTGCCGGGCATTATTCCGGCACTTTGGTCAATGCTATTATGTATCACTGCCGTGACAGTTTAAGCGGCATCAACGGCGAAATACGCCCAGGAATCGTACACCGGATTGATATGGATACCACCGGCTCCCTCATTGTATGTAAAAATGATGACAGCCACGTTCATATTGCCGAGCAGATTAAAGCACATAGCTGCAACCGAATATATGAAGGTATTGTAATCGGCAATTTAAAGGATGACAGCGGCACCATTGATGCCCCGATTGGCCGGCATCCCATCGAGCGCAAAAAGATGGCCATCAATGAAAAAAACGGCAAGCCGGCCATCACGCATTACAAGGTATTAAAGCGTTTCGGCAATTATACCTATGTACAGTTTAAGCTGGAGACCGGACGCACCCATCAGATTCGAGTGCATATGGCAAGTATCGGTCATCCGCTGCTGGGGGATACGCTTTATGGTTCCGGCAGACAGACGAATTTTAAGCATCTGCAGGGACAGACACTGCATGCGAAAACCATTGGCTTTATCCATCCAGGAACCGGAGAATATATGGAATTTTCCGCGCCTCTGCCGGATTATTTTCAAAAATTGCTATTAGTATTGGAAAAATAACCGATTTTCCATTATAATATACACATAGTTGTATCACATAATCGATTTCAGATATGTATGGAGGAGGGAATTTCTATGGGAAATATAATTTATACCATCGGCCGTGAATTCGGCAGTGGAGGCAAGGAAATCGGTCAGAAGCTTGCAGACCGTCTTGGAATACCATTATATGATAAGGAGCTCTTGCAAAAAGCGGCCAAAGATTCCGGCTTCTGTGAAGAAATCTTTGAAAATCACGATGAACGGCCGACGAACAGCTTTTTATATTCGCTGGTCATGGATACTTATTCCGCAGGCAATTTTTCCGCAGCACCGTTTATGGATATGCCTTTAAATCACAAAGTATTTCTGGCTCAGTTTGACTGCATCAAAAAAATCGCCGAGCAGGAATCCTGCGTCATTGTCGGTCGTTGCGCGGACTATGCGCTGGCGAATCATCAAAACTGCCTCAACGTATTTATTCATGCCGATTTACAGGACCGGATTCATCGCGTCAGCAAGCGCCTGAACATTACCGAGAGCAAAGCCAGGGATATGATTCAGAAGCAGGATAAACAGCGTTCCAGCTATTACAATTATTATACCAGCAAAAAATGGGGAGATGCCCGCAGCTACGACCTGTCTCTGAACACAAGCAAGCTGACACAGGAACAGTGCGTGGAACTGATGATTTCATATCATAATATGATGAGCCAGAATATTCTGTAATTACTGTAATTGCTATAACTATATAAGCATCTGTATATGAAATATATTTACTTCATATACAGATGCTTTTTTATTGAAAAATGCCTGTTTATATGGTCGGCACCATGCTAACTCTTCGTTAAACGGATGACCGGGTTTCACGAAAACGGAGTTTACGGAGTGGTAGTTGATAGCGTGCGACATATATTCTCTAAAACGGAGCACGCTCGTCCATCAACTATTTGTGAAATGAGAAGTTTAACGAAGAGTTAGACGAGATTTGTCAAAAGACTTATCGCTATAAGCGATAGGTCTTTTTGTGTCGTTCAAAAAGGGGGTGTGCAAATGACATTTTTGGAAGTTCTTGAAATGGAGCGTCTGCGAATAGCGTTGTCTATTGATGTTATGCAATACGGATTTCATTGTCCGCCAAGTCGCGATTTGCTTCACAGATTGCAACTTATTAACGATTTGATTGAGATTTACAAAAAAGAAGAGAAAGAAGAGGAAGAATAAGATGGAATTAACTACAGTAGCGTTTTTGTTGACATTAAAAGAGACAGTAGGCAAGGATGGAAAGTCTTACTTTAAAGTGGGCTTGCAGGTTGAGGACGATTTGTTGATGTTGTCCGTGAATTCAGAGATTGCGCAGCAGATTAAGTCGGGAAAGATTCCGTTGCATGATGACTATACTCTTGTATGCTATTTCAATCCGACATACAATTCGTTGTCAATACGACAGATTGTTCCAGCGGTTATCAAATAACCACTCGACAGATTAGTCGTTTGATATATCGGGCGGTTATCAAATAGCCGCCTACCCCCTAAAAAGAAAAGAGAGGAGATGATTACATGGAAGGTGCATTAACTATTTCTAAAGCCGTTGAGACGATTGGTACGCTTGTATCGAATGCGGTATCTATCATTACTGGCAACGAAATCTTGTTTGTTTCGTTCTGTATTGCCCTCGTTGGCGCAGGCTTCGGACTTGTTGCTCGTGCAAAGAGCGTGGCTATGTAGTTCCGTGATAACCCATTCGCTTGCGCGTTTGGGTTATTTTTTTTTGAAAAAATTTAGAGAGGAGAAAATATGAAAGAGAAAAAGAAAAAAAGAAAATTTTGGATGAATAGAATCGTGGCATTTGTGACAACTGTTTGCATGGCTTGCGTGACATTTGTTGTTCCTGCGTTTGCGGAAGAGACAAGTGGTTCTTCGTTTACTGTGTATGATGGCTACTCTGTTAGTGATGGGACCTATTCGCATGAGTTCGGTGCGGATTTTTCGACTGATGATGTTGTTGTTGTT
>JBGVFC010000036.1:0-7936 GCA_045120755.1 Agathobacter sp. | reverse complement strand
CTCATAACCGATCGGTCCCGGGTTCGAGTCCCTGATGGTCCATTTTAATTTGATAGTATTTATTTGGCCTGGTGGCTCAGTTGGTTAGAGCGCCGCCCTGTCACGGCGGAGGTCGTGGGTTCGAGTCCCATCCGGGTCGTTAGACATTTTTAATAATGTACTGTGGAATCTTAGCTCAGCTGGGAGAGCATCTGCCTTACAAGCAGAGGGTCACAGGTTCGAGCCCTGTAGGTTCCATTTGGTAATCATTTTCATTGAATTTGATTGCAAATGCCGGCGTGGCGGAACTGGCAGACGCACAGGACTTAAAATCCTGCGGGACTTATACTCCCGTACCGGTTCGATTCCGGTCGCCGGCATTATTTTAATTTAATATGTGTGAGTAGCTCAGCTGGATAGAGCACTTGGCTACGGACCAAGGTGTCGGGGGTTCGAATCCTCTCGCGCACGTCTATTAGAAGTAGCGGAAATGTTGATTTGTCAATGTTTCCGCTATTTTCGTATAAATGTGTTCTTGGAAATATAAATGTATTTGAGATACCAGGAGTACATGATTGCTGGAAGGGAGATAAAAGATGGCAGAACAAAGAGGACAGGAATATCTGATAAAATTAGGGTTGGAGGATGGTCACAATGCTGTGAAAACAATCGCTGCGCCATTTTTTGAGGTGAGTGGCGATGAGGAAATTGTCAATACTGCGTTACGCAATGCAGCTTTATATACCAGACAATATGGAAAGAAGTACCGTATCATGGTATATGTACTGAAGCGGGATGATACCGGTTATATCATGTTTAATGATAATGGAGGTTTTAAGGTGGCAGGACCAATTGGCTTGGCAGATATGAAAGAGTTTGCGGCGGAGAACAAGGAACTGGCTGATTTTATGTTGTTTGCGGAAATTGGAACGAATCTCTATACGGTTGTTACAATTGAATAATAATTGATATTTTTTGAATGAGGAAGAACTAACATAGCAAAAAAATAGAAGAATCTCACGCAAATGAGACTCTTCTGAGGGGAGTATAAATAATTAATAAGAGGTATAACTTGAAAAGATGGTATCTTTTCAGTTATTATTATATGAAAAACTGGTATAAAAATCAATACCAAACGATGAATATTTTTGGCGGTTCTGCGGATACTATTTTTGCAACATGAAAATCAAACCGTGATGAGTGCAAAAATGCAGGAACACGGAAGGCTTAGGAGGCAAAAAATGGCTAAGAACATGACAAGCAAGAATATGTCAAACAGCACATCCAATCGGGCTGCAAATTCGACTGGAACAAACAGTACACAGAATGCATCCAATGCAAAGAGCGCGCAGAATGCTTCGAATGCGAAGAATGCATCTAACGTATCCAATGCAAAGAATTCACAGTCTGAGCAGTAGTCACATCGTGCAGTGACAGAATGTGTGCAGCACACATTTGTAACAATTGCATATTATTTAGTAAAAACAGGTTATAGAGGAAACTTTATAATCTGTTTTTGCGTGAGGGGAATAGCATGAATTTTCGATTGATTTATCCAAAAGATCTTCGAAGGGTTTTACGGACAGAATCTGCTGTTCTGATTGATGTGAGAACCAGGGAGCAGTATAAAAAGGGGCATTGGCCGGGAGCGAGGAATTTTCCGTATGAAGAGCTGGAGCGATGGGAAAAAATGATTCCGGGACATCAGCTGGTTATTTTTTATTGTGACCACGGCGGTAACAGTATGCAGCTTGCACACAGATTTGGAATGCAGGGATATAAGGTGGCTTCTGTTGTGGGCGGATATCCTTCCATGAAAGGGTATATGTAGAGGTTGAAAAAAATAATTGAAAAACTCCTGCAAAAACTATTTCAAAAACTGCAATAATATGTAAAATAGAATAGTAGGAAACGGTATTTGATGAAGATAGGAATAAGAGAAGATGAAGACATTTGAACTGGTTGCACCGTGTCATTTTGGACTTGAGGCGGTCACAAAGCGGGAAATTTATGATTTGGGATATGAGATAACGAAGGTAGAGGATGGGCGCATTACATTTGAAGGTGATGCGGAGGCCATCTGCCGCGCCAATATTTTTTTGCGGACAACAGAGCGCGTACTGCTTCAGGTGGGGCGTTTTCACGCGGAGACATTTGATGAACTGTTTGAAGGAATCAAAGCGCTTCCGTGGGAGGAGTATATTCCGAAGAACGGAAAATTCTGGGTTACCAAGGCATCATCCATCAAGAGTAAGCTGTTCAGTCCGTCGGATATCCAGTCGATTGCAAAAAAGGCAATGGTTGAGAGACTGAAGCAGTTTTATGATGTGAACTGGTTTGCGGAAGATGGTGCGCCATATCCGGTCCGGATTTTTTTGATGAAGGATGAGGTTATGGTGGCGCTGGATACCTCGGGAGAGTCTTTGCATAAGAGAGGATATCGCCTTATGACGAGCAAAGCACCTCTTACGGAGACTTTGGCGGCGGCGTTAATTTTGCTGACTCCATGGCACAAGGACAGGATTCTGGTCGACCCATTTTGCGGAAGCGGGACTTTTCCGATAGAAGCAGCTATGATTGCCGCCAATATCGCACCGGGAATGAACAGGGATTTCACGGCGGTACAGTGGACGAACCTCATTCCGAGACAATTGTGGTATGATACCATTCAGGAGGCACAGGAGATGGTAGATACCTCGGTGGAGGTGGATATTCAGGGGTACGATATTGATGGAGATGTGATTAAGGCTGCCAGAGAGAATGCTAGACGGGCAGGGGTTGAGCGGATGATACATTTTCAGCAGAGGGCAGTAGCCGATTTGCACCATCCGAAAAAATATGGTTTTATCATTACCAATCCTCCATATGGGGAGCGTCTGGAGGACAAGAAGGATCTTCCGGAGTTGTACAGCCAGATTGGACAATCTTATCGCGGGTTGGATTCCTGGTCGATGTACCTGATTACCAGTTATGAGGATGCGGAGCGCTATATCGGGAAAAAGGCAGACAAAAACCGTAAGATTTATAATGGTATGATCAAGACTTACTTCTATCAGTTTATGGGGCCGAAGCCGCCGAAACCAAAGAAATAGTATTGTTGTTAGAGGAATGAGATGAAGTATTCAAAGCGATTTATGGTTTTTACCGGTTTATTGTTTCTGGTGTTCTTGTTTCGCTTTCAGGTCATGGGTTGGAGTGACGGAGAGATTGCGGAATTTCGTGGCGGAAATCTTGCTGCACAGGTATGGAATCCGCTGATTGCGGATGATGTCAACAGTGGATTGCTGACAGTCCGGATTGACAACAAGGAATACACCAGCGACGATTATGATTTTTACATGAATGAGGACCGCAACATTATGGTTCCGGTCGATATTCTTCGGGATGCGCTCAACTGCAGTGCACATATGTATGATGAGACACAGCTTCTGGTAGAAAAGCACAGCTATTCTGCGCTTTTGACGCTGGGTGAGAAGGTGGCGCAGACGAAGGATGAGACCGTGAATATTGTATCTGCGCTGACACAAAAGGGCTCGGATTATTATGTGAGCCTGAATGACCTGTCGGCTTTGCTCGGATATAACTGCAGTTTTGATATTGCAAACAGAACCATTGCGACCGCAGATACATCTGAGAGCACTGTTGTTGTCCCATCCCGGTATGATTTGAGGGAGCGCGGGCGTGTTTCACAGATTCGCGATCAGGGGACTTACGGAACCTGTTGGGGATTTGCAGCGACGAGCGCATTAGAATCCTCCCTGCTGCCGGAGCAGAATGTGCTTTTTTCCGTGGACCATATGACGATGAGCAATTCGTTTCAGGTCAATCAGTATGATGGCGGCGAGTACACGATGGGGATGGCATATCTGGCAGCATGGCAGGGACCTGTTCTGGAAAAAGACGATCCTTATGGGGACGATAAGACGGATAAGAATCTGAACGAGGTTGCCCATGTGCAGGAGATGCGTATCATTGACGGCAAGGATTATGATGCGATTAAGCTGGCTGTATTCAAATATGGCGGAGTGCAGAGTTCTTTGTACAGTACCATTCGAAGCTCGCAGAGCAGTTCAGAGTATTATAACCGGGAGACCAGCGCGTACTGCTATATCGGAACAGAAAAGCCGAATCATGATATTGTCATTATCGGATGGGATGATAATTATTCCAGAGATAATTTTATGACTCCTCTGGAAGGGGACGGTGCATTTATCTGTCAGAACAGCTGGGGTGAGGACTTCGGTGATGACGGAGTGTTCTATGTTTCTTATTATGACACGAATATCGGAACACATAATGTGGTCTACACGAAGGTGGAGGATACCGACAATTACGATTTGCTCTATCAGAGTGATTTGTGTGGCTGGGTAGGAAATATCGGTTATCAGGGAAGAGAGTCCATCTACGGAGCGAATGTGTATTCTACCAAGCAGAGTCAGCTTCTGCGGGCGGCAGGATTTTATGCGACAGGAGCCGATACGACCTATGCAGTTTATGTGGTGAACGATTTTACGGATACAACCTCTTTTTCCAATATGGAGAAGGTGGCGACCGGTCAGTTGGAGCAGGCGGGCTACTATACCATTGCGTTTGATGAGCCGGTCAAATTGAAAAAGGGTGAAAAATTTGCCGTTGTGGTATATCTGAGTACTCCGGGGACCGATCATCCGATGGCAATTGAATACGATTCCGGAGATGTGGCACTGCAGACGGTGGATTTGGAAGACGGAGAGGGCTATATCAGTATGAATGGCTCCCGTTTTACGGATGTAAAGTCACAACAGGACTGTAATCTGTGCATTAAGGCGTATGCGGATATTGCGGCAGATAACGAAAAATAGAAAGTGAAATGTAATGGACGAAAGAGTGCTGAAGTGGATAAGTGTCTGGATGGTGTTTTTTACGGCAGGAGTGGTGTGCGCCCTGTTTGGGCTGCCGCAATTGCATGAGGAGACCATTCTGGCGTCAAAAGAATATACCGGAGATATTGAGACACTTCTGCAATGGCAGGATATAGATTTTCAGAAGCCGGAGGCGGTTGTCGGCGACGATGAGACCGGTAAAACCTCTCTTATGATTGAACTGCCGCAGGGAATTGTGGCGGAGGATGTCACGATTGAGAATGATTATATGGCGCAGAGAGTACTGGTTCATATTCCGAGTGACAGCAAGGATTACTTTTCTGATTACAAGATAAAAGGAAGCTCCAATCATATTGAGGGTATTGATTATTACCATGAAAATGGCGATGGTGTCATAGCCTTGGGGCTGGATACCGTGTGTGAGGTGCAAAAATCATACGCGGATGAAATGCTGTGCCTGAATTTTGCGGAGCCACATGAAATCTACGATAAGGTGGTTGTCGTGGACGCCGGTCATGGAGGCCGTGATTCCGGTGCGTCCAAGCTGGGAATCAATGAGAAGGATATCAATCTGGCAATTCTGCTGGAGGTGCAGCGCATCTTCGATGAGAGCGATGAAAATATCGGGGTGTATTATACGAGAACAGAGGACGCTAATCCGAGTCTGGAGCAGCGGGCAGCGCTTGCCAATGAGGTCGGGGCGGATTTGTTCATCAGCATACACAGTAATTCTACCAGAGGCGGTTTTATGTCCAATACGAATGGAACGGTGGTCATGTACAGCGAGTCGGATGACTCCGAGCTTTCGAGCATGCGGCTTGCCGAAATCTGTCTGGATGAAGTTACCGGTACACTGGACAGCAAGAGAGTCGGCTTGCTGAAGGGGGATAAAATCTATATTATCCGGAGCAGTGAGGTGCCGGTTGCCCTGGTAGAGGTTGGGTTTATGACTAATCGAGAGGAGCTTGCCAATCTGAATGATCCGGAGTATCAGAAGCAGGCGGCGCAGGGAATTTACAATGCGATTGTGAGGGCGTTTGAGGAAGGCTATTAAAGCGTCCGGAGGGTCATGCAGAGAGCAGGCAGCAAGCGAGAATAAAGATAATCTATAAATATGGGAGGATATACAGATGACAAAAATTGTTTTTGCAACAGGAAATCAGGATAAAATGCGGGAAATCCGTGAGATTATGGATGGAATGGATGTTGAAATTCATTCGATGAAGGAGGAAGGAATTTCTGCAGATATTGAGGAGGATGGAACTACTTTCGAGGAGAATGCGCTGATTAAGGCGAGGGCAGTTGCAGCGCAGACGGATGCAATTGTATTGGCAGATGATTCCGGACTGGAGGTAGATTTCCTCAATAAGGAGCCGGGGGTATTTTCTGCGCGCTATATGGGTGAAGATACTCCGTATGAGATTAAGAATCAGGCAATTCTCGACCGCCTGTACGGGGTAGAAAAAGAGAAGCGTACCGCAAGATTTGTCTGCGCAATTGCAGCAGTTTTGCCGGATGGAAGAGAGTATGTGACGCGTCAGACGATGGAAGGATATATCGGAGATAAGCCGGATGGAGAAAATGGATTTGGTTATGATCCGATTTTCTATCTGGACGAGTATGGCTGTTCTTCGGCGGCATTATCCCGCGAAGAGAAAAATAAAATCAGCCATCGAGGCAAGGGACTTCGTGCAATGCGTGATATTCTGCAGGGCATTTTGTAGGATAGAGAAAAAATATAAAAAATATAAAAAATTGCTATAAAATTAAAAAAAGTTGTTGACAAGCGCGCACCCCTATAATATAATCATTCTTGCGTCACGGAAATGACCTAATATTTCGGGGTGTGGCTCAGTTTGGCTAGAGCGCCTGGTTTGGGACCAGGAAGTCGCAGGTTCGAATCCTGTCACCCCGATTTACAACTGAAGCGTCATATGGCGCTGAAGTCGCAAAGAAAACTTTTACTTTTGGGTTTTACTTTACGACATTTTATGCGGGTGTAGTTCAATGGTAGAACACCAGCCTTCCAAGCTGGATACGTGGGTTCGATTCCCATCACCCGCTTCACTATTGCAAAGTGATTTTCAATAGTGCATGTGTCCGTAGCTCAGCTGGATAGAGCAACGGCCTTCTAAGCCGTGGGTCGGGGGTTCGAATCCCTTCGGGCACATTAGGAGTTAATAACCTCCATGATAATGGTGGGTATAGCGCAGTTGGTTAGCGCGCCAGATTGTGGCTCTGGAGGCCCAGGGTTCGAATCCCTGTATCCACCCTGTTGCATTTGCAACTAGAGTGTCGTGTGCATTTATATGCGCGAAGCCGTATGGCGCACGAGTTTGTACTCATGGGCTATCGCCAAGCGGTAAGGCACAGGATTTTGATTCCTGCATTCGTTGGTTCGAATCCAACTAGCCCAGTTAATTAAATATGGGATACTAGCTCAGTTGGTAGAGCACTTGACTTTTAATCAAGTTGTCGGGGGTTCGAATCCCCCGTGTCTCATTTATATAAAAGATCGGAAGACGTTGAATTTCAACGGTTTCCGGTTTTTTCTTTGTAAAAATGAAATGTGATTAAGGAGGAAAAATGGAGCAGTCAGAAAACAAGATGGGTGTAATGCCCGAAGGAAAACTATTGCTGAATATGTCATTACCTATGATGATTTCTATGCTGGTACAAGCTTTGTATAACATTGTGGATAGTATTTTTGTGGCAAAGATTAGTGAAGAGGCTCTTACTGCAGTATCGCTTGCTTTTCCACTTCAGGCGCTTATTATTGCTATAGCAGCAGGTACAGGTGTTGGTGTGAATGCACTTGTATCAAGAGCTCTTGGTGAGAAAAATTCACAGAAGGCAAACAATATAGCAGTAAATGGAATATTTGTATATTTGCTTAGTTATTTTGTCGTAGCTGTCATGGGTCTTGTTTTGGTTCGTCCATTTTATCAGATGCAGACGGACGCATCGCAGGTTGAGATATTAGAGCTTGGAGTAGAATATCTGTCAATAGTAATGATTTTCTCATTTGGTATATTTGCGCAGTTTATTTTTGAAAGACTGCTTCAGGCAACAGGAAGAACGCTGTATACTATGAT
>JBGVFC010000035.1:0-2551 GCA_045120755.1 Agathobacter sp. | reverse complement strand
CTGCGGGCATCGAAGGCGTCGGCGACGCCCAGTTCATCCGCTGTGTACGGCATAAGCTGCATCACACCCATTGCACCGGCTTTGCTCTGCGCGTCCGGCATAAAGTTGGACTCCGTTTTTCCGACGGCTTTCAGCAGCTTGACATCTACGCCATAGGTTGCGGCAGCTTCATCAAAATAGGCATTCAGTTCATCGGAGCAGGCGAGGTCGCCGGCGTAGTCTGCGGCATGCGTGTTTAGCGTATCCGGATTGAAATCTGCTATTGCCGGCTTCGTAAGGTCAACGCCGAGTATGCGCGCCATCTCCGAGTAAATGGACACGACGTTGATTCCGGATTGCTTTGCCTGTGTGATTGCGGCATCTACGGCAAGTGCGGCGAGCGCTTTTTTTGCGTCCGAGAGAATCTCATCGAAGGCGGCACCACTGCTGACCTTGGCGGAAATAACCGAAGAAGCAGTTGGCTCCGTAGAAGCACCAATCGTCTGTGCGCTGTCCGCGCTGCTCGTTGGGGGCTGCGTGGCAGCGGTATTGTCCGCACCGGAAGCGGAAATATTTGCGGATGCCGGCTGCAATCTGTTCGAATCAATATATGGTAAAATTTCAATATTCATGGGAATGCTCCGTTCTTTCGTGAAAATCAATAATATACTATGGTAAATATCGGTATTCTGCAAGCTGTATTTTAGTTTATTTTATCATTTTTCGACTTCAAAGAAAAGAAAAACCGCGAAACAACTTGAATTTGTAAAAAAGTTGTTGTAGCATATGGAATTGATAGTGTACCGCGCATGCGGAATAGCAAAGGAGAATGCGTAACATGAAGAAGACAACATTTGTTACTAAGGAACAGGTGGAAGAAATCGTAAAAACATACCCGACACCGTTTCATTTGTATGATGAGAAGGGAATTCGTGATAATGCACAGGCTGTGCGCGAAGCATTTGCATGGAATAAGGGATTTCGTGAGTATTTTGCAGTCAAAGCAACTCCGAATCCATATATATTGAATATCTTGAAGGAGTATGATTTTGGATGTGACTGCTCCTCCTATACGGAGCTTATGATGGCAAAGTCCTGCGGCTTCGACGGACCGCACATCATGTTTTCATCTAATGATACACCGGCAGAGGATTTTGCCTATGCGGATGAGCTTGGAGCAATCATTAATCTGGATGATTTTACCCATATTGATTTTCTGGAGCAGACGATTGGCTATATTCCGGAGACAATTAGCTGCCGCTATAATCCGGGCGGAGTGTTTGAGCTGAGCAACGGAATCATGGACAATCCGGGAGATGCCAAGTACGGCATGACCAAGGCTCAGCTTTTTGAGGCGTTTAAGATATTAAAGAGCAAGGGTGCCAAGAATTTTGGTGTGCACGCATTCCTTGCCAGCAATACCGTGACCAACGAATACTATCCGGCACTGGCAAGACAGTTGTTCGAGCTGGTTGTTGAACTGAAGGAAGCTACCGGCTGCCATATCGCATTTGTCAATCTGTCAGGCGGAGTTGGAATCCCATACACACCGGACAAGGAGCCGAATGACATCCGCGTCATCGGCGAGGGCGTTCACAAGGCATATGATGAGGTGCTGGTTCCGGCAGGTATGGATGATGTTGCTATCTATACAGAGATGGGACGTTTTATGTTAGGACCTTACGGCTGCGTGGTAACCAAGGCAATCCACGAAAAGCATACCTACAAGGAGTATATCGGTGTAGATGCCTGTGCGGCCAATCTGATGCGTCCGGCAATCTACGGCGCATATCATCACATTACCGTATTGGGAAAAGAGGATGCTCCGTTAGACCATACCTATGATGTAACAGGTTCCCTGTGCGAGAACTGTGACAAGTTCGCAGTAGACCGCCAGCTTCCGAAGATTGACATGGGAGACTATCTGGTTCTTCATGACACGGGAGCGCACGGCTTCTCCATGGGCTACAATTATAATGGTAAGCTTCGCTCTGCGGAATTGTTGCTGAAGGAAGATGGAAGCGTTAAAATGATTCGCCGCGCAGAGACGCCGGCAGATTATTTTGCGACCTTTGACTGTTTTGATGATATCAAAATCGAAAAGTAAAAAATCACGGTAAAAAATCACTTGCAATGTGATTCAACATGTGCTAATATAGCTATTGTTGAGCCGGCGTGTCGGAATGGCAGACGAGGCAGACTCAAAATCTGTTGTGGGCAACCACGTATGGGTTCAAGTCCCATTGCCGGCAGTATTATAAGAGTAGGATAATTATCCTGCTCTTATTTTAGTATAAGGGTATCATTACAAGAACTTAGGATAGGAAAATACATGCATGAAGATATTAATTGAATTCTACATTGAGCAGTATCGGGAAATTGGGAAAAAGGCAACCTCCAAGGCGCGTACATCCAAGTATATGCACAAGCTGAATGCAAAACTCAATGTGCTGCGCAATACACACGGAGCGTATGGAAAGGAAGAACTGGCACAGACTTTGCACAAGGATGTCAAGCGTCTGGCGCAGACCGCATATTATTATAATAATAAGGAAGCAATCCGCAAATTAAA
>JBGVFC010000034.1:0-2701 GCA_045120755.1 Agathobacter sp. | reverse complement strand
ACAACCGCACTTGCGGTCGGGAGCTTACCTGCACCACTGCCATAGAACATGGCATCACCGAGCACATTGCCGTGAACAAAGATGCCATTGAATACTCCGTTGACTCCGCACAGCGGATGGGTTGCCGGAAGCATGAACGGTGCAACCATGCAGGAATAGCTTCCGTCCTCTAAGCGGCTGGATGCTAGAAGCTTGATTGAGCGTCCCATTGCCTTGGCATAAGCCATATCGGTCGCTGTAATCTTCGTGATTCCCTCACAGTGAATATCCTCAAAATCTACCTGTCTGCCGCATACCAGGGAGGTGAGAATGGCAATCTTACGGCACGGGTCATGTCCTTCAATATCAGCCGTCGGATCCTTTTCCGCATAGCCCTTTTCCTGTGCGTCCTTCAATACCTCATCAAAATCCGCACCCTCGTCTGCCATCTTGGTCAGCATATAGTTGGTGGTTCCGTTCAGGATACCGGTAATCTCCTCAATCTCATCCGCGGTAAGGCACTTGTTGAGCGGGCGGATAATCGGGATTCCGCCTCCGACACTTGCTTCAAACTGGAAGTTGACACCGTGCTCGCGGGCAATCTTAATCAGCTCCGCGCCTTTGGCTGCCACAAGGTTCTTGTTCGAGGTGGTAACCTGCTTGCCGGCTTCGAGCATGGCACGGACGAAGGTATATGCCGGCTCTACGCCGCCCATGGTCTCAACCACAATTCCAATCTCCGGATCTTCCACAATCGTCTTGTAGTCGTGAATAATCTTATCCTCCATCGGATCTCCCGGAAATTCGCGAAGGTCGAGAATGTATTTGACCTCAACCGGCTCGCCGGAGCGCTTTGCAATCTTTGCACTGTTAATCTTTAATACCTCAACTACTCCGGAACCGATGGTTCCATAACCCATAACTGCTATTTTCATTCTTAATGTCACTCCTTGGCTAATATTTTTGCGTAATGTATTCCATCGACAGCTTCTATGCTGCGCACCATCTCATCGACAATTCCGGTCGTGTTCTCCTGCTCCGAAAATATGTCAATACTGATGGTCAGCGAAGCAATCCCATTCACCGGAATACTCTGGTGGATGGTAAGAATATTGGCATGAAATTCTGCAATCGTCTTAAGGACAACCGACAGCAGGCCCGGCTCATCTTCGAGCTGAATCACCATCGTAATCGTCCTGCCCTTCTGATTCTCATGATATGGAAAAATATCATCTTTATACTTGTAAAAGGAGCTCCGGCTGATTCCGACTGCGTCTGTTGCCTCCTGCACCGAATCAACTTTGCCCGAGTCCAGCAGGCGCTTCGCCTCCACTACTTTGAGCAGAACCTCCGGCACTGCCTTTTCGCGCAGGACAAAATAGGTTGTCTTGTCTGTTTGTCTGTGGCTTACATGTGTTCTCATGAGGAAGATTGTATCATAACCCCGCAGCAAAGACAAGCCGAAAAAACAAAAGGCTCCGCCGAAAAGCAGAGCCCTTGTAACATAGATTCCGGTAAATCTTTAATTTCCCAAAATAAGGTAAAGAAGAACGATGATGGCAATTGCCGCCACAACCGTAATTATTACCTTTGGCACGGAAATCGGCGTCTTGCCGGACACCTTACCCGTCTGTCCGTTGACCATGAAGTTGTACACCTTGTCATTGTACTTATAGCTCGACATCCATACCGGAAGGAGCAGGTACTTGTACTTGATATCATGGTACACGGTATTCATGTTGATATTTCTGGTGGTATCCGCATGATTCGTTATACGGATTTCCTCTTCTACATTGCGCCTTAACTTGCTGTCAATTGATATCTTGGCGGTCTTCCATGCATCCTTCAAACCGACCGCATAGCGCTCTGCCGCAAATCCTGCGACATATTCCGGCTTATAAGTCTTGTTGTCTGCGGTATTATACGGCTCAATTCCCCGAAGCATGGATCTGTTCTGGTTCGTGGTCGCACATACCAGCTCATCATCAATAAATTCCCTGTGAACACCGCGTGTATGATACCAGTCGGTCACGGTCTCCGTCTTGTCCCCGCGGCGAACAGTACGTCTGCGTCCATACTCGCCGTTGTAGGAAGTAACGGTATTCGAATCAAAGGTCCAGTATGGCAGATAGATTCCCTTGAAATTCCTGGCCTTAGCACTTTCCTTCGCAAGCTTCGGACAGAAAAACTTTTTCTTAATCCACTTCTGGAACAACTCCGACGCATCTTTATCGGATATCTTGAACAGCACTACGCCTCCCGGCGCAATCGTGTTCTGGTCCCCTGCCTCCATGACCTGATTAGAACCACAGAACGGACATGTAGACGAGATATCAAGGGCATCATACACAGTCTCCGCACCGCATGACTGACACAGTACCGTCTTTTTCTCCTGTCCCCAGTTGCAGTTCTCCGCATTGGACGCCGATGCAAAATCCAGCTCCTGCGCACGCTCCGGCTTCTCCGACGACTGTTTGATTTCCTTTTCAAAATCACAGTACGGACATTTTAATCCACCCGTAGCAGGGTGGAACTCCATGATTCCACCACACTGCGGACATTTTTCATCCGTCTCCTCCATCGTTTTAACAACGGTAGGTTCATTTTCATAATCCATATTATCCATGAGTAAACTCCTCTATTTGTGTTGTCGTTCAACCAACACCATTCTTTAAACAATGTCGTTGTCATCAAATGGGTCTCCGCACTCCGGACAGAACTT
>JBGVFC010000033.1:0-10441 GCA_045120755.1 Agathobacter sp. | reverse complement strand
GGTAAGAGAGTGTGAGGTAGGAAAATTGGGTACTACATATAAAAAATCAGGGAAAACGGGCAAAACACAGCAGGCGAGGGCGCGTGCAAGGAAGAAAAAGGCATGGCGGATAGTTGCGCTTCTTGTGTTGCTGGCACAGTTGGTTACAAGTGGAATTGCTATTGTACAGATTGCACTGTCTAAGATGTTGCCGCCGGTTTATATGGCAGTGGTGGTGCTTATTTATCTGCTGTCCTTTGTATTGGTGACGGCTTTTCTTCTTTTGATTCGCAGACGAAGGGGACAGAAGAAGAAGGTATTTTACTTCAAGCGCGTGCTCGGATGTCTGATTGCTGCGTTTACCATTTTTATCAGTGTGTTTGTGAGCGATGTTGTGGGGCGGCTGAACAGGACCATCGACAATATTACAGTGGAGCAGACGGTGGTTACGGATCTCATGGCGGTCTATGTGAGGGCAGATGATCCGGCAGTACGGCTTCAGGATACGGATTCGTACGTATATGGAGTGACAACTTCGTTTGATTTTGAGGATGTCAGGACTACGATGGACCGGATTAACGAGGAGTTGTCGGCAGATATTGTTCCGGAAGAGTATGATTGCGCGTTTGAGATGGTTGATGCGTTGTGGCAGGGCGAGATTGACGCGTTTGTCCTCAATGAGGCAAATGCTGTCATCATCATGGATATGGAAGGCTATGAAAATTTCGCGGAACAGACGAAGATTATCTATGAGTATGAGATTTCTACGGTAGTTGAGAATAATCAGGAGGAACAGGAAGAACCGCTGGATGTCACGGAGGATGTGTTCATCATGTACATCAGTGGTTCCGATACAAGAAGCAAGAAGCTGTCCACAAGCCGCAGTGATGTGAATATCCTTGCGGTTGTCAATCCGAAGACCAAGCAGGTGCTTCTTTTGAATACGCCGAGGGATTATTATGTTCCGATTTCCATCAGCAGCAGTGGTGAGTGTGATAAGCTGACGCACTGTTCCCTCTATGGAATTGATTGTTCCATGGATACGCTGGATGATTTGTATGATACCGGAATTGATTATTACGGGCAGATTAATTTTGCCGGATTTGAGACGCTGATTGATGCCATCGGGGGAATCAGTGTTGAATCCGAGAAGGCATTTACCACCACGCATGGAGGCTACGAGATTGTCAAGGGAACCAATTATCTCAATGGCGCACAGGCGCTGGGCTTTGTCAGGGAGCGCTATGCATTTTCGGATGGCGATATTGCCCGTGGCAGAAATCAGATGCGCGTAATCACAGCAGTCATCAACAAGATTTCCACCGGGACGACCATACTGACGCATTATGCAGAAATTATGGAAAGCATGGAGGGAATGTTTGTCACGGATATGAGTGCGGACGAGATTAAGTCGTTAGTCAACATGCAGTTGTCCGATATGAGTGCGTGGGATGTTAAGACTTATTATGTGACCGGCGCGAATGCATGCAAGACGACCTATTCCATGCCGAACGATCCGAATTACGTTATGCTTCCGGACGAAGAAATGGTGCAGAAGGCACAGGAGCTGATTGACAAAATGGAGAGCGGTCAGATGCTTACGGATGCAGATTTTGAATAGTTTTGGAAAATTTTTAAAAAGTACTTGAAGGTGACCTATGGTCACCTTTTATAATGCTCTTGTAACCGAAAATGTATACTTTTCCCTGTACAGGGAATGCTTGCCACAAAGGAGATTATTGTATGAAGGGTATTATTTTAGCAGGTGGTTCAGGGACACGCCTGTATCCGCTCACCATGGTAACCTCGAAGCAGTTGCTTCCAATCTATGACAAACCGATGATTTATTATCCGATGTCCGTGCTGATGAATGCAGGCATCCGTGAAATCCTGATTATTTCTACACCGCAGGATACACCTCGTTTCAAGGAGCTTCTCGGTGATGGACATCAGTATGGTCTGGAATTATCTTATGCTGTTCAGCCGAGTCCGGATGGTCTGGCACAGGCATTTATCATTGGAGCTGATTTTATCGGGGATGATACGGTAGCGATGGTGCTGGGTGACAATATTTTCGCAGGACATGGACTGAAAAAGCGTCTGAAGGCAGCAGTAGCCAATGCGTCGGAGGGACGCGGAGCTACGGTATTTGGATATTATGTAGATGATCCGGAGCGTTTTGGTATCGTGGAGTTCAATCATGAGGGCAAGGCAATTTCCATCGAGGAGAAGCCGCAGCAGCCGAAGAGCAATTACTGTGTAACCGGTCTGTATTTCTATGACAACCGTGTGGTTGATTTTGCAAAGAACCTCAAGCCATCTGCCAGAGGAGAACTTGAAATCACCGATTTGAACCGGATTTATCTCGAACAGGGAGAGCTGAATGTGGAGCTGCTCGGACAGGGCTTTACATGGCTGGATACCGGTACACATGAGAGTCTGGTGGATGCAACCAATTTTGTTAAGACGGTTGAGACACACCAGCACCGCAAGATTGCCTGTCTGGAAGAAATCGCATACTTAAACGGCTGGATTACCAGAGAGGATGTTCTGGCTGTATATGAGGTGCTCAAGAAGAACCAGTATGGACAGTACTTAAAGGATGTTTTGGACGGAAAATATCAGGAAAACCTATACTAATTTTATAAAAAATATCCGAATGAATTTGCATATTCTAATTACAGACACGCTTTCGCTCGAAGCGGAGCGTAATGGTACTAAATTCGTTGAAAAGCACTTATTAAGTACCAACGCTCCTTAACGGTCTGCAATTGGAAATATAAATTCATTCGTAAAATACATTTATAAATCATAAAAATTAAGAAAAGAGGAAAAATCATGACCATTATTGTAACCGGCGGAGCCGGATTTATCGGAAGTAACTTTGTATTTCATATGTTAGATACCTACCCAGATTACAGAATCGTCTGTTTGGATAAATTGACCTATGCAGGCAATCTGTCAACTTTGGCACCGGTGATGGATAATCCGAATTTCCGTTTTGTGAAGCTGGATATCTGTGACCGTGAGGGCGTATATAAATTATTCGAAGAGGAGAAGCCGGATATTGTTGTCAATTTTGCAGCAGAGTCTCATGTAGACCGCTCCATCGAGAATCCGGAAATTTTCCTGCAGACGAATATCATCGGAACTGCAACTCTGATGGATGCCTGCCGCAAGTACGGTATTACCCGTTATCATCAGGTTTCCACGGATGAGGTATATGGCGACCTTCCGCTTGACCGCCCGGATTTATTCTTTACAGAGGAGACTCCGATTCATACCTCCAGCCCATACAGTTCTTCCAAGGCAGGGGCAGATTTGCTTGTACTCGCTTACCACAGAACCTATGGACTTCCGGTGACCATCAGCCGCTGTTCGAACAACTACGGTCCATATCATTTTCCGGAGAAGCTGATTCCGCTTATGATTGCCAATGCACTCAATGACAAGCCGCTTCCGGTATATGGAGAGGGACTGAACGTGCGTGACTGGCTGTATGTGGAGGATCACTGCAAGGCAATCGACCTCATCATCCACAAGGGACGCGTTGGAGAGGTTTACAATATCGGCGGACATAACGAGATGAAGAATATTGATATCGTCAAGATTATCTGCAAGGAGCTGGGCAAGCCGGAGAGCCTGATTACCCATGTTGGTGACAGAAAGGGCCATGATATGCGCTATGCCATTGACCCGACCAAGATTCATAACGAGCTTGGGTGGCTTCCGGAGACAAAGTTTGCAGATGGTATCAAGAAGACAATTCAGTGGTATCTGGACAATAGAGAGTGGTGGGAGACCATCATTTCGGGAGAGTATCAGAATTACTACGAGAAGATGTATGCCAACAGATAATTATTCAGGCAGTTAAATCATAAAATGGGAAGGAATGAAGCAATGAAGGTTTTTGTTACAGGTGTTGCAGGTCAGTTGGGACATGATGTGATGAACGAACTTGCTAAGCGTGGATATGAGGGAATTGGAAGTGATCTTGCACCGGAATACAGCGGTGCTGCGGATGGCTCAGCGGTGACTTCCATGCCTTATGTTTCCATGGATATTACAGATAAAGCGGCGGTTGCAGGAATATTGAATGAGACACATCCGGATGTTGTGGTGCACTGTGCAGCGTGGACTGCGGTTGATCTGGCTGAAGATGAGGATAAGCAGGAGAAGGTGCGTGCCATCAATGTGGATGGTACTGCTTATATTGCGCAGGCGTGCAGGGATATTGATGCAAAAATGATTTATATCAGTACGGATTATGTGTTCAACGGACAGGGAGATATTCCGTGGCAGCCGGATTGTAAGGATTATGCGCCGCTGAACGTATATGGACAGACCAAGCTGGAGGGTGAGCTGGCGGTTGCAAATACCCTCGAAAAATATTTTATCGTCCGTATTGCGTGGGTGTTTGGCGTCAATGGCAAGAATTTTATCAAGACGATGCTGAATGTAGGGCGGACACATGACCGGCTGACGGTTGTCTGTGACCAGATTGGCACTCCGACTTACACTTATGACCTTGCGCGACTTTTGGTGGATATGGCGGAGTCGGAAAAATACGGTTATTACCATGCAACCAATGAAGGCGGATATATCAGTTGGTTTGACTTTACGGAGGAAATTTTCCGTCAGGCAGTGGAACTGGGACATTCGGAGTATGCGAAGGAGAGACTTACGGTAGTGCCGGTCACAACGGCTGAATATGGAATTTCCAAGGCGGCGCGGCCGTTCAACAGCCGTCTGGATAAGAGCAAGCTGGTTGAAGCGGGATTTGAGCCGCTTCCTACCTGGCAGGATGCTTTGACGAGATATTTACAGGAAATCGATTTTAATTTCTAACAGTGACGTAGAAAAGAGGATAGCTTATGGGACAGATTAAGGTTGAGAAGAATGTCGGAGGTATTGAAGGACTCTGCGTGATTGAACCGGCGGTTCATGGCGATGCAAGAGGATATTTCATGGAGACATACAATCAGAATGATATGCATGAAGAAGGGCTTGATATGGTCTTTGTACAGGATAACCAGTCAAGTTCCGTGAAGGGTGTACTTAGAGGTTTGCATTTTCAGAAGCAGTTTCCGCAGGGCAAGCTGGTGCGCGTAGTTAAGGGCTCCGTATTTGATGTTGCCGTAGATTTGAGAAAAGACAGCACCACTTATGGCAAGTGGTTTGGCGTGGAACTGACAGAGGAGAACAAGAAGCAGTTCTATATTCCGGAAGGATTTGCACATGGTTTTCTGGTATTGTCAGAGCTGGCAGAATTCTGCTATAAATGCACAGACTTCTACCATCCGGGAGATGAGGGCGGACTGGCATGGAATGATCCGGAAATCGGAATCGAATGGCCGCAGCTTACCGGAGAGTACAAGGGAAATGCTTCGGCAGAAGGTTATGCGCTTGACGATGGAACCCCTCTGAATTTAAGTGATAAGGACCAGCTCTGGGTTGGACTTAAGGACACATTTTCATTCTAAATATCGTTTATACAAAAATGTTTTTACTGCCGGCATATAAAAATGCCGGCATCTTTTGTTATGTGGAAGCCTTTTTTGACCTTGCGTTCTACATAGGTACGGAAATCGCGATAGCGGTCGAGGAGATACTGGTTCTGGTTGCCGTGGCAGGACATGATGTATTCGATGAGCGGTTCTGCCGTATGCAGCACAATTTCGTCTTCGTACCGGTGGAGTGTAATATGGGAAAAGCAATTGTGCAGAATCCGGTCGCCGTTCTCCAAACCAAAATGCTCATACAGCTTCTCGCCGGCAAGCACAATTCTGCCGTCAAAGCCCTGTACCAGCTCTGTGATTTCCTTCATATGGGAAGAACCGTAGGTACTGCAGAGAAATACGCCGCCCGGACGAAGGACTCTTGCGGCTTCACGGCAGACCTTCTCCATGTCATCGCAGTAGAAAAGTACATGATTTGCAATTACGACATCAAAGCTGTTATCCGTATAGGGAATTGTGTGGCAGTCAAAGCAGGTAAAGGAGAATATGGAGTTCTCACAGGAATCATCGGAAGTACCGGCCTCCTGCGGGCAGAGCGTGGCAATATTACGTCTGGCATCGCGAATCATGCCGTCGGAGATGTCGGAGAGCACAATATGCATACGCTCATCGATGGAATTTATATTTTCGGTCCACAGTGCGCCGTTTCCGCAGCCTAATTCCAAAATCCGGAGGGTTGAATCACAGGAGTCGGCACTGGAAGCCTGCATCATTTCTTCAAATACCCATGGAAACCATCCCTGTGGGTTGGTGGAATACTCCTTGTGCAGACGGATGCGGGCAGAAATATTGCTGGCATTCTGGTACTGTGTCATCAGACTTTTTTCCATTCCGGTCAGGTGAATCAGACCAAGCATCCGGCTCCAGTCGATTTCGTGATTCTCCTCAAGAGCGACGACGGTTTCGTTGATTGCATTTTCCACAAGCTGCATCTGCTCAATCTTATCCTGTATCAGTTTTTTCTGCATGTTCAGGGAATTGTGCAGAAAATGGTAATCTAGATCATCTACGAGCATTCCGCGGATATCCTCAAGGGAAAATCCCAGATATTTCAGCAACAGAATCTGCTGAAGCTTTGCAAAATCCGCATCCGTATAAAAACGTGCACCGGAGGGATTCACATAGGAAGGCTTTAGAATATTCTGTTTGTCATAGAACCGGATGGTCCGGATGGATACCTGCGCCATTTTGGCGAATTGTCCGGAGGAATAATAGCCTGGTAATTTCATAATCTGCTCCCTTTTCGTGATTTATCTTACAATATACAGCCAATGGATGCCGGAATCTGCCTGCTTCGCAGCGGGATAACTATGAAACACAGAGAAAGCGACTGCGTAAAATTGCACTGCGGTAGGATTTTGCTCGAATTACCGACAGAATTTCCTGCATTTGGTGAGTGCGACATTTCCCATCGTCTGGGTGGTCCTCTGTGATTTGTGCGCAGATTGTATCGCTAAGTGTTTCTAGCTCGCCTGTTTCGTGTCATCGCGCTGCCGCAGACAATCGCCATCCATGTGCTTAGGTCTGCTCACGCCGCGTCCATGCGGCGTGCAGCGCGATATTTATTACTCGGACAGGCGAGCAAGGAACACTAACGCTCACTTTATTCGCACAAATCACAGAGGACCACCCGGACGGTGCTGGAAATATCGTCGCGGAAAAATGCGGAAATCCTGTCCGGTAAATAAAGCGAGTAAAATCCGGCAGATGCAATTTTTGCAACGAGCGAGTGTTACATAGTTATCCCGCTGCGAAGCAGGCAGATTCCGATATTCATTGATAAAAATATTATAGTTCTTTCGAAAAATTAAGAAAAGAGAAAGAAAAGATTTTGTGAAAAACTTTTCAAATATGTTGGATTGTGATAGAATGTCTTGCATGTAGTGATTTCGAATACGAGGAGGAAGATAGGAAATGGATTTCTACAATGAATATAAGAAATGGTGTACAGATCCTTACTTTGATGATGAGACGAAGGCAGAACTTGCTGCTATTGCAGATGATAAGACCGAGATAGAAGATCGCTTTTACCGCACACTGGAATTTGGTACGGCAGGACTTCGCGGTGTAATCGGGGCAGGTACCAATCGTATGAATATATATACCGTGCGTCAGGCTACACAGGGACTGGCGAATTATATCCTTTCCCAGGGCGGACAGGACAAAGGAGTGGCAATTGCACATGACTCGCGTCTGATGCATGATGAATTTACCGATGCAGCCGCACTGTGCCTGGCTGCGAATGGAATCAAGGCATATGTATTCAAAGAGCTTCGTCCGGTTCCGGAATTATCCTATGCAGTTCGTACGCTCGGATGTATCGCCGGAATCGTAATCACGGCAAGTCATAATCCGAGAGAATATAATGGATACAAGGTTTACTGGGAGGATGGTGCGCAGGTGACACCGCCTCATGATACCAATATCATGGCAGAGGTTGCCAAGGTTACTTCCTTTGATATGGTTAAGACCATGGACAAAGACGCTGCAATAGAGGCAGGTCTGTACAATATTATCAGTGATGATGTGGATGAGGGATATTTTTCCGAGCTGCGCAAGTTGTCCATTCATCCGGAGATTATCCGGGAGATGGCGAAGGATATCCGGATTGTATATACACCACTTCACGGAACCGGTCTTGAGCCGGTCAAAAGAGTTCTTGCAGATTTGGGCTTTGAGCAGGTATTTATTGAGCCGGAGCAGGCAATTCCGGACGGACATTTTCCGACCTGTCCATATCCGAATCCGGAGAATCCAAAAGCATGGGAGCGTGCACTGGCACTTGCGAAGGAGAAGGATGCAGATATCGTGCTTGCGACAGATCCGGATGCAGACAGACTTGGTGTATATTGCAAAGACACTAAGACCGGTGAATACGTTACCTTTACCGGAAATATGTCAGCTATGCTGATTGCGGATTATATGCTGGGTGAGAAGACGAAGATGGGAACGATGCCGGAAAATCCGGCATTGGTTGAGTCCATTGTATCTACCGATATGGCAAAGGCAATTGCTGCCGCATACGATGTAGAGCTGATTGAGGTGTTGACCGGATTTAAGTACATTGGCGAGCAGATGCTGAAGTTTGAGAAGACCGGCTGCAACAATTATGTGTTTGGTATGGAAGAAAGCTATGGCTGTCTTCCGGGTACTTATGCGCGGGATAAGGATGCTCCGGCAGCAGTTACGATGCTCTGCGAGGTTGCAGCATATCACAAGGCACACGGCAAGACACTCTGGGATGCCATGATTGATATGTATGAGAAATATGGCTATTACCGCGAGGGAATTGCAACCATGACTCTGAAGGGAATCGATGGCGCTGCACAGATTCAGGAGATTA
Organism: Agathobacter sp.; assembly: GCA_045120755.1. Classification (GTDB taxonomy): domain Bacteria; phylum Bacillota; class Clostridia; order Lachnospirales; family Lachnospiraceae; genus Roseburia. The sequence continues at coordinate 1,600 of JBGVFC010000033.1, read as the reverse complement.
TGAGCAGAGCGAGAGCGAATGTTCCGCAGAAGGTTGGCAGCTATGAGGTTCTTGCTGTCCGCGATTACAAAGCAGACACCCGCAAGGATATGAAGACCGGTGAAGTGACTTCCACAGGACTGCCGGGTTCGAATGTACTGTATTATGAACTTTCCGACAATGCATGGTGTTGTGTGCGTCCTTCCGGTACCGAGCCGAAGATTAAGTTCTATTGCGGCGTAAAGGGAACTACGCTGGAGGGTGCCGACGCAGACCTCGAAGTATTGAAGGCAGAAGTTCTTAGAATGTTTGAATAAAGTGGGAAGATGCCATGATGAAAATATACATATGTCCGGAATGCGGATGGATTCGTATGGTTTCACGCAGGAAGGACGTTGAATGTCATAGATGTGGATACAGTCAGATGAGGCTGACCAATCTGGGATTGGAAAAATTTACGGATATGTCGGAGGAAGAGCGCGAGGATTACGCGCAGGCATGGTTGTATATACACAAGAGGCAGAAGGACAATAGAGATGGCAAATAAGAAGAAAAAAAAGAAAAAAAATAAGCTGCTCATTTTTGGACTGGAAATATTATTGCTGGTGATACTGCTTGTGGTGGTATATGTATGGAGCATCGTCGGCAAGATTCATATGGAGTCCATGAGTGAGGAAGAAGCAGGTGTGAATTCGGATTTGGATGCCGACACTCTGGCAGTTTTGGAAGGGTACACCAATATTGCACTGTTTGGACTGGATAACAGGGGAAGCGATAATTATGCATCCGGCAATTCGGATAGTATCATGATTGTCAGCATCAATAATGACACCAAGGAAGTTAAGATTGTATCCGTATTCCGCGATACCTATTTAAGCATTGGGAACGGCAAATACCGCAAAGCAAATGCAGCCTATGCAGTGGGCGGAGCAACACAGGCGGTTCAGATGCTCAATTCCAATCTGGATTTGAATATCTCCGCTTATGTCAGCATAGACTGGAAAGCGCTTGTGGAGGCAATTGATGCGCTTGGCGGTATTGATATTGAGCTGACGAGTGCAGAGCTTGAACCGATGAATATGTACATTCCGGAGATTGATGCGATGACCGGATATTCAACTTCGCCGGTGACAAGTGCGGGGCTTACCCATTTAAATGGTACACAGGCAACGGCATATACCCGTGTCAGATATACGGCAGGGGATGATTTTAAGCGTGCTTCCCGTCAGAGAATCGTGCTGCAGGCGATGTTAGATGAAGCAAAGCAGGCAGATGTCGGAACTTTGAGTGAGATATGTAATGAAGTGTTTGACGATATCTATACGAGTCTTGATTTGAAGGATATTATTGCTTTGGCAAAGGATGTCAAGTCGTATGAGATTGTCTCAACGACCGGCTTCCCGTTTGCGCTCACGACGGCAGATTTGTCCGGAGCAGGAGATTCCGTTGTTGCAGCGGAGTTAAGCAACAATGTATCCGATTTGCATACCTATATGTTCGGGGTGGAGAATTATGTTCCATCCACAACCGTACAGCAGATTAGCGATACCATTGTTACGCAGAGCGGAGTGACGAAGGACTCTGCCACGGTGGATATATCTGCTTACAATAATACGGTAGG
>JBGVFC010000032.1:0-5239 GCA_045120755.1 Agathobacter sp. | reverse complement strand
AACGCAATGGCATTAACTTAGCTTATAATCAATAAGCTCATGTGATGGATTTTTATTAAGAAAAACAAATTATAAATTCTAAGTTGAAAATTGTTGCATGCAAAAAAGACAGGTACAAAATACCTGTTATAGGTAAGTATTTTATGTAGACGTTAGGCTAGTCTATAATTAAAACTCATAACAGAACGGTCTTTTTTCTTTCTACGAACAGCTTTTCTATCAGGTCGAATAGGTGTCAAATATTTAGAAAGCATCATAATAACAGTTTCTTGAGATATTATCTCTCGAAAAAATAGTCGGGAGGCATGTATCGCCATAGAAAAGCTAGATTTATAGTTATGTTTCCGATTTTTACATTGAACATCCTGTCCTGTAATCATGAGGGAAACAAAGTTATACATCAAAAGATGTGCATAGATTTCCTGATAGACAAGATCTGTTTTCTTTGAGTGGAAATGAAGTAAGCCGAGCGGATACTTCAAATCACGGAAAGAGGTTTCTATTCCCCAACGCATGGAGTACAGTTTTTTTATCTCATCTAAAGAAAAATCATCCATAGGAAGATTAGTAATGATTGTTTCAAATGCATTATTATCCAGTTTGATTTTTAAGATTCTAAAAGGTAAATGATAAAACTTATAAATATCTCTTTCGCCTTTTTCATTTACAAAATAATCGAAGTTTTCTGGATGAGAAATTCGTTTATATTGATTTTTATTTTTGTATAACTCCCAATGTGTTTCTGTTCTCCCGGCAGAAAGGTGTAAATCTATATAGATATCGTATTCATCACTTTCAGGTAGTATAAGACCATTGGCTATACCACCTCTACTGTTTGCATCTTTGATTCGAAAAAGGAATTTCCATCCTTTTTCTTGGATGTGTGCAAGTGCATTGTAGGATTCATACCCTCTGTCAGCAAGAATCAGGGTAGATGAAGTATTTTTGTCTTTATCTACCATATCAATTAGTGCTTGATTCTCATTTGATACACGACTTTTCTGAATTATAGTATCAGTATATACCTTGCTACACACGTCATAAAGAGCATTTAGATGTAAAAGATTATAAGGTCTTTGCTCGTTTGTTTTGGAAAAATATGAATCGATATCTTTAGGATTTGTGGGAATGTGTAGATCCGAACCATCCACTGCTAATATTCGAAAATTTCTATATGTCTTATGAGGATTGTTTATTTCGGAAAAGGAGTGAAACAATGTTTCGAAAGCCTCAGGCAGAATCTTTGAACGCTGTTGTACAAAGGCTGCAGCGGTTGGTGTGTCTTCGGCACAGTCAAAGTAAGTTAGTAACTCATGATTTATGCTTCCGCCAGACATCTGAAGAATAGAAGTAATTACTGTTTTAAAAGAGAGTTTTCTTGTTCTAATGTGGTCGTGTGAAGTTCTTGTGTAGTTGCTTTTGTCAAATGTAAGTTGGTTAATTAAGTTGTTTAAACTTGAACGTAATGATTCAGGTGTAAGTTTTGACATATTCGTCCTCCTTGTGAAAATAGATTTACTTATTCACAAGGGATTTTTTGCTAAGATTTTAGCAAAAAATCCGCACATTTTGAGTTATATGTCAAGTGTTGTTTTTATCTTTTTCTTAACTTAATGCCATTGCGTCATATCGTCCGGCAGGCTGCCATCCGTGTTGTCACGCATACCGGGCTTCATACCTCCGCCGCCTTTCATTCCACCACCCATTTGCTGTCCTTTGCCGTAGATAAGACTGCTCATCTCGATGGTGGTACTCTGTGAGCCGCAGGTTAAGGTATAATTTTCTCCGACCGCAATGGAAGGGGAGCTGATGACCACACTGTTGTAGGATTTATCCGGTGAGAAGGAGACAATCTCATTGGCATCGGCATCTGTCAGAACAAGTGCTTCCGAGGTGGAGGCAGACAGATTCACGAGCATGGAGGCCTGCGTGGAGGTGTCACCAAAATTCTGCGCCATTTGGCTTGCACCGCAGGCAATTACCGTGCCGCCTGTGATGGTTCCGGTTCGCATCAATTCCATCACCGTCCGCATCGATGCAAAGCGTACCTCCATTGATGGTAATATCATTGGTGAGTGTATTGCCGGCGGCATTGAGTCCGTCGTCACTGGCAACAATCACTGCGCTTCCATCGTTGATGGTAATGGCGCTGCCTTCCAGACCTTCATAGCTTTGCGTAATGTGAATTTCCCCGCCGTCCATAAAGAGCATCTGATCCGCATGTATTCCGTCATCAGCTGCGGCAATTTCCATTGTCTCACCTGCCAGATAGATGTAGCCCAGACTGGTGTCATCGTCATTGGCACTGTGAATCCCGTCTTTTTCAGACACAAGATGAAATGTCCCATCCGCAATCCGTACGCTATGCTGATTTCGAGGTTGCCGTTGCGGCAGCGAAGCTCGTCGATGAACTCCTTTTCCTGTGAACTGTCCTTTAAGGTAATGTGATAGGTCAGCTTAAAAAGGCTTCCCATATTCGTAGTTTTTACAGAAACAACCTCCGACTGACTGGTATATTTTTCCATTAAATCGTCAAAAAGCTCCGTGTAATTTAAATCCTCCGGAATAGTAATGCGCAGTGTTTTTGGTACGGCGGTTTTTCCTGTTCTGGCAGGAAAATGAATGGAGCCAGGCAGCACCATCGCTGCGCCGAGGATGACGGCAAAAAGGACGGCGTGTCGTTTAAAAACCATTTGTTCGTTCATAGCAGGTTCTCCTTTTTCTATGATGGAAGTATAGCAGGAGAACCTTAATTGAACTTTAAAGGGTGACGGTAAATAGAATGGAATGTCCGTCCTCGGAGGAATATTTCACCGCGTTGTCGAGCAGGAGGGATACAAGCTGGCGGATGGTCCATTCGTTTTCCCCCTGCTCCATCTCAAGCACTTCCGTATTCGCATCAATGATGGTCAGGGGCGTCTTGATTTCATGGCTTGCATTGGTGATAAACTGCTTTTGCTTTTCGTAGCTCTCTGCAATTGGGCGGACGATGAGCCGCGAGAAAAACAGAACCAGGGAAAATACCAGTACAAGGCCAAGCACGCTGATGCCGATGCTTGCCCACAGGAAATTGTAAAAGGTGGACAAATCCTTCTGGCAGTCCAAAAACAGATACATGACGATATCTTCTCCGGTTTCCGTGGTCTGGCGGACTGCCGTATAGCGGTAATAGGAGAGAAAGCCCTGCGTTTTGTTTTTCTGCGCCAGCAGGAGGGCATAGCTTTTGGCATCCTCCTCGGAAATGGCGGCAATGTGGTTGGTGTCGGTTGTCAGTATATGGTTGCCGGCATCCAGCGTAACAACAAAATATCTGGAATCAAAAGGAGTCTCAACAGACATATGATGTCGGGGAAATGTATCCACGCCGCTTAAATTATTTTTTGGCAGGGGCGGCCCACCGTTTCGGTCTGTGATATCCTCCATAGGAAACTGTCCGCCGTTGTCTGCTAAAAGCTCCAGACGCCAGTTGGCATTGTCCACCACATGAGAGTAGTTGATGAGGTTGATGCACGCCATGATGAGGATTAAGACGAGAAGGATGGAAATCATTGCGATTGCGATAAACTGTTCCGGGGAAATGACCTGATGCGGGTGAACCATGAGCATCTCCATCATCTGAAATTCTTTGCCGGAGAGGCGCAGAGAATCCGTAGCCGTGGACAACTGGTAGGTCGTCCGGTCGAGGGAGGTGTTTCCGAAAGAGAGAATGGAATCGGTCGTATCCGACTGTCTTCGGCACATGGCGCGGATGCGGGCAAGCAGCTCCTTCATGGAAAAAGGCTTGGTCAGATAATCGTCTGCGCCGCTGTCGAGGCCATTGACGCGGTCATCAATCTCTGCCTTTGCAGTCAGCATCAGGATTGGCACATGGCTGCCCGCGGCGCGCACCTTCTTCAACACGGTGATGCCGTCCATTTTGGGCATCATGATATCGAGAATTGCACCATCATAGTCGCCCATCAAAAGATAGTCGAGTGCATCCTGCCCATTGTAGACGGCATCCACGGAGTAATTGTTGTGTTTTAAAACGGTAACCAGTGCATGTGATAAATCTTTTTCATCTTCGGCCAGCAGTAAACGCATAGTTTTCCCTCCGCTTGATAGAAACATTTTCTTCATTATAGCAGAGAAGATTATAATTGTTTTACCTTAAATGAAATTTAAAATTATATTGTCGGCAGTTCACAGCGGATGATGAAGCCGGAAAATGGACTTAACACGCAATTGAGTCTTCCGTTGGAGATGGTATATGGAAGCTCGCAATCTGCGGTTGCGCCATCAAAGCGCCGCCAGTCACTGTACAATAGCAGCTCCACTTCTTCGGAAGGAAGCTCGATGGAATAGAAATCCTGCTTCCAGGCGTTCAGGTTTAAAACGGTGATAAGCAGCTCCTTGTCGCTGCGCCGCGCAAAGCTATATACACAGCGGATTTCCTGATGACAGTCAATCCATTCAAATCCCTCCTTCCGGTAATCCCATGCAGACATCGCCGGATGCTTAAGGTACAGGTGGTTTAACTCGCACATATACCGGTAGAAAGCCCGATGCTTGTCATATTGAAACAGCATCCAGTCCTGTTCGCGCTTCTCATCCCATTCGCGGAGCTGTCCGAATTCATTGCCCATGAAGTTTAATTTTTTGCCCGGATGCATCATCATATACATGTACAGAACGCGCGCCTGCGGGAATTTGACATCGTAATCATTGCTCATCTTCTGCAGAATCGTCGCCTTTCCGTGGACGACCTCATCATGTGAGAACGGCAGCATATACTGTTCGTTATAATAGTACATCATGGAAAAAGTAATCTGATGGTACTTATTGGTGCGTCCTTCCGGTGGTGTCTGGAAATAGTCTAATGTATCGTGCATCCAGCCCATGTCCCACTTATAGTCGAAGCCAAGTCCGCCTTCCTCCGGGGCTTTGGTGACATTTGCAAAATTGGTAGAATCCTCCGCCGCCAGAAGACATCCCGGATTGCGGCCTTTCAGTCCACGGTTCATGAATTTTAAGAACTCTACGGCGTTGCCGTTCACTCCGCGCCGTTCATCCCCCTGCCAGTAGATGATTCTGCTGATGGCATCCATGCGAAGGCCGTCAAAATGGTAGAGGCTTAGCCAGTAATCAGCGGCGGACTGGAGAAAGCAGCGGATTTCCCCGCGTGAATGCATGAAACTGTGGCTGCCCCATTCACTGACGCCGACATCATTGTGCGGATATTCATACAGTGCAGAGCCAT
>JBGVFC010000031.1:0-15829 GCA_045120755.1 Agathobacter sp. | reverse complement strand
TTAAAAGAGATATCGGCATTTTTTTCGGTGACAATTGATGAATTGTTATCTGGCGAAAAAATACTTTCTTTAGCGGAAAAAGAGAATAAATCGAATATCAGGAAAATGTGTAATCTGATTTTTGGTATAGTGGATGTGTTATCTTTTCTGCTTATTGTGCTTCCGCTTTATCCGAACCCGGTGGGCGGACATATCTATTCGGTCAATTTGTTTGATTATGCAGAAATATCTCCGGTTCAGAAGCTGATTTACTGGGTTGTATTTCTCGCCTTTGTAGTGGCTGGCGGTGTAAAGATAGCATTCACCCGGTTGGGTATGGAAAAGGGACAAAAACTTGTAACCGCATGTTCCATGGGATTAGGTATTTTGGCTGTACTGATTTTAGGTATGTCCAGAGAACCGTATGCAGTTGTGGTAGCATTTATGCTATTGATGGGAAAAGGCGTGCTGCTATCTATGATAAAGGAATCTTCCTTCCCAAAAGAGGAGAAAGGATACAATTAACAAATTATAAAATGTTTGTGAAAAGATTATAGGTCGCTTGACGCTGTTTATGTCCTGGCGTATCATAAATTACAACTCTTTTTGAACAAGTATTTCAGTATATGAATCAGGAATGAATTTTATTATTCGGTTGAAGACCGTAAAGCAACGTCGGTACTTAATGAGTGTTTTTTACGAATTTAGTACCGCTACGTTGCGATTCGAGCGGGAGCGTGTCTGCAATCGAATAATAAAATTCATTCCGGTACACTTATGTAATGTGGAAAAAAGAGATAGATTTTAGAGAAGAAGGACAGGACAATGAAGGCTTTTTTTGAGAAAATAAGATACAGCTTTGCACGCTTTATGAGCGGCAGGAATGGGATGGATGATCTGGCAAGAGCAGAATGGATTGTGGTCTGGATATTGCTGATTCTATCCCTTTTTATACGTGTGCCGATAGCACAAATGATACTTCTGATACTATTCTGGGTGACCATTATTCATCTGTATTTCCGTGTTTTTTCCAGGAATATATCCAAGCGCTGCGCAGAGAATCAGGTCTATATGAATGCTAAGAACCGTGTGGCTGCATTTTTTAACAGACAAAAAAAGCAAATGCAGCAGAGGAAGGTTTACCGCTTCTATAAGTGTCCGGAGTGCGCGCAGAAGGTGAGAGTGCCGAAGGGACACGGAAAAATTATGATTACCTGTCCAAAATGCCACAAGGAATTTATAAAAAAATCGTAACCGCCGGGGATGTGGGCAGAATAAGGAATAGGAATTGAGGATGGTATGTTTGGATATATTAATGTGAACAGTCAGGAACTATCGGAAGAGAATAAGGAAATCTACCAGTCTTTCTACTGTGGTCTGTGCAGGCGGCTGCGCCACTATTTTGGGGCAAAAGGGCAGCTTCTGCTGAATTATGATATGACATTTCTGGTGGTGCTGCTGACAGGACTGTATGAACCGCCGTGTGAGACAGCACCGTTTACCTGCGCGATGCATCCGACGAAAAAGCGCAATTACTGTATCAATGAGACAACCGATTATGCAGCCAAGATGAATCTGCTGCTGGCATATTATAATCTGGTGGACGACTGGAAAGACGATAAGAATTATACAAAGAAGACCATCTCCGGTCTTATCTACAAAGATTTTCTTCAGGTAGAGCAGGAATATCCGAGACAGGCAAAGGCAATTTCCAGTTATATTGAGAAGCTTTCGGAGCTTGAGCAGAAAAAGGAGCGCAATATCGACGTTGTGGCAGGTCTTACGGGCGAGATGCTCGGAGAAATCTTTGCATGGAAGCAGGATGAGTGGTATGATGAACTGAAGACACTCGGATTTTATATGGGAAAATTCATCTACCTGATGGATGCCTATGAAGATCTGGACAGTGATGAAAAACACAATTCCTACAATCCGCTGCTTCTGCTGCGGGAAGAACAGGACAAGGATTTTGAGGTTCTGGTGCGCCTTATGATGACGAGCATGATGTCAGAGTGCGCCAAATCTTTTGAGAGACTGCCAATTTTACTGCATGCAGATATCCTGCGCAATATTTTGTATTCCGGTGTCTGGTCAAAATATGAGTATATTCAATTGAAGAAGAAAAAGAGGACAAAGACATGACAGATCCGTATCAGGTGCTCGGGGTATCCCGCAGCGTATCGGACGAAGAAATTAAAAAGGCATACCGTACTTTGAGCCGTAAATATCATCCGGATGCGAATATTAACAATCCGAACAAGGAGCAGGCGGAGGAAAAGTTCAAGCAGGTGCAGCAGGCGTATGACCAGATTATGAAGGAGAGGCAGCTCGGGACTTCCGGTATGGGCGGCGGATATGGTTACAATGAATCCTCCTCTTTCGGTAATCGCTCCGGCAGCACGGGAGATTATGGACCGTTCGGCGGCTTCTACGGCAGATATACCTACGGAGGCAGAGCGGATTCCGGCGAGGCTGAATCGCCGAAGATGCAGGCTGCCAGAAATTATATCCACAACCATGCTTATGCGGAAGCTCTGCACACACTCGAGGATATTCCTCTTTCCGAGAGGCGGGGGCGCTGGTACTATTACAGTGCCATGGCCAATGAAGGCGTGGGCAATTCTGCCACCGCCCTTGAACATATCCGAAGGGCTGTGGATTTGGAGCCGAGCAATATGGAGTACAGACAGTACCTGCAGTATGTGCAGGGCGGCGGAACCTGGTATTCGGATATGGGAAGTTCTTACCAGAAGCCGTATTCCAACTACGGAAGATATTGCATCAGCCTTCTGTGCGCAGAGATGCTCTGCTCGACCTGCTGTTGCCGACCATTTTAGAATGCAACTGTTACTTTAGAACTGTCTTATGCGGTCTTTCCACTTGAATTATGAGCGGCGTTATTATATGATAGAGAAAATGTGTGAACGAGGAGGAAGAGCATGAGACATTTGATGAGTCCTCTGGATTTCTCCGTAGAGGAGTTGGACAAGCTGCTTGACTTGGCCAATGATATTGAGAAGAACCCAGATAAGTATGCGCATATGTGCGAGGGCAGGAAGCTGGCGACCTGCTTCTATGAGCCGAGTACGCGCACAAGATTAAGTTTTGAAGCTGCCATGTTGAATCTTGGCGGTTCTGTGTTGGGATTTTCCAGCGCAGATTCGTCTTCAGCGGCGAAGGGAGAGAGCGTTTCCGATACCATTCGCGTCATATCGTGTTACGCAGACATCTGTGCAATCCGCCATCCGAAGGAGGGCGCGGCGCTGGTTGCCTCACAGAAATCAGGAATCCCGGTGATTAATGCAGGAGATGGCGGACATCAGCACCCGACACAGACGCTGACGGATTTACTTACCATCCGTTCCCTCAAGGGGCGGTTGTCCAATCTTACCATCGGTCTGTGCGGAGATCTTAAATTTGGACGTACCGTGCACTCTTTGATCAATGCGCTGATCCGTTATGAGAATGTCCGGTTTATACTGATTTCGCCGGAGGAACTTCGGATTCCGGATTATATCCGGGACGATGTGCTTCGTGCCAACAATATCGAATTTGAAGAGGTTGAGCGTTTAGAGGATGCGATGTCTGAGCTGGATGTGCTTTATATGACCAGAGTGCAGAAGGAGCGCTTCTTCAATGAAGAGGATTATATCCGGTTGAAGGATTTTTATGTGCTTACCAAAGCCAAGATGGAACTGGCGAAGGAGGATATGCTGGTGCTTCATCCGCTGCCGAGAGTGAATGAGATATCGGTTGAGGTGGATGATGATCCGCGTGCTGTCTACTTTAAACAGGCACAGTATGGTGTATATGTGCGGATGGCGCTGATTCTGACTTTGCTGGAGCTTGTCTGATGCCGGAAGACGGTATTGTGATTGAGAATGAATACGGGACAGAGAGGGGCATGGTATGCTGAACATAAGCGGAATTCATGAAGGATTTGTACTTGACCATATTCAGGCGGGGATGAGCCTGCAAATCTATCATGATTTGAAATTAGACAAACTGGATTGTGCAGTGGCAATTATTAAGAATGCCAAGAGCAATAAGATGGGCAAGAAGGACATCATCAAGGTGGAATGTCCGATTGAGGCACTTGACCTCGATATTCTTGGTTTTATTGACCACAATATCACGGTCAATGTCATCAAGGGTGACACGATTGTTGAGAAGAAGATTCTCACACTTCCAAAGCAGGTCAAGAATGTCATCCGTTGCAAGAATCCTAGGTGTATTACATCCATTGAGCAGGAATTGGACCAGATTTTCCTGCTGACGGATGAGAACAAGGAAGTATATCGCTGCAAGTATTGTGAGGAGAAGTACACGAATCCGAATCGCAGAAAGCGGATAGACAGATAAACAGTTACAAGAGTATTAGATAGAAACGCGCGGTTTTATATTCCCTGAGAGGGGAGATGTCCGCGCGCTTTTTGAAATATAATAAGAAGTGCCGCCGGCAGAATCAGCCCTGTCTGGGACTGACTGCTGCCAACGGTTGGTTTGTTGTGCCTTGCCCACAAAGAAGCCGTTCGAAGGCAAGGCCTGCTGCCATCCAGAAGGGGAGATAATCCGGCCGCACCACACCCTGTATGCTGACGGGCGCATTGCTGTAATCCCAGGGGCACATGCCGAAGAGGGAGAGCAGGCTGCCGGTAATATATTCTACCGCCATGATGCAGATTGCATAGAGCAGACTGCGGCAGATTACAGGCCAGAACCGGATTTTCTGATAGATGGGAACAATCAGTACCGCCAGACCATAGATGGGGAACATCCATATGGAGGTAACACCCATGAGGCGGAAGTCATGTTGGCTTGCACTTCCGATTGAGGTAAAAATAATTTCCATACACCAGCCGGTCAGGCCGCAGATTAAAAAATTTTTTCTTGTCATTAATGTAGTGTCCTTTTTCTGTTCTTGTACTAGCATGCCCAAAACAATGGCAGGTATGCACCAGGTGCTTGAAAAAAAGCTGGTGGAAGATTATAATGGCACTGCGAATGGCGCATATATATGGTTTTTGGAGGAATAGTTTGTACGCGAATATTATAGTGGATATTTCGGTAGAAAAACTGGATAAGACTTTTCAGTATAGTGTTCCGGACGAACTGGAAGAGGTTGTCGAAGTGGGAATGCAGGTGCGGATTCCATTTGGCAGCCGGACGATTACCGGTTATATTGTGGAGCTGACGGAGGAAGCCTGCTTTGATCCGGCGAAGATTAAGCCGATTGCGGGTGTGGTAGGAGGAAGTGTAGCTATCGAAACGCAGTTGATTGCGCTTGCGGCATGGATGCGCAGAAACTATGGCTCGACGATGAATCAGGCACTTAAAACAGTTCTTCCGGTCAAGCAGCAGCAACGGCAGGTGGAGCACCGGAATGTCGTGCTTGTTATGGAGGAGAACGAAGCGAGGCGCAGGCTCGCTTTGTTTGAGCAGAAGCACCATACGGCGAAGGCGCGACTGCTTCGGGAACTGCTGGCGCAGCATACGCTGGATTACCGCATCGTTACCGGAAAGTTACAGATATCCGCAGCGACGATACGGGCATTTGAGGAACAGGGGATTGCTGCAGTAGAAAAAAATACCGTCTACCGGAATCCGGTTGCGCATTTACAGCAAAAAGAATACACGCTGACCTTGAATGCGGAGCAGCAGGCGGTGGTCGATGCAATCCGCTTGGATTGGGAAGCCGGGATTTACCGGACATATCTTCTCAAAGGAGTGACGGGAAGCGGCAAGACCGAGGTATATATGGAACTGATTGCAGAGACGATTGCAAAAGGGCGTCAGGCAATTGTCCTGATTCCGGAGATTGCGCTGACCTATCAGACCGTTATGCGATTCCGCAACCGTTTCGGGGATAAGGTATCGATTATGAATTCCCGGCTGTCGGCAGGCGAACGGTATGACCAGTATCTGCGAGCAAAGCAGGGAGATATTGACATTATGATCGGACCGCGGTCAGCACTGTTTACCCCATTTTCCGGGCTGGGACTGATTATCATTGATGAGGAGCATGAGACTTCTTATAAGAGCGAGACATCGCCCCGCTACCATGCCAGAGAGGTCGCGATTGAGCGGGCAAGGCAGAATGGTGCAAGCGTGGTGCTCGGTTCGGCGACACCTTCCATAGAGAGCTATTATCAGGCGAAGCTTGGAAATTACCGGCTGTTGGAGCTCAATCACCGTGTGGAGGAAAGGCCGCTGCCGGAGTGCGAGGTTATTGATTTGCGCGAGGAACTCCGCCAGGGCAACCGCTCCATATTAAGCGAGCGGCTTCAGGAACTGATGGAGGACCGCTTAAACAGCGGACAACAGATGATGCTGTTCTTAAACAGGCGGGGAGTTGCGGGGATTATGTCCTGCCGTGCCTGCGGTCATGTCATCAAATGCCCGCACTGCGATGTATCTTTAAGTCAGCACAACAATGGCAGAATGGTGTGCCACTATTGCGGCTATGAGGAACCGGTTCCGGTGGTATGCCCGGCATGCGGTTCGCGATATATCAGCGGTTTCAAGGCGGGGACACAGAAGGTTGAGGAGATTGTGCAGAGGCGTTTCCCAAAGGCACGGATTCTTCGGATGGATTACGATACCACGCGGACGAAGGATGGATACGAGAACATTCTGCAGGCATTTGGCAATCACGAGGCGGATATCCTGATTGGAACGCAGATGATTGTCAAGGGGCATGATTTTGCAAATGTCACTCTGGTCGGCATTCTGGCAGCGGATATGTCCCTCCATGTCAGTGATTTTCATGGAGCGGAGCGGACATTTCAGCTATTGACGCAGGCGGCAGGCCGCGCAGGGCGAGGCGACAGGCGGGGACAGGTCGTGATTCAGACCTATGATCCGGAGCATGTTGCAATTCAGACTGCGAAGCGGCAGGACTACGAGAGTTTTTACGAACATGAGATTAGTTACCGCCAGATGGCAAATTATCCGCCCGTCTGGAATATGCTTGTAGTACAATGTCAGGCGGCACAACAGCCGGTTTTGGAAGAAGGCTGTAAGAGGCTGCGGAGACAGATTGACGACTGGAGTGCAGCAGTATCGGGAGCTGTTCAGGTGTTTGGACCGGCGGACGCTTCCGTATCCAGAATCAGCGATATCTACCGCAAGGTTATCTATATGAAGTCTGCGGATTATCGGAAATTAACACTGCTTAAGGACCGGATTGAGCAGTATATTGCTACAGATCCTGTTTATAAAGAGATAAATATTCAATTTGATTTTAACCCAATGAGTGGTTTTTAAAGGAGGAACATCATGGCACTTAGACAGATTCGGATTCAGGGAGATCCGGTACTTACAAAACAATGCAAACCAATTACACAGATGACCGAGAAGCTTCAGGTACTCATCGATGATATGATTGAGACCATGTATGAGGCAAACGGTGTCGGTCTTGCCGCACCGCAGGTAGGAATCTTAAAGAGGCTTGTGGTAATCGATGTGGGAGACGGACTGCTTGTAATGATTAATCCGCAGATTATCGAGACTTCCGGTGAACAGACCGGTGATGAAGGGTGTCTTAGTCTGCCGGGCAAGGCGGGGCTGGTTACACGCCCGAACTATGTCAAAGCCCGTTTTCTGGATGAAGATATGGAGGAATGCGAGATTGAGGCAACAGAGCTTCTGGCACGCTGTATCTGCCATGAGGTAGACCATCTGGACGGCCATATGTACACGGAAAAAGTACAGGGAGCTTTGCATGAGGTAAATTACGAAGCGGATTGATAGAGGAGAGTCGGTTATGAGAGTGATATTTATGGGGACACCGGATTTTGCGGTGGGAACATTGGAGGCAATCATTGCGGCAGGACATGAAGTGGTACTGTGTGTGACGCAGCCGGATAAGCCGAAGGGCAGAGGCAAGGTCATGCAGTTTTCTCCGGTAAAGGAATGCGCCATAGCGCATGGAATCGAAGTGTTTCAGCCAATCCGTATCAGGGAGGCGGACAATGTCGCAGTATTGAAGCAGTATCAGCCGGATATTATTGTAGTTGCAGCGTTTGGTCAGATTTTGCCAAAGGAAGTGCTGCAGATGCCGCCTTACGGATGTATCAATGTGCACGCGTCACTGCTGCCAAAATACCGCGGGGCAGCTCCGATTCAGTGGGCGGTCATCAATGGCGATGAGATTACCGGCGTGACGATTCAGCGGATGGATATCGGAATCGATACGGGTGACATTATCGCAAAAAGGGAGTTAAGAATTGCTGCGGATGAGACCGGAGGAAGCCTTTTTGCGCGGCTGGAGAAGCTTGGAGCCGAGCTTTGTGTGGAGACAATGGCAGATATTGCTGCCGGAAAAGCAACATATATTCCGCAGAATCATGATGCTGCGACGCATACCTGTATGATTAAGAAGGAACTGGGCGATATTGACTGGAACCAGTCCGCAGTTGCAATTGAGCGGCTCATACGCGGACTGAATCCGTGGCCGTCTGCCTATACGCGGCTGGATGGCAAAACCTTAAAAATCTGGAAGGCATCCGTGCTGTCGGAGGATGCACAGGCAAAAGCAGGATGTATCATTGAGATTACGAAGGATGCGATCTGGGTGCAGACAGGGGACGGAATTCTTGTGCTGCAAGAGGTACAGCTCGAAGGAAAAAAGCGCATGGATTGCGCGTCCTTTCTCCGCGGATATCAGGTGGAGATGGGGACTTTTTTGGGATAGTGATACAGACGAAGGCAGGAGGAAGACTTTGTGGATAACAGTGTAAATACAAGGGAACTGGTGCTGGAAATGCTCATCGAAATACTGGAGAAGGAGCAGTACAGCCATCTGGTTCTTCGGGCGGTGTTAGATAAATACCAATATCTGACCAAGCAGGAGAGGGCATTCATCACGCGTCTGACCGAGGGAACCATCGAGAGTCTGATTCGGCTGGATTATGTCTTGAATCAGTTTTCAAAGACAAAGGTAAAAAAGATGAAGCCGCTGATTCGCAATGTCCTCCGCATGAGCGTGTACCAGATTCTGTATATGGACCGCGTACCGGATTCGGCAGTCTGTAATGAAGCAGTAAAAATTGTAAAAAAGCGTGGTTTGGGACAGTTGTCCGGCTTTGTCAACGGAGTGCTGCGCAGCATTGCAAGAGGTAAGGATGACATCCGCTATCCGCAGAAGGAAGAGGATTACACACGCTATCTGTCGGTGACTTATTCGGTTCCGGAGTGGATTATCCGACAGTGGCTTTTACAATATTCACCGGAGCAGACTGAGGCAATCCTGCGGGGCTTTTCCGGTGAAAAGGAACTGTTTGTGCGCACGAATCTCCGTAAAATCACACCGGAGAGGCTTGTGGAGAAGCTGGCAGGGGAAGGTGTCTGCGCGCAGATTCACCCACAGCTTCCGTATGCACTTGGGCTGCGCGGAGTGGATTATCTGATGGGGCTTCCTTCTTTTCAGGAGGGAGATTTCTATGTGCAGGATATCAGCTCCATGATGGTTGCACAGACGGCTGCGCCAAAGCAGGGAGATTATGTGATTGATGTCTGTGCGGCACCGGGAGGCAAAAGCACACATCTGGCAGAGTTACTTGACGACAGCGGATATGTGGACGCGCGGGATCTCACGGAGTATAAGGTTGACCTGATCCGCGACAATATAGAGCGGCATAAGCTGGATAATATCGGTGCAAAGGTGTGGGATGCAACCGTGCCTGATGAGGCATCTGTCGGGCGTGCGAATATTCTTATATGTGACCTTCCGTGCTCCGGGCTTGGCGTCATGGGCAATAAAACGGACATCCGCTACAAGATGACGGAGGAGAAGCAGAAGAGTCTGGTTGTGCTGCAGAGACAGATTCTGTCTACGGTATGGCGCTATGTGAAAAAGGGCGGAAGCCTGATTTACAGCACCTGCACGATACACCAGGATGAGAACGAGGGGAATGTGGAATGGTTTTTGGCGGAACATCCGCAGTTTTGCTGCACAAGCCAGCAGCAGATTTTTCCGGGAACCGTCGGCAGGGATGGATTTTTTATTGCCAGACTGATTAGAGATGAGGAGTAAGTATATGGAACAGATGGAGTCGCATAAGATTGATATAAAGTCCATGAACAGGAAGGAGCTTACCGATTTTTTACTGGAATTAGGGGAAAAATCTTTTCGCGCACAGCAGATTTATCAGTGGCTCCATATCCGGCAGGTGGACAGCTTTGACGATATGACCAATATTTCCAATGCGTTGAAGGAAAAGCTTAAGGAAAAAGCATATCTTACGACGCTTAAGAAGGAAGAGGTGCAGATATCCGCACTGGACGGAACCAGGAAATATCTCTTCATGCTTGCGGACGGCAATGTGATTGAGAGTGTGCTGATGAAGTATAAGCACGGCAATTCCGTATGTATTTCTTCGCAGGTGGGCTGTCGGATGGGCTGCCGCTTCTGTGCCTCCACACTGGACGGATTGGTGCGGGGACTGACTCCGGCGGAGATGCTCGACCAGATTTACCAGATTGGCAAGGATATCGGGGAGCGCATCTCGAATGTGGTGGTTATGGGGACGGGAGAGCCGTTGGACAATTATGACGCGCTGCTTCGGTTTATCGAACTTTTGACGGATGAGAACGGACTCCATATCAGCCAGCGGAATCTTACCGTATCGACCTGCGGCATTGTTCCGGGAATCCGCAGGCTTGCCGACGAAAAGCTTGCCATAACACTGGCGTTGTCCCTGCACGCTTCCAGTCAGGAAAAGCGTCTGGCACTCATGCCGGTTGCCAATAAATATGAGCTTTCCGAGGTTCTGGATGCCTGCCGGTATTATTTTGCGCAGACCGGAAGAAGGGTGACCTTTGAGTACAGTCTGGTCGGCGGGGTGAATGACACGGACGAGGATGCAAGCGAGCTTTGCAGGCTCATCCGCGGGATGAACTGTCATGTGAATTTAATTCCTGTAAATCCAATCAAAGAGAGGGATTATGTGCAGTCGAATACGCAGGTTATTGCGGCCTTTAAAAATAAACTTGAAAAAAACGGAATAAATGTTACTATAAGAAGAGAAATGGGCAGAGATATTGACGGTGCCTGTGGACAGCTTCGCAAGAGTTACAAAGAAAGGAAACAGAACGGATGAAGACGTTTTCCATGACGGACAGCGGTGTTATGCGCGAGATGAATCAGGATTATGTATTTGCCTCGGATACTGCTGTTGGTAATCTTCCAAATCTGTATATTGTGGCAGATGGCATGGGAGGACACAAAGCGGGGGAGTATGCCTCGCGCTATACGGTCCAGCGTGTTGTCGCATCGGCCTCGCGGAATACGGAGGATGAGCCGGTTACCATACTTAGGGACGCAATCAGCAAGGCCAATGAACTGTTGATTGCAGAATCGCGCGAGGATGAGAATAAGCGCGGTATGGGAACCACGATTGTTGCGGCCAGCATTATCGGGCGCAAGCTTTTTGTCGCCAATGTAGGTGACAGCCGGCTCTACATTGTATCGAATCAGATTAGGCAGATTACGAGGGATCATTCGCTGGTGGCAGAGATGGTGCGCCGCGGAGGGATGGATGAGGATAAGGCAAGGATTCATCCGGATAAGAATATTATCACAAGAGCAGTCGGTGCGGCCGAGGATATCAAGGTTGATTTTTTTGAAGTGGATCTGGAGAAGACAGATGAGATTCTGTTGTGCTCGGACGGATTGACGAATATGATCGAGGATGATGATATCTGCAGAATCATGAAGGAACATGCATCAGTGGAAGAACAGGTACAGAATTTGATCAGGGAAGCGAATTTGAACGGTGGAAGAGATAACATTTCTGCCATTGTAATCAGACCATTTTCAGATGAGGTGAATGAATCATGTTAACAGTTGGAATGTATTTAGCGGATAGATATGAGATTGTCGGTAAAGTCGGAGCAGGAGGAATGTCTGACGTTTACAAGGCAATGGACCATATTTTGGGCAGAAATGTAGCTATCAAAGTATTAAAACAGGAATATTCGGAGGACCGTAATTTTGTCACCAAATTCCGGACGGAAGCGCAGTCCGCAGGCGGTCTTGAGCATCCGAATATCGTCAATATCTATGATGTCGGCAGTGAAGAGGGACTGCACTACATTGTTATGGAATATGTAGAGGGTATTACCCTCAAGACTTATATTGAGAAGAAGGGACAGCTATCCTTTAAGGAGGCTGTAAGCATAGCCATTCAGGTTGCCCGCGGAATCGAGGCTGCCCACAACAAGAACATTATCCACAGGGATATTAAGCCGCAGAATATTATTATTTCTACCGAGGGCAAGGTTAAGGTGACGGATTTCGGTATCGCAAGAGCCGCTTCTGCCAATACCATCAGCTCAGATGTCATGGGTTCGGTACATTACGCTTCCCCGGAGCAGGCGAGAAATGGATTTGTGGATGGCAGAAGTGACATCTATTCACTGGGTATCGTGATGTATGAGATGGTTACCGGACGCGTTCCTTTCGACGGGGATACCACCGTGGCAGTTGCCATCCAGCATTTGCAGGAGGAGATGGTTGCTCCAAGCGCATATGCACCGAATCTCCCGATTAGTCTGGAGAAGATTATCTTAAAATGTGCACAGAAGAATCCGGACCGGCGTTACCAGACGATTACAGAGCTTTTGACCGATCTGCGCAAGGCGCTTATTAATCCGGATGAGGATTTCGTGGTGATTGCACCGCTTGTGGACAATACCAAGACCAAGGTAATCAGTGATGAGGAGATTAGCCAGATTAAAGATGGTAAGGTCATCACAAATGATTTTCCGGAGGAGACACAGATGCCGGAAGCCGGGGATGAGACAGAGGATGAGTATGAGGAAGATGACGTGGAAGAGGATTCCTATGACGACGAGGAAGAAGAAGAGGGAATTCTGAATCCGAAGCTTGACAAGGCAGTTACCATAGCGGGAATTGTTGTTGCAGTGATTATTGTCGGAGTCATTATTTTCTTAATTGCCAGTATTGCGGGCGGAATCCGTTTCCGTGATAAGGATACGCAGGTCAATACACAGACGGAGTCACAGACCGATTCACAGACGGAATCTCAGGATGATGAGGAAATGGTTGCAATGATTGATATTGTTGGTCTTGCACAGAAGGAGGCACAGCGTCAGCTCGAGGCAGAAGGATTTTCCATCTTTGTCACAGGCGTTGAGGAATCCGAAGGGGAGTCCGGACTGGTACTGTCACAGTCTTATAACGGTGAGCCTGTTTCCAAGGGAGAGATGATTCCATACGGCAGTACAATTGGAGTTGTAATTTCCGGTGAAAAAGCAGTTGCCATTGTGGAACTGGATGTTCCGTATGTGGTAGGAGCAACCGAGAGCAATGCGACCAATACTTTAAGTTCACTCAAGCTGATTCCGAATAAGACCTATGATTACAGCAATGATATTCCGGCAGGAGAGGTTATCAGCCAGAATCCGGAAGCAGGAACGACCGTGCAGGAGGGCACGACGGTTACACTGGTCATCAGTCAGGGAAAGAAGTCTGTGACCGTTCCGTCTGTTACAGGCAAGGAATCCGGTACAGGCAAGACCGAGCTTGAGAATGCCGGTCTGACCGTAAAGGTTGAGGAGGCATTCAGCGATACAGTGAAGGAAGGCACAATCATCAGTCAGAGTGTAGCCGGGGGCAAGACGGTTTCCGCAGGTACGGAAGTGACCATCACGGTAAGCAAGGGCTCTGAGATTGTATATTACAGTGTATCCTTTGATTTGAATGATATGGACAATATACCGGCAGATGCAACCAAAGCGGATGTATCTCTAATCGGAAGTGACGGAAGTGTTATTCTTAGCTGGAACAAGACAGACTTTATACCGGGTACGCCGTTTATGATTTCCAAGGATGGAATCCGGGGAATTTCTTCAGGTAAAGTGAAAGTGACATGGTATGCTACAGACACCGCTGAAGATGGAACGACAACGGATCGGGAACTCAGTACGGACACTAAGGATATTGAATTTACAAAACAACAGTAAATATGCAGGGTAAGATTATTAAAGGAATTTCCGGTTTCTACTACGTTTATGTAGCGGAAACCGGAATTTATGAATGTAGGGCAAAAGGAATTTTCCGCAAGGATGGGAAGAAGCCGTTAGTCGGCGATGATGTAGAGCTTGCGGTCATAGACGAAGAACAGAAAAAAGGGAATGTCGAGGAGATACTTCCGCGCAGAATGGAGCTGATTCGTCCGGCTGTCGCCAATATTGATATGGCACTGGTGATTTTCGCGGCTGCCAGGCCGAAGCCGAATATGAATCTGTTGGACCGGTTTTTATGTATGATGGAATATCAGAAGGTACCGGTAACCATCTGTTTCAACAAATGCGACCTCGTTGACGAAGCGTGGATGGAGCAGCTTGCTGCCACCTATGAGTCTGCGGGGTATCCGGTTCTGTTCACGAGCAGCAGATGCGGGATTCATATTGAGGAATTAAAGGAGATGCTTCGCGGAAAGACTGCAGCAGTCGCCGGACCATCCGGTGTAGGGAAATCTTCACTGATTAACTGTCTCCAGTCGGAATATCACATGGAGACCGGAGATATCAGCACCAAGATTGAGCGGGGAAAAAATACGACGCGCCATACACAGTTGATTCCGATTGAAGAGGATTCCTTCATTATGGATACGCCGGGCTTCAGCTCCATGGATATTCCGGATATGGACAAGGACAATCTGTGGAAATGTTTTCCTGAATTTGTACCGTTTGAACCTTATTGTCGTTTTCAGGGGTGCAGCCATATCAGCGAACCGGACTGCGGAATCAAGAATGCCTTGACGCGGTCGAAGATTAGTCCGACACGTTATGAGAACTATGTACTGCTTTATCAGGAATTAAAGCAGAATAAAAAATACGAACTGCGGCATTAGAAGCAGGACAGGAGGCTATATGAACTGTTTATCACCATCAATTTTATCGGCGGATTTTTCCATTTTAGGAGAGCAGGTGCGCCAATTGGACCATGCGGGTGCGCAGTATGTCCATATTGATGTCATGGATGGAAGCTTTGTACCGAGCATTTCCTTTGGAATGCCGGTGATTCAGTCGCTTCGTACGTGTACGGACAGAATGTTTGATGTGCATCTCATGATTGATGAGCCGATTCGCTATATCGATGATTTTGCGGATGCGGGAGCAGATATTATCACCGTTCACGCAGAAGCGTGCAGGCATCTGGACAGAACCATTGAGCGGATTAAAGAGCGGGGGATTTTAGCAGGTGTTGCGCTCAATCCGGCGACATCTCTTGAGGCGGTACGTTATGTGCTTCCGAAGGTGGATATGGTATTAATCATGACCGTCAATCCGGGCTTCGGTGGACAGAAGCTGATTCCTTATACGGTTGAGAAGGTGGCAGAACTAAAGCGTATGCTGGTTCGGACCGGAAATAAAGCCGACATCGAGGTGGACGGCGGTGTCAATCACGAGAATGTCAGCTCCCTGATGGATGCGGGAGCGAACATCATTGTTGCCGGAAGTGCGGTGTTTAAGGGAGACATTGAGGCGAATGTCCGGGAATTTTTGGAGATTATGAATGCATAGGAGGCGAAGATGAGAGGACTTATTATTACAGGCGGTCAATTGGATGATGCGTTGACATGTGATGCGATTAAGAACGGTGGCTATGAGATTATTCTCGCAGCAGATTCCGGCATGGAGTTGTTGTACCGCCATCACCTGACACCTGACATCATCGTGGGGGATTTTGATTCGGTAAATACAGAGGCGTTATCGTACTTCCGCAGACAGGAGCAGATCGAATTCTGTCAGCTCAATCCGGAGAAGGATGACACCGATACGGAATTTGCGGTGCGCTATGCCATCAGTCTCGGAGTCA
>JBGVFC010000030.1:0-3488 GCA_045120755.1 Agathobacter sp. | reverse complement strand
TAAGGCTATAAGCTGTGTAGAAATCTTTTTTGCAGGGATTATCTCATTCAGATGTGGGATTATCCCTGTTTTAAGTTGTATCAGGTTTTTGGAGGTGACAGTTGTGTATCAGGTTGGAGATTATGTGGTAAAAGCATATACAGGTGTGTGTCGTATCGAAGAAATCACACACCCAGAGGGAATGGATGTGGATAAAAACAAACTTTACTATCTGCTGATTCCGTTGTCTGATGAGAAAATGAAAATATATGTTCCGACGGACTCACAGGCGAGGGGATTGCGCAAAGCGCTAAATAGTGAGGAAGCGTGGGAGGTAATCAACAGTATTCCGGAGATTGAGGAAGTGCAGATTGACAATGAAAAGCAGCGGGAGCAGAAATACAAAGAAGCTATCCGGGACTGCAATCCACAGATGTTGGTCGGAATCATTAAAACCATGTACAGGCGCAAGCAGAAGCGGACTGCGCAGGGAAAAAAGGACACTGCGATGGACGAAAGATATTTTAAGCTGGCAGAGGAATATCTGTACTCGGAGCTTGCCTTTGCGCTTGACCGGAATAAGAATGAAATGTGTAAATTGATTGAAGAAACCATCCATAAAAATAATTTATAAAAAGACTTACCAAAAAAATTTTTTTGTGTTAGAATACAAAACCGTGAAAATAAAACCGTGTAATCGGTAGATGTAAGTCCAGCATGAATGTGTGCGTGTAATCTAGAGTAGCTAAGCTACTGGGATTGCACGCTTTTTTTTGACATATCGAATAAACTCATTTGATTCAGAAGGAGGAAGAACATGATTAGGATTATTACAATCAGCAGAGAGTTTGGCAGTGGCGGAAGGAACATTGGCAGGAGGTGCAAAGGAAAATGAGTAATACCAGTGCAAAAGAAAACAAAATGGCAGCCATGCCGGTCAACAAACTGATGATTGGAATGGGAGTTCCTATGATTATCTCCATGATGCTGCAGGCAGTTTACAATATTGTGGACAGTGCCTTTGTTGCGAATATGGAGGGCACCGGAGAGCTGGCGCTAAACGCGTTGACGCTGGCGTTTCCTGTGCAGATGCTGATTGTGGCAGTTGGTATCGGAACCGGTGTAGGAGTCAATGCGCTGCTCGCGAAGAGTCTGGGGCAGGGCGATAGGGAGAAGGCAAGCAAAACAGCCGGAAACGGAATCTTTCTGATGGCAGTAATCTATGTGATTTTTCTGCTCTTTGGCTTGTTTGGCACACAGGGTTACATCGCCTCGCAGACAAAGAATGAAGTCGTGGCGCAGATGGCAACAGATTACCTTAGAATCTGCTGTGTATGGTCCTTCGGTATTCTGTTTTTCTCCTTATTTGAAAAAGTATTGCAGGCAACCGGAAAAAGCATGTATTCAACCATAGCGCAGATTACCGGTGCGGTAGTCAACATTGTACTGGACCCGATTTTGATATACAGATGGCTGGGATTCCCGGAACTGGGAGTAAAGGGTGCCGCCTATGCGACGGTCATCGGTCAGATTGCATCGGTTCTCTGCGGACTGATTTTGCACCTGAAGGCAAACAGGGAAATCAAGAACGGATTGCGGTATATGAAGCCATCCGCTTCTATCATCAAGGGCATCTATGCCATTGGATTTGCGGCAATCATAGCGCAGGCGCTGATGTCGGTCATGACCTATCTGTTAAATGTCATCTTTGTGCGTATCGGAGAAAATGTAGTAACCGCATACGGCCTGTACTATAAGATTCAGCAATTCATCCTGTTTGCGGCCTTTGGACTGAGGGATGCCATCACACCGATTGTCTCCTTTAATCACGGAATGAAGAGCCGGAAACGGGTGAAGGACGGTATCAAATACGGAATTGTTTATACATTGGCAATCATGCTGATCGGATGTGTGGCGCTTGAAATTTTCGCAGAACCGTTTGCAGGTATTTTCGGCTTATCCGGAGAGACAAAAGCGCTCTGTGTCAGTGCCATGCGGGTGATTTCTTTAAGCTATGTTTTTGCGGGAGCAAATATCGCATTTCAGGGAATTTTTCAGGCGCTGGACAGTGGATTGGAATCGCTGGTTATTTCCGTTTGCAGACAGTTTTTGTTTGTCGTGCCGGTAGCGTACCTGTTTTCGAATCTGGTAATCGGCGGGGATGCGGGCACATGGCTGGTATGGCTGACTTTCCCAATCGGGGAAGCGTTATCGGTCGTGGTCGCCCTGTTTTTCATGAACAGAGTCAATAAGAGAAAAATTGCGGTTATAAAATCAGAGAAATAAGATTGTATCTTCCATTGATTGAGACTATAATGTTCACAAATACAAATTGAGAAAGAAAAGAGGTTATTCGTATGAGTGATCAGGTAAGTTGGATGGTTTATGCAACAAATTGGCTATTTTTTCTGTATTTTGCAGTTCTTTTCGTGGAACGTATCCAGAGTGTGGTCCGTTCCTTCCGAAAAGGAAAACCGTTTGCGGATGGACTCGGCAGATATATGTATGGGCTGACCTTTGTGTCCATGGCAGGGACACTGGTTCTGCTGTTGTGGAAGAACTGGGCGATGTTTGCCGGATTATTTACGAACAGCGCATCACTTTACGAGAGGCTTGATTTTGCATGGTTAAGCATAGCTGTGGGCTGTCTTCTGTTTTGCGGTATGGTGCACACGGAATATACGATACCGGGACTGCAGTTCGGCGCTTACGGTGCGCTTGCCGTAGCCATGATATTGCGGACCGTTGAGCAGGTTGGGGCAGGGCAGAGACCTTTGGAAGCATGGATTACCTTTGCCTTTATTCTGGCGTATTCCATGGCAATTCCGGTGGTATATCCTTCCGAAATCACGCATAAGAAGGTATTTCATATCGTAGAATCGGCAGTCTCCTTTTGTATGGTCATTGTCTTTACCCTTATGCTTGCGGGCATGTTTGGAATGTCGCTTATTTCTCCGTTCTGGCCGGGCTTTATGATATTTGCACTGGCGGGAGATATCGCAGTTCTTTCTATGCGCTGGAAGGAATATGTAAACAGCTTTGTGCTGATTTTTTTAGTGCTTTCCGTGGGATTGTGGATTGCAGGAATGGTTGTGGGGGTATAGCCTGAGCCATGGAAAAAATAAAGCAGGATGTTAATTATTTTGCTACTGAAAAAATCAGTCGTATTCTTTTTAAAATGGCACCGCCTGTTATGCTTGCGCAGCTTATTCAGGCGCTATATAACATTATAGACAGCATATTTGTTGGAAAATACTCTGAATCGGGACTTACGGCACTTTCTATTGTGTATCCGCTTCAGCTTTTGATGATAGCATTGGCGGTCGGAACCGGAGTTGGTATCAATACGATTATGGCAGCTAAGCTCGGTGTCGGACAGGAAGAGAAAGCAAACGAATATGCAGGCACGGCAATGCCAATCGGAATTGTTTTGTGGGGAATTTTTGCGCTGGTTTGCTTTTTCTTTATGCCAACTTATGCAGGAATGCAGACAAGTTCGCCAGAAACTA
>JBGVFC010000029.1:0-4294 GCA_045120755.1 Agathobacter sp. | reverse complement strand
CTCCTAAGTTATTAATACTGTAATCAATATATTACAATCATAGCGTACAAAAAATGGGGAAAATATTCAAGTGTGATTACGAAAAAATGAGGGGTTTTGAGTTAACTGGATTTTTTGCATAGAGTGTATTAGAATTTAACCACTGATGCAACCTGCGGTTGACACATTGCAAGGCGCGGATTGATGGAGTGTAACTGCCAAAAACCATATAATGATGGCACAAAACATTACGGAGGTGGCGAAAATGATTTTAGCGGATAAGATTATAAGACTTAGGAAAAAGAATGGCTGGTCGCAGGAAGAGCTTGCGGAGAAGATGAATGTGTCCCGTCAGGCAGTTTCGAAATGGGAGGCAGCACAAAGTACGCCGGATTTGGAGAAGATTTTGCAGCTTGGCAATTTATTTGGCGTGACAACCGACTATTTGCTGAAGGATGAAATGGAGGACGAAGAATTTACAGACAGTATGCAGGATACCATGTTGCGGAGAATCACTCTTGCAGAAGCAAATGATTATATGGAACAGAGGAAGGATGCTTCCATTAAGATTGCAATAGCAACCTTCCTTTGTATGCTTTCTGTGATACCTCTTTTCCTGTTAGCGGCATTGAGTGAGCTTACTTCTTTGCCGATATCGGAAAATGCGGCGGCTGGTATTGGAGTTGTTGTTATGCTGCTTGTTGTGGCGATTGCAGTGGTGATTTTTATTCGTGTGGGCTTCGGAAATGCTCCTTATGAATTCCTTGATAAGAAGCTGTTTGAAACAGAGTACGGGGTAACCGGGCTTGTGAAGGAAAGGCAAAAAGCCTACCACAGTACTTATGTAACATGTAATTGTATCGGTGTCGGTATTTGCATTTTGTCACCGATTCCCCTGCTTTGCGGAGCCTTTGCAGAGAATGAACTGCTTATGATGATTCTGCTTTGCGTCACCATACTTATTGCGGGAATCGGTGTGATGTTTTTTATCATTGCGGGAGTAAGATGGGCAAGTATGCAAAAACTTCTGAAGGAGGGCGAATACTCTGATACAGAAAAGCAGAAAAACAAAATCAGCGAAACGGTAAGTACGATATACTGGCTTGTCACAACAGCGATTTACTTGTCCTGGAGCTTTATGACGAATGACTGGTATATCACCTGGGTTGTGTGGCCGGTGGCAGCAGTTTTGTTTGCGGGAGTGAAGCCGCTTTGCAATTTAATATGGGACAAAGAAGATAAGTAATTGTCATTAGTTTACCAAGAATGAATTTGGCTATTCTATTACAGACACGCTCGCGCTCGAATCGCAATGTAGCGGTACTAAATTCGTAAAAAATACTCATTAAGTACCGACATTGCTTTACGGTCTGTAATCAGAATAGCCAAATTCATTCTTAGGCATATTTTGTAAAAAGGTAGATGCCTATTTAATATTGACAAATACCCCATGGGGGTATATATTTGAGGCTGGAAAAAGTAGTGGAATAGGAAGGTGTACGATGGAGGAGAAGAAAGCCTGTTGCTGTCAGCAGGAAAAGCATAAACAGCGTACAGAGCAGGAATATCGGGATCTGATGAACCGTCTGAAGCGAATTGAGGGACAGGTCCGGGGGCTGCAGGGTATGCTGGAGAGGGATGCGTATTGTATCGACATTCTGACACAGGTATCTGCGGTGAATGCGGCATTGAACAGTTTTAATAAAGAATTGCTGGCGAGTCATATTCAGACCTGTGTTGCAGATAATATACGTCAGGGCAATGATGAAGTCATCGAAGAACTGGTCAGGGTATTGCCAAAACTGATGAAGTAAAAGGAGTCTCATATATGGAACAATATAGCGTGACGGGGATGAGCTGTGCTGCCTGTGCATCCAGAGTGGAAAAAGCAGTAAGTCAGGTTCCCGGAGTGACGGGCTGTTCCGTCAGTCTGCTGACGAATTCCATGGGAGTGGAAGGAAGTGCAGCTTCTGAGGAAATCATAGCAGCCGTAGTACATGCCGGATATGGAGCTGCCAAAAAAGGAGCTGCCGCAAACCACGGCGACAGTACTGTGCAGTCCCCCGGTTATGAGGATATGCTGAAGGATACCGAGACACCGAAGATGAAGCGGCGTCTGATTGCTTCCTTATGTCTGTTGGTGCCGCTTATGTATGTGTCCATGGGGCATATGATGTGGGGATGGCCAATGCCGTCCTGGTTTGCCGGTGACCATGTATCCATGGGGCTGGTTCAGCTCCTGTTTACGACCGCGATTATGGTGGTGAACCAGAAATTTTTTATCAACGGATTTCGGGGAATTCTTCATAAAGCACCGAATATGGATACACTGGTCGCATTAGGGGCCGGTGCATCCTATCTGTACAGTGTATATGCCTTGTTTGCCATGAGCCATGCACAGGCGCAGGGGGACAGCGAAGCGGTCATGGCATATATGCATGAATTTTATTTTGAATCTGCGGCAATGATTCTGACGCTCATTACCGTGGGAAAAATGCTGGAAGCCCGCTCCAAAGGAAGGACAACGGATGCGCTGAAAAGTCTGATGAAGCTGGCACCAAAGACGGCACGGATTATCCGGAACGGGCAGGAAACAGAGGTTGGAATCGAGCAGGTACGCATCGGGGATGAGTTTGCAGTCAGACCGGGAGAGAATATACCGGTGGATGGTATTGTGCTGGAGGGAATCAGTGCGGTCAATGAAGCTGCGCTTACCGGAGAAAGCATTCCGGTGGATAAAGCGGCAGGAGATTTTGTATCCGCAGCCACTTTGAATCAGTCCGGATTCTTAAGATGTGAAGCCACACGGGTAGGAGAGGATACGACGCTATCCCAGATTATCCGGATGGTCAGCGATGCGGCAGCGACAAAAGCGCCAATTGCAAAAGCAGCAGATCGGGTATCCGGTGTGTTTGTGCCTGTGGTGATGTCCATAGCGCTGGCAACGGTTATCATCTGGCTGCTTGTGGGCGAAGGTGTTGGATTTGCCCTGGCAAGAGGTATTTCCGTTCTGGTAATCAGTTGCCCCTGTGCTTTGGGACTTGCTACGCCCGTGGCAATCATGGTCGGCAACGGAATGGGAGCAAAGCACGGCATTATGTTTAAGACGGCCGCTTCGCTGGAGGCAGCAGGAAAGACGCAGATTGTAGCTTTGGATAAAACCGGTACAATCACAAGTGGGGAACCAAGAGTAACCGATTTTGCAGCGGCACAGGGTTATACGGAAGAAGAACTTTTAAAAGCGGCCTATGCACTGGAACAGAAAAGTGAACATCCCCTTGCAAAAGCAATTCTGGCAGCCGGTGAGGAACGGGGACTGGAAAAAGAAGAAGTAGAGGCTTTTACAGCAGTTGCAGGCAATGGACTGACCGGCATCCGCCGGGGGCAAAGGCTTGCCGGAGGCAACCTGAAATTTATCCGGCAGCAGGGGACTGTGCCGCGGGAGATAGAGCAGAAGGCAGAAGCTTTTGCGCAGCAGGGAAAGACACCCCTGTATTTTGCGGAAAATGGAACGCTTATGGGTATCATTGCTGTGGCGGATGTGATGAAGGAAGACAGCCCGCAGGCAATCCGGGAGCTTCAGAATATGGGGATTCATGTGGTCATGCTGACGGGCGATAATGAGAGGACCGCAAGAGCTATTGGACAACAGGCGGGAGTCGATGAAGTGATTGCGGGGGTCCTTCCCGATGGAAAAGAAGCGGTCATACGTGCCTTGAAGGAAAAAGGAAAAGTGGCAATGGTCGGAGATGGGATGAACGATGCACCGGCTCTTACCCGGGCAGATATCGGCATTGCTATTGGCGCGGGGACAGATATTGCGATTGATGCGGCAGATATCGTGTTGATGAAGAGCAGACTGTCCGATGTTCCGGCAGCAATCCGCCTCAGCCGTGCCACGCTGAAAAATATCCATGAGAATCTGTTTTGGGCATTTTTCTATAACATGATTGGCATTCCGCTGGCAGCAGGACTGCTGTATCCGATGTTTGGCTGGAAGTTAAATCCGATGTTCGGAGCCGCCGCCATGAGTCTTTCCAGCTTTTGCGTGGTAAGCAATGCGCTGCGTCTGAATCTGTTTCGGATGTATGACGCGGGAAAAGATAAGAAAATGAAAAAGGAGACAAAACAAATGGAAAAAACAATGGAAATCAAAGGTATGATGTGCGGACATTGCGAAGCAAGGGTAAAGAAGACCTTAGAAGCCGTTGAAGGCGTAACAGAGGCAGTGGTAAGCCATACGGAAGGAACCGCAGTAGTAAAAATGGAACGGGAAGTTGCCGATGAAGTCCTGAAGAATGCGGTAGAAGCGCAG
>JBGVFC010000028.1:0-4851 GCA_045120755.1 Agathobacter sp. | reverse complement strand
ATTTACGATACCATTTGCATCGATATCGAATGTAACTTCAATCTTAGGGATTCCTCTTGGAGCTGGAGCGATTCCATCTAATCTGAACTCACCAAGGAGCTTGTTATCCTTAGCAAACTGTCTTTCACCCTGTACTACGTGCATATCTACTGCTGTCTGATTGTCAGCTGCTGTAGAGAATACCTGGCTCTTCTTTGTCGGGATTGTTGTATTTCTCTCAATCAGCTTGGTTGCAATTCCGCCCATAGTCTCGATAGAAAGTGAAAGCGGAGTTACATCCAGCAATAAGATTTCACCTGCGCCGGCATCTCCTGCGAGCTTACCACCCTGAATAGAAGCACCAAGTGCAACACACTCATCCGGGTTTAATGACTTGCTTGGCTCTTTGCCTGTCAACTGGCGAACCTTATCCTGTACAGCAGGGATACGTGTTGAACCACCAACCAGAAGCACCTGACCGAGGTCTGCATTGGTAAGTCCTGCATCCTGCATTGCCTTCTGTACCGGAATTGCGGTTCTCTCTACCAAATCATGTGTAAGTTCATCAAACTTTGCTCTGGTAAGGTTCACATCAAAATGCTTCGGTCCCTCTGCGGTTGCAGTGATGAACGGAAGGTTAATGTTGGTGGTTGTTGCGGAAGAAAGCTCCTTCTTAGCCTTCTCAGCAGCTTCCTTTAATCTCTGAAGAGCCATCTTGTCGGTAGAAAGGTCAACGCCCTCTGCCTTCTTGAACTCATCAATCATCCACTGTGTAATCTTGTTGTCAAAGTCATCTCCACCAAGATGTGTATCACCGTTGGTAGACAATACTTCGATAACGCCATCACCGATTTCGATGATAGATACATCGAAAGTACCACCACCTAAATCATATACCATAATCTTCTGCTCTTTTTCGTTGTCCAGTCCGTATGCCAAAGCTGCTGCTGTCGGCTCGTTGATGATACGCTTTACATCAAGACCTGCAATCTTGCCGGCATCCTTGGTTGCCTGACGCTGTGCGTCATTGAAGTATGCAGGAACAGTGATAACTGCCTCTGTAACCTTCTCTCCTAAATATCCCTCTGCATCTGCCTTCAGTTTCTGAAGAATCATTGCAGAAATCTGCTGTGGTGAATACTGTTTGTCATCAATTGCAACCTTGTATTCTTCGCCCATATGACGCTTGATGGAAGAAATTGTCTTCTCTGCGTTGGTTACTGCCTGACGCTTTGCCGGCTCACCAATCAGACGCTCTCCTGTCTTGGTAAATGCTACGATGGATGGTGTTGTTCTTGCACCTTCCTGATTTGCGATAACGGTAGGTTTTCCACCTTCCATAACAGCTACACAGCTATTGGTTGTTCCTAAGTCAATTCCAATAATCTTTCCCATTTTCTTATCCTCCTAGATATAAAATCTTACATAAACTAACATTATCTATTTTCAATGCCTTAATGGTATGAAAAAACAAATTCATAAAGCTACGATACAACGGCTACCATACTGTGGCGTACCACCGTGTCTTTGTAGGTGTAGCCCTTTAATAATTCCAGTGCAACCACGCCGGTCCCGAACTCTTCGCTCTCCACCTGCATAACTGCGTTGTGGTATTCCGGATTGAATTCCTCGCCGATACATACGATGGGCTTAACTCCGGCTGCCTCAAGTTCTGTCATAAGCTGCTTATATACCTTATCAACTCCACTGACAAAAGCGTCATCCTTCTGTTCCTCAGGTACAGCCGCCAGACCTCTCTCAAAATTGTCCACAACCGGGAGAATCTTCTCGATAATGGTCTTTGCTCCCATATCGAACATCTGGCTCTTCTCCTTCTCGGAGCGCTTGCGGAAATTATCAAATTCAGCCATCTGACGCTTTAAGCGGTCATTCAGTTCCTCAATCTGCTCATCCTTTTTGTCCTTTTTCTTCTTGAAAAAGCTCTTCTTGGCTGTATCCTCTTTGTCTCCGGAAGCCTTTTCTTCTGCAGTTTCTGCCTCCCCAACTGTATCGGCATCCTCCAGCTGTGCATCTGTCTCTTCGGCATCTGCCGCATCCGTATCTGCCTCCTGTACTTCTTCTGTATCTGTAACAGCTTCCTCCGAAGCTTCTGCAGTTTCTTCTACGATATCCTGTTCTTCTGTAACCTTCTTTTCTTCTTCCACTGTTATACCACCTTTCATTATTCCTTTGGTTTGTCGAAAATGCCATCCAACTGGCTTTTTAAGGTCCGGATGCTGTCCATGACCTTCTCATAATCCATACGCTTCGGTCCAATGATACCTATTGTACCCTTGACACCCTCTCCCAATTCATATGTTGCAGTTACCACACTGCAATCCTTCATGGTCTGAATGGGGGCTTCATTGCCGATATAGACCTGGATACCGGTCTCCTCATTGGCAAGTGAATTGTTCACCAGGCTTGCAAGCTCCTGCTTCTCTTCGAAGGTGGATAACAGGTTCGTTACCTTCTCAGAATCGGAAAGTTCCGGGTACTTTAATATATTCGTCGTACCGCTGGTGTAAATTTCCAAATCCTCACCTTCGCTCAGCGCCTCTGCAATGGAGTCCATCACCTCACTGATGATGGTGCTGTGAATGCCTGCCTGCTCTTTTAATTTGGTAATCGTCGCAAGATTAATCTCCTGAATGGACAAGCCATTCAATCCGCTGTTTAGAAGAATATTGAGCTTTAAAAGCATCTCATTGTCCAATTCTTCCGTAACGGGAATCACCTGGTTTCGGACGATATTGTTGTTCAGTACAACGACCGCCAGAATCTGATTGTCATTCATCTGTGATAACTGGATGAACTTAATCTTGTTGTTGGTGTAGGTCGGCGCGGTAATCATGGTTGCATAATTTGTATTCGATGCGAGAAGCTTTGCAATCTGCTTCAATACCTGTTCCATCTTCTCTGTCTTCTCGATGACAAAATCCTTCATCTCGGTGACTTCGCGATCCTTCTCCTGAATGAGATGGTCTACATACAGCCGATATCCCTTATCCGAAGGAATCCGCCCTGCAGAGGTGTGCGGCTGGACAATATAGCCAAGCTCTTCGAGATCCGACATCTCATTACGGATGGTTGCCGAGCTCAAATTCAAATCGGTATATTTCGATATGGTACGGGACCCGACCGGTTCTCCGGTCTCCAGATAATTCCGAATGATCGCGTCTAATATTTTAATTTTGCGTTCACTTAATTCTTCGCTCTCCATTCGTCTCTCCCCATCAATCAACCTTTTCTTTGTTGTTAGCACTCATTCATTTGGAGTGCTAACATCTTTTCTGTTAATAAAATAGCACTAAGGTATTTTGTTGTCAACACCCTAGTGCTATTTTATTATTTTTTTATAAATCCCTTATTTTATCCGCGAATGGATTTGCATATTCCATTGCGGACACGCTCTCGCTCGAATCGCAACATAGCGGTACTAAATTCGTAAAAAACACTCATTAAGTACCGATGTTGCTTAACGGTCTGCAATGGAATATGCAAATCCATTCTCTGGAATATCAATATAGAAATATAACCAAATAATTATTCTACTCCAATAAGAACTTCGCCATACAGTAGTTTGCAAGGTCCATGCCCTGATCCGTCAAAAATATCCGTCCTTCCCGTGCCATGAGAAGTCCCTGCTGTTTGAGTTCTTCAATGGGTTCGCGGTACTTGACATCAATTGGAATGGAAAATGCCTGCTGGAAATCCGCTCTTGCGACACCCTCATTCATCCTAAGTCCCAGAAACATAAATTCTTCCATCTGTGCCTTGCGGGATATCTCATCGGCAGAGGCATGCAGCGAGCTGCCGTACCATTCCGTAGGATCTCCGTAGCGCCTGTCTTCCGGTTCTATTCCAAACTGCCTGCGTGCCCGCTCACAGATTGCATAGGACAAATCAATATACTCATACAAATCTCTGGTGTTGGAATACCGGACATTCTCAATCAGGGACGCAGCCCCGAGTCCCATTCCAAGATAGTTCTGTCTGGTCCAGTAGCCGATGTTGTGCGCGCATTCATATCCTTTTTTTGCGAAATTGGATATTTCGTATTGCCGGTAGCCCGCCTCCGCCAGATAATACTGCGTCATCTTGTACATCCGGTAAGTCTCATCCTCTTCCGGCAGCATCTCCGGCTTTTTGCCCGCTTTCTGCAATACTTCATCGAATTTGTAGGTCTCATAAAATGGTGTACCCTGTTCGATGATGAGGCTGTATGCAGAAATATGCTCCGGCTTCAGGCGAATGATGCGCTTTAAGCTGTTGAGATATTGATCTGCGGTCTGATATGGAAGCCCGCTGATCAAATCCACATTGATATTCGCATAGCCGACGCTCCTTGCCAGTTCGTAATTGCGTAAAAACTGGTCATAGGTGTGAATCCGCCCCAGCAATTCCAGTTCCTCATCATAAGTCGACTGCAGCCCGATGGACAGGCGGTTGATTCCAACCGACTGATACATCTCAAGCTTACTCTTTGTAATGGTTCCCGGATTGCATTCGATGGTAATCTCTGCGTCCGGAGCGACTTCAAATTGCTGGCAGATTTCTTCCATAATCCGCGCAATCAGTTCCTCCTCCAGCCAGCTTGGAGTTCCGCCTCCTATATAAATAGTAGAAATCCCATACCCACGCATGCGCGGACCATAGAATTCAATTTCCCGAAGCAGCGCTTTGATATAGTCCTCCTGCGTCTTCTGCTCTGCCGGAAACGACAAAAAATCGCAGTAATTACATTTTTTCATACAGAAAGGAATATGTACATACAGTTCCAAATTCCCCTTACCCATGTTGTATATTCCTCCTAAGTTCTATTATGCGAGCGCACATACTTCCCATGCTGTCTCCTCAGCCGCTGCTATG
>JBGVFC010000027.1:0-3564 GCA_045120755.1 Agathobacter sp. | reverse complement strand
TTCCTGCGGTAAAAGGCTTGTCGGCGTCATTCCCGGCAGCGTATTGGCTTCCAGACAGAAGATTTCATTGCGCTCGTTCAGCAGAAAGTCAGAACGGGAATACGTATCCAGTCCGATTACCCGTGCAACATCTTCTGCGTAGTGCTGCATCTGCGCGGTAATCTCTTCCGGCAGGTCTGCCGGACAGGTCTCAACCGCACTTCCGGCTTTGTATTTGTTCTTGTAATCATAGAAGCCCTGTATCGGAGCAATTTCAATGATCGGAAGCGCTCTGCCTTCCATCACTCCAACCGAAAATTCCCTTCCGCTGATGTACTCCTCAATCACCAGCTCATCCTCCCAGCGAAATGCCTCGTTCAGCGCCGCTGCAAACTCCTCCTGATTGTTGACAATCGTTACACCAATACTGGAGCCGCCACAACATGGCTTTACCACACATGGAAGTGTCAGCCCAAGCTGCGTCACATCCTCAATGCGGTTTGCTCTCGACATGCGAATGCCTGCCGGAGTCGGAATCCTGTTAGCCGCAAAAAACTGCTTGGCAATTCCCTTGTTCATCGCGATGGCGCTGCTCAGATAATCGCTTCCTGTGTACCGGACACCCAGGAGATCAAACGCGGCCTGCAGCTTGCCGTTCTCCCCATTCTCCCCATGAAGTGCCATGAATACAACATCTGCCATCTGGCACATACGGATTACATTCGGTCCGAAAAAGCATGCCGACTGATCCTTTCTGGAAGCCCGGACGCTGTCCAAATCCGGTGCAACCTCCGGAATATTCTCTACCTTGACACTAATTTCCTCGGTTCTGTCGAAAATTCCTTCCAAATCCTCTTCCGCATCGTGATATCCCATAAATACATCAAGAAGAATGACCTTGTGCCCGTTCTCCTTCAATGCTTTTGCAACCATACTTCCGGTCTTGAAGGACACATCACGCTCGGTACTGAGTCCTCCAGCTAATACTACGATATTCATCCTGTTCCTCTTTTCTATGTCCTAATATGATTTATGCAGTATCATTATACTAAAACTTTTTGCTTATGAATACAATATTTTTTGAAAAAAAGGGAGACTGCACAGCGCATTGTCTGTCACAGTCCCCCCGCTTCGGGTTCCTTTTAGTTGTCTCCTACTCTACAGAATGCATTTTGCGAAGGATAAGCACCATGCGCACAAACAACAATCTCCCCAGATGATCTTTTGCGCCTAACCGGCTGCCATATGCATAGACCTTATCCTCCAGCTTCTTATAATCATCCAAATCCGATTCCATCATGATGTCCCACAGCATACGCCGTCTGTCTTCCGGTATCGGAATTATTGCTTCCTCGAAAAAGGTATCCCATTCCCCCTGCGAAATATATTGCCTGTATTGTTCCATTATATATTCTTCCTTGGTAATTGTCTTCATCTCCTATTCTATTTCAGAACCCATATATCTGACCATCCCCAGCTTGTTCAGACACATTTATGTTACATCCATAGTCTAAGTTCCGTCAAGACGCGTTTCGCGTCTTGGCATTTAACAAATAACCATTCAACAATACTCTTTGATGTAATCCGCAAAATACGGCAATGCGATAGAGATATACGCCTGTCGGGCTTCCAAAATTCCTCTTTTGAGCATTCTGTCCCTATACACGGAATAGTTTCCGGCCCTGTCTCCCATTTGCTGCAGTACTTCTTCTCGCTTATATTCTTCCTTCTCTGTGAGCAGACGGACAAAAAATCTGTCCATCTCGGTCATTTTCTCCCAAATTTTCTCATACGAATATGCAAATAATTCGGCTTTCAAATTCGGGATAATATCCTCCAGCCGTTCTGTTCTTCTCTTTTTAAAATACAGTACCCCAAGTTCCTGAAATGCATATGCATATCCTTTGGTACATTTTGCCATTGCACGAGCCTCATCCGCATCAACCCGGAGCTGCTTTTTGTACATTTCAGACATTCTTATCATATTAAGTGGCTCGGTCTTGATCGTAGTAGCCCTTCGGAAAAATGTAAGATTTTTGACATTACTGACTTCCTGTATATTCTCATAAAGTCCGGTACACACAAGATATACCGGATAATTTGCCCGAAGCCACCTTCCATATTCAGAAGCAAACTTAATCATTTCCGGAGTTCGGGACACTTCATCAATCCCAACAAGAATCTTCTTCCCCTTTTTCTGCGCCTGCTGAATCATAGCCTCGATTTCCACGCCGATATCAAAAAAAGCATCTTCCCTGCTCTCTGAATATCCAATACCCCCTCCGCTTCCGAGAACCGTCGCGGAA
The DNA here is from genome assembly GCA_045120755.1 of Agathobacter sp. Lineage (GTDB taxonomy): Bacteria > Bacillota > Clostridia > Lachnospirales > Lachnospiraceae > Roseburia. The sequence continues at coordinate 1,279 of JBGVFC010000027.1, read as the reverse complement.
ATATTGACACTGCGATTCGTGGTATCACTTCCTCCGAATCCCTCTTTGTGGAGCATTGCCGCAATCTGGCCCAACATATCTCTTGCCGGATTCAGGTCAAATACCAGCCATCCCCTCTCTCTATTCCAGTTGTTTCGCAATTCTCCCTCTATTTTTGCCAAAATCACTGTCTTCCCTGAGCCTCTGACTCCGGTAATCTTATAGACCGATTCTGAAGGATTTTCATAACTGAAATTTTCCAAAATTTCATCAGTCTTCTGCGTGGCGATATATGTGTATTCCGGCGCTTTGCTAAATGTCGCTGTAAACGGATTCTGCATATGATTGTTCCTCGTTATCATTTTTATTATTCTTTATACTTTTTATTTGCCTTTATAACTTTTTATAGGTTTTTATACTTTTTATTGTATTTTATACCTTTTTATACTTTTTTGCAAGAATCTCTACCTAATTATATATATGGAAAAACCGATGGGCCTATACCCATCGGTTCATTCAATCCTTATGTAACTATTCAGAAATTAGCACTCCGGCTCAATCAGTCCGTATGTGTTACCCTTTCTCTTATATACGACATTGACCTCATCAGTCTCAGCATTGCGGAATACGAAGAAATCATGTCCTGACAATTCCATCTGGATGCATGCATCTTCCGGATACATCGGCTTGATTCCAAACTTCTTGCTGCGGACAATCTTGATGGATTCGCTTTCCTCTTCATCATCCGATTCAATGAAATCCGGCTGGAAGCTGGCTTCTGCAAGCTGCTTCTTACCAACCAGTCTGGTGCGGTACTTCTTGAGCTGACGCTCGATTACTTCCTCAACCAAATCAATGGATACATACATATCATTGCTTACCTGCTCGGAACGGATAATGTGTCCCTTGACAGGAATGGTAACCTCAATCTTCTGGCGCTCCTTCTCCACGCTGCATGTTACATAGACATCTGTGTCTGCGGTGAAATACTTATCTAACTTAGAAAGCTTGTCCTCCACTGCTGTCTTGATACCGTCTGTAAGTTCGATGTTTCTGCCTGTTATTGTAATTCTCATGATGTCCAACCCCTTTGCCCTTTATTTGATACAGGAATATCATGTGTTTATTATAACACAATCCCTTAAAAAGGCAATTCATTTGTGCAATTTTATCATTTTATATGAAATTTTATTTTCATTTTATATCTTTTGCACAATTTTAGTAACAGTTCAGCCATAACCAATTTGGTGGGCGAATCATGCTTGCATGAATGAGCACATCGGATTGGTTATGAGCTGAG
>JBGVFC010000026.1:0-4156 GCA_045120755.1 Agathobacter sp. | reverse complement strand
ATGCGAGACAGTTGGAAGATTATATACATGGCGAGTGGCGGTCGAGATGTTTAGGAGCTGCATATGTATTTCCTGAAGGTAATGTGTACGATGAAGAAACTGGTGAAGCATTATTCTATCGAATCTTGTTGTATTCTTACTACAAACGAGATGAAGAACCTGATTACGATTTGGTGTATGAGAACTTGATGGATGTTGTTGAGTGTCTGGGCGAAATTACGCTTTCAGAAGAAGCGGAGTGATTTGTCGGTATAGCTCTGTTGGCGCTAAGTGCAATGTTAAATTAATTCAAGGTGATTATGATCAGAAACGAATTGACAAAAATAGTATAATATTTGTATGAATTGAATAGCAAAAATTTGCTACCAAGAACTCGTTTTCTCTTGACAAGTACAGCATTTGAATATATACTTTAATTACAGTAGAGGATTACTGCAAATGTTTGTTGCTACTCGATATGCAACTGAAACAAGGTCGAGTTCAAATGTTTGTCGCTACTCGATATGCGACTTATAAGAGGTCGAGTTCAAATGTTATGAGACTCCATTCGTGAGAGTGGAGTCTCTTTTACGTTAGGAGAAGTAAATGGAAATAGGACATTTTTATTATATAGAAGACCAATATTTTATTGATTTTCCAGATAATTATCTGATGCAAAACAAGGAAACCGTTAATGAACAGATGCATGATAGACCATGTTTTTATACATTTCAGGATAGTGCCAGTGGTTTATATTGGATGATACCTTTTTCATCGCAAGTTTCAAAGTTTAGAAGTATATACAATAAAAAAATAGAGAAATATAAGAAATGTGATACCATTGTTTTTGGAGAAGTATTAGGCCATGAGAAAGCATTTCTTATCCAAAATATGTGTCCGATTACAAAGGAATACATGAAAAATGAGTACATAGATGTAAGAACAAATATTCCCGTACGTGTGGACGGAGTACTTGAAAAAGAATTGAAAGAAAAAGCTGCCAGGGTATTGGCGCTTCAAAGAAAAGGAATAAAACTGATTTTCCCGGATGTGTTAGATATCGAGAAGAGACTTATTGAAAAAAGCAAGTAAATATAAGCACCGCCTGAGGCTCATTTGCCGTTGCTTACAAAGCAGCGGTAATTTTTTTATAAAAAATTTACAAATAAAAAATACACCCCTCCGCCATGAAATAATTTCGATTTTTCATGGCGGAGTTTTGTGTTATTTTATAATTTTTTCATTGAAAAGTAATCCAATCCCCTCTATAATCTTGAATGTAGTTATATTTATGAAAAGGCGGTAGGCAAATGTCAGAGCAAAGAGACGATATGTTTGATGAAGTAGAAGAAAAATTGGACAATAAAATAGATGATGGTGCAGATGAGAAGGACAGCAAGCACTCCGAATATGAGGATGTCTGCTATATTTGCCGCAGACCGGAGAGTGTAGCGGGGCAGATGATACATATTCAGGAGGATTTATGTATATGCAGCGACTGTATGCAGAAGACGTTTGACACCATGAATACCGGCGGATTCCCGATGGGGAACATGATGAATATGGATTTTTCCAAGATGCCGAATATCAGCATGATCAATCTGTCGGATTTTCAGGGAGGAGTTCCCCAGAAACAGAAGCTCAAGAAGAAAAAGCCGAAGGAGAAGAAGGAAGCCCCGGTGCTTGACATTCACTCCATTCCGGCACCGCACAAGATTAAAGCAAGCCTGGATGAGTATGTGGTCGGACAGGAGCATGCGAAGAAGGTGATGTCGGTTGCCGTTTACAACCATTACAAGCGGATTATGAGCGATGTGCAGGATGGCGTGGAGATTGAGAAGTCGAACATGCTGATGATCGGACCGACCGGCTGCGGTAAGACCTATCTGGTCAAGACGCTGGCGCGCCTGTTGGATGTGCCGCTTGCCATTACGGATGCGACCTCGCTGACGGAAGCGGGATATATCGGTGATGATATCGAGAGCGTTGTAAGTAAGCTGCTTGCGGCGGCGGACAATGACGTAGAGCGCGCGGAGCACGGAATTATTTTTATCGATGAGATTGACAAGATTGCCAAGAAGCGCAACACCAACCAGCGCGATGTAAGCGGCGAGTCGGTGCAGCAGGGAATGCTCAAATTGCTGGAGGGCGCAGAGATTGAGGTGCCGGTCGGAGCGAGCAGCAAAAATGCAATGGTTCCGATGACCACGGTGGATACGAAGAATATCCTGTTTATCTGCGGCGGCGCATTTCCGGAGCTGGAAGAAATCATCAAGGAGCGTCTGAACAAGGAGGCATCCATTGGATTTCAGGCAGATCTTAAGGACAAATACGACAAGGACGAGAACCTGTTGCAGCAGGTATCGGTGGAGGATGTGAGAAAATTCGGTATGATTCCGGAGTTTTTGGGACGTCTGCCGATTCTGTTTTCCATGGAAGCATTAACGGAGGATATGCTTGTCCGCATTTTGAGTGAGCCGAAGAATGCGATTATCAAGCAGTATCAGAAGCTGCTCGCACTGGATGAAGTGAAGCTGGAATTTGAGGAGGACGCACTCCACGCCATCGCAGCCAAAGCGAAGGAGAAGAAGGTCGGAGCGCGTGCACTCCGTGCGATTATCGAGGAATTTATGCTGGATATCATGTACGAGATTCCGAAGGATGACAATATCGGTGTGGTGACCATCACCAGAGATTATGTGGAGAAGAAGGGCGGACCGGTGATCCAGATGCGTGGGGTAGAACCGCTGCCGGACCACTCCTACATGTCATAAAGTTTTGCAACTCATACCCGACTGCCGGCGGCGGTCGGGGTTACTTTTGTTATCTTTTTCAGAAGAGGAAGAATCGATGAAATTAATACATTGTGCAGATTTGCATCTGGATTCGAAAATGACGGCGCATCTTACCAAAGAGCAGGCGCGTGAGCGCAGGATGGAGATTCTGCGGACATTTTCCCATATGGTAGAGTATGCTTCGGTTGCAGGTGTGCAGGTAATTCTGATTGCAGGAGATTTGTTTGATACGCGCAATGTGTCGGCGACGGCGCGCAATGTGGTGCGGGATGCCATATGCCAGCATCCGGAGATTGATTTTGTGTATCTGCGCGGAAATCATGATGAGGATAATTTTTTATCCAAGCTCGAGATTATTCCGGACAATCTGAAGCTTTTTTCCGATAGCTGGACGTCTTACAGCTATGCCAGCGGGCAGATTGTGATTACGGGGGCGGAATTGTCCGCTTCCAACAGTGAAAGCCTGTATGATTCCCTGCAGCTTTCGAAGGATGTCTATAATATCGTGACCCTGCACGGACAGATTGGAGAGTATAAGAGCCGCAATTTTGCGGAGCATATCAGTCTGGCGGAGCTTAAAAACCGGGGGATTGATTATCTGGCGCTTGGCCATGTGCACAGCTATGTGCTTCAGGCGCTTGATTCCAGAGGCGTATATTGTTACAGCGGATGTCTGGAGGGGCGCGGATTTGATGAGTGCGGTCAGAAGGGCTTTGTTCTGCTGGACATTGACGAGAACGCGCATACGGCACAGCAGACCTTTGTCAGTATCGCGGCGCGCAAGCTGCATCACCTTCAGGTGGATGTCAGTGAAGCAATGACGACGAATGACGCGGCACGGCTGATTGAGCAGGCGCTGAATGAGAAGACCTATTCGTCTGCGGGCATGGTAAAAATTACCCTGACCGGCGCGGTGGCACTCGAGTGCGAATTGAATTGTGAGTATCTGGAGGAGTTATTTTCCGGCTATTTCTATGTGGTGCGTGTGGAGAACAGGACGACGGTGCGGTGGAATTATACGGATTATGAGAAGGACGCTTCTCTCAAGGGCGAATTTATCCGGATGGTGCTGGCAGATGATTTACCGGAGGAGCAGAAGGCTGCGGTGATTCGCTGCGGAATGAACGCACTGGCAGGGGAGGAAAGCATACTTTGAGATTATTACGTTGTCATATTGACCAATTTGGAAAATTATCGAATCTGGATATTGAATTTGAAGAGAACATCCATGTCATCCATGAGCAGAACGCGTGGGGAAAAAGCACGCTGGCGGCTTTTATCAAAGCAATGCTCTACGGACTGGAGAACCGCAAGGAGCCGGGCAGTTTTGAGAAGGAGCGAAAGCGCTACCGCCCGTGGCAGGGAGGTACTTTTGGCGGGCA
>JBGVFC010000025.1:0-22953 GCA_045120755.1 Agathobacter sp. | reverse complement strand
TGGATGCCGGATCTTGAGCGTTTCCTCGGATGAGAGCCTGTTTCTGCGGTTGCGTTCCAAAAGCTATATATTATAATAGAAGGAGATTGTCATTGTGCTGGATGAGAAGTTAGTAGAATATGCACAATCGGATATATACCCATTCCATATGCCGGGACATAAGCGGCAGGCAGTTTGTGACTGGAATCCCTATGAACTGGATATTACAGAGATAGATGGATTTGACAATCTGCACAGGGCGGAGGGCATATTAAAGGAGGCGCAGGAGAGAGCTGCCGGTCTGTATGGTGCAAGGCAGAGCTTTTATCTGGTAAACGGAAGCACCTGCGGTCTGCTTGCCGCAATCTGTGCGGCGACGAAGAGGCGGCAGAGGGTTCTTGTGGCGAGGAACTGTCACAAGGCGGTCTACCATGCACTGTCTCTGTGGGAGCTGGATGTGGATTATATCTATCCGGAGCTTGCGAAGACGGGGGTACTCGGACAGATTACCGTGGAGCAGGTAGAGAAGGCATGTTCCGCGGAAAAAGATTATGCAGCAGTAATTCTCACTTCCCCGACCTATGATGGTGTGGTGTCGGACATCGCCGGCATTGCAAAAGTAGTACATGCCCATGGAATACCGTTGATTGTCGATGAAGCACACGGCGCGCATTTTGGATTGTCGGAGTATTTTCCAAAGAGCGCGGTTACGGAGGGAGCGGACCTTGTCATACAGAGTATGCACAAGACTTTGCCGTCCTTCACGCAGACCGCATTGCTGCATGTATGCAGTGAGCGTGTTCCGGCAGACCGTGTCGCGGAATTTTTAGATATCTTTGAGACAAGCTCCCCTTCTTATGTCTTTATGGCAGGGATGGACCGGTGTATCCGGCTGCTGAAGGAGCAGGGCAGTAAGCTGTTTGATACTTATTGGAGCCGCCTGTCGGATTTTTACCGGAGTGTGAAGAACCTCAGGCATATACATGTTGTATGTCCGGCTGATTTTGCCGGGGACGAGGCATATGCCTTTGACTGCTCCAAGATATTGATTTTTCCGGACAGTTCTGTGATGACAGGAAAGCGGCTCTATGATCTTTTGCTCCACAGATATGGACTTCAGATGGAGATGGCATCGCTTCATTATGTGCTTGCGATGACAAGCGTGATGGATACCGGGCAGGGCTTTGCGCGCCTGTCGGCGGCGCTGCATGAACTCGATGATTCCATGGCGGGGCATAAGGAGTCTGATGCACAGGAGCAGATGTCCGTCCGGCTGAATCAGATTTACGTGCCGCAGCAGCAGGCATATACGATTGCCACAGCGCAGGAGAAGGAGAAGGAAGCTGTTTCGCCGGAGGCTGCAGCCGGACGTATCAGTGCTGGGTATGTTTATCTGTACCCGCCGGGGATTCCGCTGCTTGCTCCGGGCGAGTACATTACAGCGAAGAATATACAGGATATCGAAGACTGCAGCCGGGCGGGGCTGGAGATTTATGGTCTTTCGTCACAGAAGATTTGGGCAGTGAAGGAATAGGATATGGGAAAAATATTTTGTTTGATGGGAAAAAGTGCTACGGGCAAGGATACCATATACAGAGGGCTATTCGACAGGGACGACATACAGATTAAGTCGATTATTCCATATACGACAAGACCAATCCGTGAAGGAGAGAAAAACGGACGCGAATATTTTTTCTGCACAGACGCAGATGTTGCGTGCTTTCTGGAACAGGGAAGGATTATTGAGCTAAGAACCTATGATACGGTGTACGGACCGTGGAAGTATTTTACGGCGGATGACGGACAGTTCCATCTGGATGAGGACAATTATCTGGTGATTGGTACGTTGGAAAGCTATGTGAAGCTTCGGGACTATTTTAAGGAGGGGCAGGTGTGCCCCATCTATATCGAGGTCGAGGATGGCGAGCGTCTCATCCGGGCAATCGGAAGGGAGAAAAGCCAGTCTGTTCCGAAGTATGAGGAAATGTGCAGAAGATTTCTGGCGGATGCTTCTGATTTTTCCGAGGAAAAACTGGCAGAGGCAGGAATCACGAGGCGGTTTGTGAATCGGGATATACCGTCGGCCATTCAGGAAATTGCAGAGTACATACGCACAATGACTGCTGTCACGGAAAAGGGTGGTCAGGACAGCGGATGTGAGAGCGGCGTATAGTTAGGAGGAAGATTCATGGCAATCAGAGTGAATGATATCAATGCAGTCAACCAGATACCGGAAACCAATAAGACATCAGAAGCAGACGGTTCTTTCAAATTCACACTGGCGAGCGCAATTACGGATGCGGAATTGCAGGCGAAGGTGGATGCACTGCTGGAGGATATTACGACGCAGGGAAACCGTATTGCCGAGCATATGGATATCCGCGACATGAAAAAGTACCGCGGGCTGATTAAGGACTTCCTCAATGAAGTCGTGTACCGCTCGCACAAATTTTCCAGAGAGAATTTTCTTGACCGCAGGGGAAGACACCGGGTATATGGAATTATCAAGCTGATTGACAGCAATCTGGATGAACTGGCATCCGAACTGGTCAAGGATGAGGCGGACCATATCTCAATACTTGCCAGGATTGGGGAGATTCGGGGATTGTTGCTGGATATATTGACATAGCGAACTAGAAAATATTTAAAGGTAGGACAGCAGATGGCAGGATTTGGAGAGATTATCGGGCATGAACAGATTATTGAGCATCTGAAAAATGCGATTGCAATGGACAAAATTTCCCACGCATATATATTAAACGGACCGAAGGAATCCGGCAAGATGATGCTGGCAGAGGCATTTGCGATGGCGCTGCAGTGTGAGCAGGGGAAGTCCGAGCCGTGTATGCAGTGCAAATCCTGTCATCAGGCAATCGACCACAACCAGCCGGATATCATCTATGTGTCTCATGAGAAGCCGAATGTAATCTCGGTGGATGATATACGGAGCCAGTTGAACAATGATATTGTAATCAAGCCGTACAGCAGCCGATACAAGATTTATATTGTCGAGGATGCGGAAAAAATGAATCCGCAGGCGCAGAATGCACTGCTCAAGACGATAGAGGAGCCGCCTTTTTACGGGATTATCCTTTTATTAACAACCAACGCGGATATTTTTTTACAGACAATTCGCTCAAGATGTATTATACTTAATCTGAAGTCTGTAAAAAATGAGACTATTCGCACATACCTGATGAGCCATTATCAGGTACCGGACTATCAGGCAGATATCTGCACCGCATTTGCGCAGGGGAATGTGGGCAAGGCAATCCAGCTTGCCTCCTCGGATTCCTTTAATGAGCTGAAGACAGAGGTTTTGTCGCTGATGAAGCGTCTGGATGACATCAGTCTCTATGATATGAATGCGGCGGTAAAGCAAATTACGGCATACAAGCTGGAAATAGAGGACTATTTTGACCTGATGACCATCTGGTTTCGGGATGTGTTGTATCTGAAGGCGACCAACGATACGGACCGGCTTATTTTCCGGGATGAGGTGTATGATTTGAAAAGGCAGGCCGAGAGGCGCTCCTATCATGCGATTGAGGATATTTTGGAGGCTTTGCAGCAGGCAAAGACAAGGCTGAACGCCAATGTCAATTTTGACCTTGTAATAGAATTATTATTGATGACAATTAAGGAGAGCTGATAATATGATAAAAATAGTAGGAGTTCGTTTCCATCAGGCAGGCAAGATATACTATTTTGATCCGCTGGATTATGAACTGGAGACAGGAATGCATGTCATTGTGGAGACTGCGCGGGGCGTAGAGATGGGAACCGTCCTGATTGCAAAAAGAGAGGTGGCGGATGACAAGGTTGTCCAGCCGTTAAAGCCGGTCATCCGGATTGCAACCGACGAGGATGAGGAAACCGTAATCCGCAACAAGGACAGGGCAAAGGAAGCGTTTGATATCTGCAAGGACAAGATTTTAAAGCATGAGCTTGATATGAAGCTGGTCGGTGCAGAATACACATTTGATAACAATAAGCTGTTATTCTATTTTACCGCGGATGGAAGAATTGATTTCCGTGAGCTGGTCAAGGACCTTGCAGCAGTATTCCGCACCAGAATCGAGCTGCGGCAGATTGGCGTGAGAGATGAGACCAAATTGCTTGGCGGCATCGGAATCTGTGGGCGTCCGCTCTGCTGCTCCACATACCTGTCAGATTTTGTCCCGGTATCCATCAAGATGGCGAAGGAGCAGAATCTGTCTTTAAATCCGACGAAGATATCCGGTGTGTGCGGAAGACTGATGTGCTGTCTGAAGAATGAGCAGGATACCTATGAGTATTTGAACAGCCGCCTTCCTTCCATCGGAGATTTTGTGACAGCCAAGGACGGCACCAAGGGTGAGGTTACCGGAATCAATGTACTGCGTCAGCTTGTGAAGCTCAAAGTAGATACCGGTGATGAAAAGGAACTGAAGGAGTACTCCGTGGATGATCTGATCATCCGCCCGCACCGCAGAAAGGATGTCCGGGTTACGGAAGAGGAGTTAAAAGAGTTAGAAGGCTTAGAAGATCAGGGTGGCGCCGAGGAATCCATCGACGACAAGCCGGAGAAGAAAGAGAACCGGGATCACCACAGGGAAAACCGGGGCAACAGGGATAATAGAGACAATCGCGAGAATAGAGAAAATAGAGATAACAGGGACAATCGGGACAGGAAGAACAACCGGAGAAACCGTTATCAAAATGGCTCAAGAGACAAAAATCAGCGCAGAGAATCGGGAAATGCCAATGAATCAGACAAATAACAATTCCTCCCCGCTTCTTCTTCCGCATGAGCGGTTGGATGAACTGCAGAGGAACGGGTATGGAATCATACAGGATCCGGGAAGGTTCTGTTTTGGGATGGACGCGGTACTGCTGTCCGGCTTCGCGAAGGTAAAAAAGGGAGAAAAGGTCATCGATTTGGGAACAGGAACCGGAATTATCCCGATTTTGCTGGAGGCAAAGACGAAGGGAGAGCATTTTACCGGACTGGAGATACAGCCGGAGAGTGCAGATATGGCGAGGCGCAGCGTAGCGTACAACCATCTGGAGGAGAAAATTTCAATCATAGATGGAGATATCAAAGAGGCATCGCAGATATTCGGGGCCTCTTCCTTTGATGTGGTAACCACGAATCCGCCGTACATGATCGGGCAGCACGGGCTGACGAATCCGACGGATGCCAAGGCAATCGCACGCCATGAGGTTATGTGCAATCTGGACGATATTATTCGGGAAAGTGCGCGCCTGCTGCGGCCGCAGGGACGCTTTTATATGGTACACCGCCCATTCCGTCTGGTGGAAATTTTCTGCAAGATGGTGGAATACCATATTGAGCCAAAGCGCATGAAGCTGGTCTATCCCTATGTGGACAAGGAGCCTAACATGGTTCTGATTGAGGGGATGTCCGGCGGCAAATCCAGAATTACGGTGGAAAAACCACTGATTGTCTACAAAGAACCGGGTGTTTATACGGATGAAATCTACGACATCTACGGATATTAATAAGGAAATCATATATGGAAGCAGAGAGAGAAAAAACCGGAACTTTATATTTGTGCGCGACACCGATTGGTAATCTTGAAGATATTACCTATCGTGTGCTGCGGACGTTAAAGGAAGTTGACCTGATTGCGGCGGAGGACACCAGAAATTCAATCCGGCTGCTGAATCATTTTGAGATAAAAACGCCGATGACGAGCTATCATGAGTTCAATAAGATTGAAAAGGCATACCAATTGGTGGCAAAGCTCAAGCAGGGACAGAATATTGCGCTGATTACCGATGCCGGAACACCGGGGATATCAGATCCTGGTGAGGATATTGTGCGCATCTGCTACGAGGAGGGTGTTCCCGTGACCTCGCTTCCCGGTCCGGCAGCGTGCATCACCGCACTTACCATGTCGGGCAGACCGACCAGAAGATTTGCCTTTGAAGCATTTTTGCCGAGGGATAAGAAGGAGCGGGCAGCAGTTCTTGAGGAATTGAAGACAGAAACCCGTACGATGATTATATACGAGGCCCCGCACCATCTGGTTAAGACGATTGCGGAGCTGTTGGAAGCGTTGGGCGACCGGCAGCTTACCGTATGCAGGGAGCTGACCAAGAAGCATGAGGAAAAAATGCAGACCACATTTTCCAATTTCCTGTCTTATCTGGATACGAATGAGCCAAGAGGAGAGTATGTGCTGGTCATCTGCGGCAAATCCCGCAGAGAGCTTGTGGAGGAGCAGCAGAAAAGCTGGGAAAGCATGAGCATAGAGGAGCATATGGCTTACTATGAGAGTCAGGGCATTGCGCGCAAGGAGGCAATGAAGTTTGTCGCGAAGGACAGAGGAGTCAGTAAGCGAGATATTTACCAGCAGTTACTCCCTGCAAATGAGGAATAGACAATACCCTTTTTATAAAAATGTACCCGAATGAATTTTGCTATTCTATTGAGACACGCTCCCGCTCGAATCGCAACGTAGCGGTACTAAATTCGCAAAAAGCGCTTATTAAGTACCGACGTTGCTTTACGGTCTGCAATAGAATAGCAAAATTCATTCTTGGGAACAATCATGTAAATAAAAAGGGATAAATCTTACAATATATGGAAAGAAGTGATTACATTGAGAGGAAGCAAATGGATAAAACTGGCCGCCGTCCTTTGCCTGACCGGTTCTGTTCTGCTTTGCGGTTGTAGCGTAAACGAGGATAAGCCGGTTGTTTTGGAGCGGATACAGGTGCTTACAGAGGTAACAGATACACAGGTGGATACAGAAGCCGTTGCTGAGTCGGAGTCACTGGAGGCTGTTACGCAGATACCGGAAGAGACGCAGGAGGAACCACCTACGACGGTCCGGCTCATTATGATTGGCGATATGCTGATGCACGAGGGAGTTATGAATTCCGGGCTGAAGGAGGATGGCAGTTATCAGTATGACCATCTTTTTGCCAATATCCTTGACAATATACAGGCGGCAGATATCGCGATTGTCAATCAGGAGACAATTCTTGGAGGTACCGAATTGGGACTGTCCGGCTATCCGAGCTTCAATTCGCCAAAGGAAGTGGGGAAGGCGGAGGCAGAAGCGGGCTTTAACGTCATATTGTTCGGCACGAATCACGCACTGGACAAAGGTGCAAAGGGTATCTCCAACACCATAGATTATCTGGAGACGAATTATCCGGAAGTAACTTATCTGGGCATCAACAAGAGTCAGGAAGCGCAGGACAATAACATCTATGTATATGAGAAGGATGATTTGTCCATTGCGATTTTAAATTATACCTATGGAACGAATGGGATTTCGCCTCCGGCAGATATGCCGTATCTGGTCAACTATCTCAATGAGGACAAGGTAACGGCAGATATCGCGAAGGCGCATGAACTGGCAGATTTTGTAGTGGTATGCCCGCACTGGGGCACGGAATATAACCTTGGGACAGATTCCTATCAGCAGAAATGGACGCAGATATTTCTGGAAAACGGAGTCGACCTGGTCATCGGGGCACATCCGCATGTCATCGAACCGATTGAATGGGTATCGGATGACGAAGGGCATGAGATGTTAGTCTATTATTCCCTTGGCAATTTTGTGACCGGAACGGCGAGCACCGGTACAGGCGTGGCGAAGCGCGTGGTTGCGGGAATGGCAGATGTCACCATCGGTATAGACGAAGAGGGCGAAGCTGTCATCGTTGAAAGTGATGTAGTACCTCTTATCTGCCATGTTGGAATCAAGGAAGAATACACCGTTTATCCGTTGGAGGAATATACACAGGAGCTGGCGGTAACCAATCGCGTGCTGAACAATGACTCTAATTTTTCCTTACAATACTGCAAGGATCTGGTGGAAGAGGTATGGGGAAAATCCTACCCGTAATAAAAGGAATCCAGATAATTTTTTATGATATCAAAAGGTGCAGGACCGATATCCAGCAGCGCTTTGTGAAACATAACCGGAGAGTAATCATCTCCAAAATGTTCCTCGGCGTAGGCGCGAAGCTGCTCGAACTGCAGATAACCGACATAATATTTCAGATAATTGCCCGGCTCAGAGATGATGAGCTGGGCAATTTCGTCTACCGTACCGGTATCCGTGACTCCGTATTGTGCCCAGAAATTGTACAATTCATCCTCTTTCCATCCGTAGTAATGAATCCCGATATCAGAGGTTGCATAGAGACTTAAGGAGGCGGACTGGTTGTGCTGCAGCAGCTTTGCCATATCAGATTCAAGACCGGCATAGTAGTAGGACAGCATTTCCACATAGGTTGCCCAGCCCTCCGTATAGCCGGGATAATCGAGAATGGCACGCACAGAAGGAAAATCATAGGTGTAGGTCATCACGGTCTGATAGAGGTGTCCCGGAAAGCTCTCATGCGCCAGCGTGGTAAAATAGGAGATATTCGGATAGCTTCTGGCGCTGTTGATATAGATGCGGTTATTCTCGTAATTGTCAATCGGTGCTGTGATATAGAAAGCCGGCGCAAGAGAATCCTGCAGGGATTCCTCCACATAGCTGATGGTATATGGAATGTCGGAAGGCGCCGGAAATTGTGTCTGCATCTCAGATTGAAGCTGGGAGAGCATGGCATTTTCATCGGCATAATTCCAGGAAAAATCCGAACACTCTGCCAAAAGCTCGGGATTGTCGGACACCAGAGAGGCGCAGACGGACAAATCCATGTCCCTCTCGGAAGCAATCAGTTCGTCAATTTCTTCCATGGAGAGACTGCATCCGGTACCGGCCCTGACGAGAAGGGAATAGTAATCCTTACCATCCTTATAGTAACACAACCCCCAGTCATTTTTCCCGCAGCCCATCATCAGGGTAAGCTCCCTTATCAGATTTTCGTATGCCGTAAATACATGCTCCATGACTGCGGTATGGTTTTGTTCGATGTAAGCGGCAACCTGCTCTTCAGATAAATCCGGTACACCGGCAAGTCTCGATTCGAAGGTGGAAAAAAGCAGATTGTCGTTTTGGTCTGCAAGAAAGTCCTCACAGGCAGAAAGGACACTATCGCATTGTGCATCCGACATAAAAAGACCTGCCTTCACCTTTTCTTTTTCAAAATCAATAATCTGGGAAAAATAAGTATCCGTCGTAGAAATCAATGCAAGATAATCCTTCACATCCTGCTCCGTGTGAAAACTGTATTCGGCATACAGAATCGGGAGCTGCGACTCGATTCCGTTGTTTGGAAGCAGTATCTCCTGATACAGGTCGTAGTCCGAGAGTGCAATCTGCGTATCCAGATAGTCGCACAGAATCTCGTAGGTGAGCTGTTCCTCCCTCGACAAAGCCTCATTTGAGAATGCAAGTAATGTCTTTTTATAATCAGAAAGACATGATTTGGAAGTCTTTCTATATTCATTCGACAGATTTCCGAGGGTGATATCGTAATCCTTAATCTGATAATCCGAAGGATTCTCAACCGTATAATGTAAACTTAACGTATTCCCTGCTAATTCGTTGCAGAAGAGCTCCGACGTGAATTTTTCAAAATCCGCATTGTCCCCCTCGCTCGTCCTGCCATTGTAGGAATCGCCTGTGGCGGCGCATCCGGCGAGGGTGGACGCAAATATCAGGATGAAGCATAGATAGGAAAAGAGCCGCCGGAGAAAAATGATATGTGTGGATAAAATTATGCGCATAGAAGGTCCATGGAATGATTTTGATAAACTATATGCGAAGGGCGGGCGGGGTATGACGATAAAAAAGTCTGTTGCCAGGTAACATTTAACAATACCGCGCATATCCTAAATAGAATGATTGGTTACAGGCAGGAAGCTGCGCATGATGAAATTTCTCCTCTTCTTATCGGAAGCAATCATACCCTTGCTTGTGCTGTACATTGTTGGGATGGGATTATTAAAAAAGCAGAATGTCTATCAGGATTTCTTGAAGGGCGCCAAAAATGGCATTAAGACGGTAGTAGAGATTATGCCGACGCTGATTGGGCTTATGGTGGCGGTAGGAATCCTGCGTGCGTCAGGTTTTCTGGATATGCTGTCACAATTATTGGGAAAGCTGCTGTCCTTCTGTTCGTTTCCGGCAGAACTCATCCCCCTGTGTATCGTCAAGATGTTCTCATCCTCCGCAGCCACCGGACTGCTCTTAGACCTCTACAAGCAGTACGGTACAGATTCTTTTGCCGGCCTTGCCGCATCCATCATCTTAAGCAGCACGGAAACCATTTTTTATACGATGTCCATCTATTATATGTCCGTCAAGGTCAAAAAAACCCGTTTTACACTGGCAGGAGCGTTGTTGTCCTCCCTCGCAGGAATTATTGCAAGCATCATCATTGCACGGTTTTTGTAGCGCTTAGGAATAAAATTGTTTTGGAAGAATATAATATAAATGTAACTATTCAGAACCACATAGAATAAGATGACCAGATTCGTCATGCTTGCATGTAAGAAGCTGTTCATCTTATTCGTAAGGTGGCTCGAATAGAGTCACCGCCCCACATATGAGCATTTTTAGTCCCGAAGAGACGGGAAAGCACGCATATGCGTGCGGAAATGCGAATTATGTGGGTGGGTTCTGAATAGTTACTAAATAATAAATATCATCGCGGGATAGAGCAGTCTGGAAGCTCGCCGGGCTCATAACCCGGAGGTCACAGGTTCAAATCCTGTTCCCGCAATTCGCTTGCGTCAGAAAGGTTTGAAGTTCAAAGTTGACAATACAAATCGAAAAGCCATAATATAATGTAACAGAAGTTGCATTATATAAAGGGGGTAAATAACAATATGGAAAATATCAAAGGGATTATCGACGGTCTGTCCCGTCACAAAAATATCGTTGCAATCACATTGGGCGGTTCGCGGGCAACCGGGAACAATGATGCAAAATCGGATTATGATATGTACATATACTATGATGAGGCAATAGACAAAGACTTCCGCAAAAGCGTACTGGAACAGTACTGCGGACATATGGAGATTGCAGTTGACTATTTTGAAGAGGAAGATGACTGCATTCTCAATAATGGAATCATCATAGAATTGATTTACCGCAATATTTCGGATATCAGGAACTATGTGGAGAACCTCATGACGCAGCATCAGGCATCTCTGGGTTATACTACCTGCTTTTTGGACAACCTTACCGCCTCGAAGGTTTTGTATGAGGACAACGGCTGTTACACCGATTTGAAAAACCGGATTTTCTATCCGGAGGAATTGCGGCAGAACATTATCTCCAAAAATATGGAAATGCTTCATGGAGTGATTGCATCCTACGACACACAGATTATCAAAGCATATCAGAGACAGGACATGATTTCCGTCAACCACAGAATCGCCGCTTATCTGGCATCCTATTTTGATATTCTTTTCGCGGTAAATAAGGTGTACCATCCCGGCGAAAAGCGGCTGATTGCGCTGGCGAAGAAGAAATGCAGCAAATTACCTGCAAATTTCGAGCATGACATCAACCAATTACTAAACCTGACAGACATCGAACAGACGCTGGACAGCCTATATCAAAACCTAAAATTGCTATGTTGCGATTCGTGCGGAAGATAATATTCATGCACCAGACTCCGGTACCCCCACTGCTTCATCTGCTCGTAAGTGATGCGGTAATTCCCTTTATAGTGCCGCCCGGTCACACAGTAGCGGATATACTGCTGCATATAGGCATCCACTTCGCGAAGGCGCGTATCCGTAGTGATGCAGGGAAAGAACCACCGGCTCCAGGAAAATTCCGTTCCGGAACCATCATCATAGAATTTGCGGTTCATGGAGCGGATGAAGCCCTTTGCGGCGCGCTCACCCGGCAGGTTCTTTTTTTGCTGCCATCTGCGGAGCGCGTGAGCCTTGCGCTTGATTTTTGCTTTGATTTTCTGGACGGTGCTGTCCGATAAATCCACCTCGCCGTCAGCGAACCGGAATCCCAGAAATTCAAAGGCTTCCCCCGGTGCGCTGATATGCACCTTTGCAGGGTTTAAAGTCAGAAAATGCTCCTCAATTTTATTGTATAATTCCTGTTTTAACGCCTCCAGTTCTTCCATACTGTCTGCAAAAATCAGGATATCGTCCGAATAACGGAAATATAATACTTGTTTCTCTGCAAACAGGCGGTCAACATCCATCAGATATACATTTGCCAGAAATGGGGCGATGGGAATCCCTGCCATGGCACCTCTTTTTTCTTCGATTACCACTTCCTGTCCGGACTCCTGAATGATTGCCTTATCCTCCGTCAACAGCCTTTCCAGAAAATGAAAAAGCCGTTCATCCCGGTCTTTCAGGAATTCCAGCTTTTGCAGCAGAAGTGGAACATCAATAGAATTAAAATAATTGCTGATATCAATTTTCAGACTGTATTTGTCTGCGATTTTACTGTTGCAACGGATGCGCCGGACGGCATCCTTCACGCCGTAGCTTCTTCGGAAAGCATAGCAGTTATTGGAAAAAAGGTCGTCATAGCGAAACAGTAGATAGGCAGTCATTTTCAGGATCATGTTAAAATCTCCTGAAAAGGAATACACAACTCTTTTC
The DNA here is from genome assembly GCA_045120755.1 of Agathobacter sp. Taxonomy (GTDB): domain Bacteria; phylum Bacillota; class Clostridia; order Lachnospirales; family Lachnospiraceae; genus Roseburia. Next base: position 10,469 of record JBGVFC010000025.1, on the reverse strand, counting down.
TTGGACACACCGCTCTTGTTCACCTCTTTCCGGTGCGGGAGAGGCAGGGTGCTGTTGCCCTGTCCAATCCCGGCAAGAACAGACAGGTAGGTCCGGTTCTTGATAAAATCCTCCAAAGCTGCCTGTTCAGCGCCGGATATATGCTGTTTTTCTATTTTGTATTCCATAAATTCCTGCCAGCACTCCGGCAGAAACAGTTTTTCCCACAAGTCCATTCGAAAAATCTCCATAAAAAAAGAAAGAGAAATCACTTTGAAGGAAACAAAGCGTGCTTGTTTCTACCAGACTGAACATATCCCTGCTACCTGCAAAGCCCCTAAAATGGAACATGCTTCATCTGCCACAGGTGCAACTATCGTCACATTTCTCTTTCTTTTATACTTTTACATACGGGAAAATCCCATATGCAACAGCCCTATTGTAATTGTGTGCGGATTCTGTCTTCCATATAATTGGCTTCGTTCGGAAGATAATCAAAGAAATCCAGTACCTTGATGCCAATGCTGCCGCAGTAATCTTTAATCTGGCGGTTGGCCATATGCTTATAAATCTCGTAGGTGTACCACAGATTGATAATCAGCGCGCACTGGCCGTCCTTGTACAGCACATAGGACAAATTTTCCGGCTTCGAATAGCAGCCGCCGCGGATATAAATCTCTCTTCCGGCCTCCTGTTCCAGTTCGTCGGGAGAAACATTTTTTCGAACGTCATAATTCCCCAGATTCGGCAAAATTGCCTGAAGCTTCTGATCAAAGCTTCTGTAATCATAATCACTGTGCTGTGTGAAAGCGGTCGAGTTCGGTATCGCATCCGATAGCACATTAGATACGGCATCTGATACCGTACCGGATACAGCGTCAGATACGGCATCGGACACTGCGTTGCCGACAGCTTTGAATAAACTACCAAATAATCCCATATATATACCCCATTTCTGATCGTGTAAAAAATTTTCTTTTCCTATTATAATAGAAAGGACAAGGTATTTCAAGTTGTCTGCGGAGGAGAAAAATAAAATTTATCCATAGATTGAACAAAAGGTCGACATGTGTTATGCTGTTATTGTGTATTTGTGAGAATTTTGGAAGAGGACTACCACCTATGAAAAAGCGTATTTTTGATATTATACAGATTGGAAATAAGGAAGATACCATAAGCAAATCCTTTGATATCTTCATTGTAGTAGTTATTATAGCCAATATCTGCTGTATGTTTTTGGAGACTTTTGACCAATTGCAGGCGTTGTATCCATTTTTCCGGGTTACCGAAATCATTACGGTTGCTATTTTTTGCGTTGAATATCTGCTTCGTATCTGGACGGCGGAATATCTGTATCCGAAGCTTCCGCGATGGAAGGCGAGATTGCGTTTCCTGTATTCCTTTGATGGGATTGTGGATTTATTTACGATTCTGCCGTTTTTCTTCCTGTCCGGATTTGTAGCATTCCGGATGCTTAGGGTGGTGCGAATTTTTCACCTGTTCCGCATCAATGCACAGTATGACTCCTTCCATGTAATTACGTCCGTCCTGTATCAGAAACGGAATCAGATTATGTCCTCGGTATTTATCATCCTCATACTGATGCTGGCAAGCAGCCTGTGTATGTACAGCGCAGAGCATGACGCGCAGCCGCAGAATTTTCAGAACGCATTTTCCGGTATCTGGTGGTCGATGTCTACCCTGCTGACCGTAGGTTACGGAGACATCTATCCGATTACGATTGTTGGAAAATGTATGGCAATCGTCATTGCTTTCTTAGGTGTCGGGGTTGTGGCGATTCCGACCGGTATTATCAGCGCCGGTTTTGTCGAGCAGTATCAGAAGGACATGAATGCCGGAGTCCATCCGGTTGATATTGAACGGATTAGTGAGATTTTGGTGGACGAACAGAGCAGCTACATAAACCGCACGGTCAATGAACTGACGAATGAATTCAGTATGCAGATTTATATGGTAATCAGGGAGAATATGACGATTGTTGCGACCGGGGATTTGAAGATTCTGCAGGGTGACATATTAATCGTACAGGCTTCCAATTTAATCAAAAAGCATAAAAAATAAAAGTGGGAGGTATCGGAATGAACGAAATTGAACAGTTTTTACAGATGGTCAGAGAGTCGGACAATATTGTGTTCTTCGGCGGTGCGGGCGTATCGACGGAGAGCGGCATACCGGATTTTAGGAGCGTGGATGGCCTGTATAATCAGAAGTATGACTATCCGCCGGAGACCATATTAAGCCATACCTTTTACCGGAAAAAGCCGGAGGAATTTTATCGTTTTTATCGGGACAAGATGCTTTGTCTTGATGCAGAGCCGAACATTACCCACAAAAAGCTTGCCGAATTGGAGCAGGCAGGCAAGGTCAGGGGAATTGTCACACAGAACATTGACGGACTGCACCAGAAAGCGGGCAGTAAGAACGTCATGGAGCTGCACGGCAGTGTGCTCCGCAATTATTGTGAGGACTGTGCCGAATTTATGAGCGCAGAGGACATCCTGCATTCTACCGGAGTACCGAAGTGTCCGCGGTGCGGCGGACCGGTCAAGCCGGATGTGGTCCTGTATGAAGAGGGACTGAATCAGGCAACCCTGCAGGATGCGGTGTACTATATCAGCCATGCGGACATGCTGATTGTGGGCGGAACCTCTCTCGCTGTGTATCCGGCAGCAGGACTGATTGATTATTATAGAGGCAATAAGCTGGTTCTCATCAACAAATCCGCCACACCGATGGACAGCCGTGCGGATTTATTGATTCAGGCAGGACTGGGGGAAGTATTTTCCAGAGTTACCGTATAGTACAAAGTGCCTTTGAGGGGCAGAGCGCCCGTTTTACTATGGAAAATGGTCAGGAGATAAGTATGCAGACAAAAAATTACAATTATCTGTCGAAGGATGTCAGAGGAATCCGGCAGAAGGTTTTTATGGATGAGCAGGGATTTCAAAATGAATTTGATGATATCGATTCGATTGCAACGCATATCGTCATGTACAATGAGAGCAATGAGCCGATTGCAACCTGCAGGATATTTGAGGGAGAGGAACCGGGCGCCTATCTGTTGGGCAGACTGGCGGTTCTCAAGGAATACAGAGGCTGCCATATCGGTTCGAAGATGATAGAAGCGGCGGAAAAAGTCATAACCGGCAAAGGCGGAAAAAGCCTGTCCCTGCACGCGCAATGCAGAGTAAGGGATTTTTATATGAAATCAGGTTTTGTGGAATATGGGGAGGAAGACGAAGAGGAAGGATGCCCACATATTTGGATGAAAAAGCAGTTTTAGAGGAGGAATTCCAATGGACAAATATGCAGTAGGCGATATTGTCAAATTAAAAAAGCCGCATCCGTGCGGCAGCAGTGAGTGGGAAATCCTGCGCGTCGGAGCGGATTTCCGCCTAAAATGTATGGGCTGCGGCCATCAGGTGATGGTGCCGCGCAAGCTCGTAGAGAAGAATGACCGCGGCCTGAAGAAGAAGGAATGATAATGCTTAGTACATTTACGGGCATTTTGTGTAACGAATTGGAAGAATACCGCCCGGCAACCGGATTTATACATACACTCATAGCTAAAATTGCATCTGCCGGATTTTGCTCGTTGTATTTACCGGACAGAATTTCCGCATTTTTCCGCGACGATATTTCCAACATCGTCCGGACAGTCCCCTGCAATTTGTGTGAATAGAGTGAGCGTTAGTGTTCCTTGCTCGCCTGTCCGAGTAATAAATATCGCGCTACACGCCGCATGGACGCGGCGTGAGCAGACCTAAGCACATGGATGGCGATTGTCTGCGTCAGCGCGATGATACGAAACAGGCGAGCTAGAAACACTTCGCGATACGACCTGCACACAAATCGCAGGGGACTGCCCGGATGATGGGAAATGCCGCACTCACCAAATGCAGGAAATTTTGCCAGTAATACGAGTAAAATCCTACCGCAGTACAATTTTACGCAATCGTGTTATTTATGTATAAAACCGGTTGCCGGGCGGTATCTGTTTGTTTATTCGCACAAAATGCCCGCAAATGTTCAGCTTGTGCATAGAAATTTCAAAAAACTCTTGAAATCCTTGAAAAATCATGGTAATATCTTTTCTCGTGGTATATTAATTCCTTGTTCACGGCCTGTCCGTGAGCCAGAGACCAAAAGGAGGTAAATTTCGCATGAATAAGTATGAATTAGCACTCGTTGTTAGTGCAAAGATCGAAGATGATGCGAGAACAGCAACCGTTGAGAAGGCAAAAGAGTACATCACTCGTGTAGGCGGTACTGTAACTGAAGTTGAAGATCAGGGAAAGAAGAAGTTAGCATATGAGATTCAGCATATGTCAGAAGGCTTCTACTACTTCATTCAGTTTGAAGCAGAGTCAAGTGTTCCTGCATTAGTTGAGCAGGATGTTCGTATCATGGATAATGTTCTTCGTTTCTTATGCGTTAGAAAAGACGAGGCATAGTCATTAGGAAGACAAGGTGAAGATATGAATAAAGTTATTCTTATTGGAAGATTAACGAGAGATGCTGAGATTCGTTATTCTCAGGGCGAGAATTCTACCGCAATTGCAAGATTTTCTCTTGCAGTTGACCGTAGATTCAAGCGTGACAATGACGAGCAGTCAGCAGATTTTATCAACTGCGTTGCTTTTAACAAGACCGCAGAATTTTTAGAGAGATTCGGACGCAAGGGCACAAAGTTTGCGCTTGAAGGAAGAATCCAGACTGGAAGCTACACCAACAAGGACGGCCAGAAGGTCTATACAACGGATGTTGTAGTTGAGAACATTGAATTTGCAGAGAGTAAGAATGCAAGTACAAGTGGCAACGGCGGTGGTTATGCTCCGGCAGACAGACCGGCTCCAAGCGGTGCAGCAGGGGACGGATTTATGAATATTCCGGACGGTATCGACGAAGAATTACCGTGGAATTAGTGAAGGATTACCATTTAAATGAAATAAGGAGGTAACAATCATGGCTTTCAATAAAGCAGCTGGCGATGGCGCTTCTATGAAGAGAAGACCAATGCGTAGAAGAAAAAAGGTATGTGTATTCTGTGGCAAGGATAATGTCATTGATTATAAGGACACCAACAAGTTAAAGAGATACATCTCTGAGAGAGGTAAGATTCTTCCTCGCCGTATCACAGGCAACTGTGCAAAGCATCAGAGAGCTCTTACCGTAGCTATCAAGAGAGCTCGTCATTTAGCTCTTATGCCATATGTTCAGGATTAATATCGGAATAGGTACAGTTTAAAGCGGACAGCAATGTCCGCTTTTTTTGTGCCATAAAAATTGATTATTGCAATCAGACATTGTATCATGTAGAAGAAGAGCAGAACAGAGGGAGCGGGAAATGATAAAAATTGGAATATGTGACGATGGAAAAAATGTATGTGCGGAGATTGAAAATACAATTCTGTCGTATGCAAAGACGAAAAATATACAGATAGAAATTCTCGCGTGGTATTCAGGAGAAAGTTTTTGTGAGTATCTGAAACAGGGGAAAGAAGTGGACATTCTGTTTTTGGATATTGAGATGTTTGAGCTTAGCGGCCTGGAGGTAGGAAGCTATATCCGCAAAACCCTCGATAATAGGGAAATGCAGATCGTCTATATCTCTTCCCATACATCCTATGCACAACAGCTATTCAAGACACAACCGCTGGATTTTTTGGAAAAGCCTGTTATGGAAGCGGATATTATAGAAGTTTTAGAGCTTGGAATGAAAATTTTGCGAAGGCGCAGCGAAAAATTCAAATTTCAGTGTGGAAAAGAACTCTATCAAATCGCATATGGCGAGATTATCTTCTTTTTTAGCAGCGGAAGAAAAATCAATATTGTTACTACCAAAGGGGAATATACCTTTTATGGAAAGCTCAAAGAAATACAGAAGGATCTGCCGCCTGAGTTTCTCGTGATTCACCAATCCTATATAGTGAACAAGGAACATATATCCCGATATGCCTATGAATATGTCGAGACGGACAACAACATGAAGCTTACCATCAGTCAGAAATATCGAAAACAGGTGCGGGAAAGTCTTTTGAAGGAGGATTAGCTGATGTTGGACGGCTTACTATGTATGACGGCGAATGCATTCCGCACATATCTGATTAAGAGATGTATGGATACGCTTGCCGGAAAATCAAGGCTTACCAGAAAGCAGGAATTTGGCGCTTACGGCGGCTTTTTTATACTTACAGTGGGGCTATATCTCGCATTTCATACGGCGTGGGTTAACGTTCTGTCTAATATTATTGGGATGATTATCCTTACCGGTTTTTATAATAAACCGCTCAAAGTGAGGCTGTTTATTGTTGGGTTCATTTATTTGATACTGGCAGGGTGTGATGTTGTCGGAGTATGGTTGTTTGTGGATTATGTAGACGGTGAGGGATTTGACCAGATTTTTAGCGTACTGAGCGTATTTTTTGTATTTATCTGCGAACTTCTTACGGAAAAAATTGTGCAAAAAAGGCGGAATACGGATACGGTGCAGAATTTTTCTCTGATTATTGTACCCATCATCAGTATTATTTTGCTGATTTTTCTGTTTTATGTGGAGCAGGAAAAAATGCCGCTCATTATCGTCGGTGTAGGATTGCTGCTTCTTAATTTTTTCCTCCTGTATCTGTATAATGCCCTCTGCGAAGCTATGGCAAAAAATTATGAAAATGAAATACTCCGGCAACAGGTAAAATCCTATGCAAATCAGTTGGATGTGATTTTGCAGTCGGAAAACCGCGTCAGGGCATTGCGACATGACCTCAAGCATCACTTAACAGAAATTCAATATCTCGCAGAAAAAAATAATGCAACAGAAATTCGTGATTACATTATAAGGATGCAGGCATCTCTGCAAAATCCGAACGAAATGGTTTCAACGGGCAATATGGAGACAGATAGTGTCCTGAATTATATGCTGCAGAAAGCAAGGGAAAAGGGATTTACGGTAAGCGCGAAGGTGAAGATGCCCAAGACAATTATCCATTCCTACAACCTTAATGTGATTTTGGGAAATCTGTTGGAGAATGCCATCGAGGCGGGAGAACAGGCGCAGGAAAAAATACTCAATGTCAATATCTGTATGAAACAGGGGGTACCTATGCGAAGGGCGGCGATTATGAGCAGGAGGCAGAGCAGTTCCAGCTCGACCTGGTAAGGGGCGAGGCACCGGACATTCTGGAGGCCGGAGGGGAAATCAATGCCAGCCTGTATGCCGGAAAAGGGGCGTTTGCGGACCTGTACTCCTTTATGGAAAATGACAGCAGCTTTGACAGGTCAGAGCTTCAGGAAAATGTGCTGGAAGCGTGTGAGACGGACGGACACCTGTACAGCCTCGGCTATGCGTTTCAGCTCTATTCCATCTGGGGCTCCGCTGATGTGGTGAATGGACAGAGCGGACTAAGCCCGGAGGAGCTGATGAAGCTGCTGGAGGACCACGGAGGGGATGTCAATGCCGTGGTCGGCTTCTCCGCAGACGAGCCGCCGCTGACCACCCTGTGTGCGCTCGGGATGGATTCGTTCATCGACTGGGAGAATGCCACCTGCAGTTTTCCGGATGGTTACATGGAAGGAATTTTGGAGTTTGCCAGAGAATATGAGCACGGTTATACCGGGGAAAGCCTGAGGAAAGGAATCGCAGACGGGGAAGTCCTTCTGTCGCTCGGTATGATTGACAGTGTGGGAGCGTACCAGATACAGAAGCAGTTCTATGGGGATGTGGAATTCCTCGGCTATCCGACTGCGGGCGGAAGCGGAACAGCAGTAAGCTACCGTGGAGGGGACTATTCCATCAATGCCATGAGTGACAGGCAGGAATATGCGTGGGAATTCATCAAGTACAGCCTTGCCAACGGTTACAGGGGAGAGGGCTTCCCACTGATGAAGGAGCAGCTTGCGGAGGCAATGCAGCAGGCAATGGAACCAAAGATAGAGGACGCGGAGGACGGTCCGGTGGAACTGCCAAAAGATACCTACTACGATGGAGGGGAATATCTGTACGCGTATGAAGCAGAGCAGGAGGATGTGGACGCAGTTCAGCAACTGATTGAGAGTGCGGACACGCACCACCAGTATAACTGGGGCATCCAGAACATCATCGATGAGGAAGCGCAGGCATACTTCGATGGGGAATGTGATGTGGATACGGCAATCGGGCGGATGGAGAACCGGATTACCATATATTTACAGGAGCAGATGTAGAGGCTGGTGATAAAAAGAGCCACTTGCAAAACAAGTAGCTCTAGTATATAATTTACTTAGAAAGGTTATCGGAATTGAAATTTCCGATTGCCCTCAGTATAATACAATTACAAGAATAGCATCCACACTTTAGGCGGTAGGGATGCTATTTCTTTTTGTTATTATGAATATCTATATAAGATAGAGCCGCAAAGATTACCAGTAAAAGCGTAAGTACATCACCTAAACTTATCATAGGGCATCACCCTCCTTTATGTACTAGAGGGCACTTAACATCGGAAAATCGCATCCGCTTTCTGTTCAATTATATAATTTTATTATAGTATATACAGAACAAATGTTCAATCAAAAGTTTATTTTTGCTGGCAAAGAGAGCGGCGCAGCAAAATTTAAGAAAATCTTAATGAAGTTTGTCGTAGAATCTTAATCTTTTTTTCTTTATTATGAAGTTATGAAATGGGGACAAAAATAGAGAAGGAGAAGATGCTTATGGAAAAAGAATCATGCAAAAAGGAACTGGCAAAGACGGTTTCTCTGGTACTTGTGACAGTATTGCTACTGTCCGCCTGTGGAGGAAATACCGGAAACAGCACGGAACCAGATAGCCAGCAGACAGCACCGCAGGAGGAAACCTTATCATGGATAGACAACCATGTTTCTCTAAGCAGACATTACGATGGAATTGCAGTGGAGGGCGATACCATCTATGGGTATTATACAGAGGGAAACAGTACGCAGGTGGTTGTGCAGGATATGGAGTCAGGAGAAATCCTGCAGACCGCGGAGATAGCGGATGTTACCAATATAAATGGAATAGCCGCAGATGAAGCGGGGAATATTTATCTGACGGAGTTATCCGACAACAACTTTGCGGGAACGGTTTGGAAGGTTGATACACAGGGACAGACAGAGAAGGTAGAAGGTATTATATTTGAAAACCTAGCGGATGATGGGTGGTATCTGCTTCAGGATACTTGTGTAGATAAGAATGGATATCGCTATGTTTGGTGTACCGTGGCAGCTCCGACAAAGGAGTTCTTTCCTGATTATGTGGAAGATATAGAGGGAGTTGTCACATATTCTTTCATTGACCGTATCTATGTCAAGGACGCAGAGTGGAATACTTTGTATTATGAGCAGATTCCAGATTCCCATGGATATAAAATGCTTTCTTTTTCGCTGAACGAGAAGGGGATACCTACCATTTTGGGAAAGGATTCTGAGGGTACCTATATTCAGGAACTGGATGTGGAACAGAAAGGTGTAAAACCCCAAAAGAGGCTGGAAGGTATTGATTTTGTACAAGGAGTAGATTATGAACCTTATGGACAGTTAGATTCTGTCGCATTCACGGAGGACGGTTTTCTCTACTGCAAGGGAAACAATCTCTACCGATACTCGTACGATGCGCAGGAACAGGAGACACTTTTTAACCTGTCCTCCTACGGCGTGCTGGGAGAAAATATCATGTACCTTGCCGCGAAGGACGGGGAAATACAGATGGTGGACAATTATAAGCAGAGTGAGAATTCGGAGTATGTGTCATTCTCACTCGGAGTGGACACCAAGGAGAAGGTCACGCTTGGAGTGATGCTGTTAAGTGCGGCGACCGAGGACCTTGTCACGGGCTTCAACCGCTTCAGTGATGACTGCCGGATTGAGGTGGTCACCTATGCGAAGGGCGGCGATTATGAGCAGGAGGCGGACCAGTTCCAGCTCGACCTGGTAAGTGGCGAGGCACCGGACATTCTGGAGGTCGGAGGGGGAATCAATGACAGCCTGTATGCCGGAAAAGGTGCATTTGTGGATTTGTATTCCTTTATGGAAAAGGACAGCAGCTTTGACAGGTCAGAACTTCAGGAAAATGTGCTGGAAGCATGTGAGATGGACGGACACCTGTACAGCCTCGGCTATGCGTTCCAGCTCTATTCCATCTGGGGCTCCGCTGATGTGGTCGACGGACAGAGCGGGCTAAGCCCGGAGGAACTGATGAAGCTTCTGGAGGACCTCGGAGGGGATGTCAATGCCGTGGTCGGCTTCTCCGCAGACGAGCCGCCGCTGACCACCCTGTGTGCGCTCGGGATGGATTCGTTCATCGACTGGGAGAATGCCACCTGCAGTTTTCCGGATGGTTACATGGAAGGGATTTTGGAGTTTGCCAGAGACTATGAGCACGGCTACACGGGAGAAAGCCTGCGGAGAGGAATCGCAGACGGGGATGTCCTTCTGTCGCTCGGTATGATTGACAGCGTGGGGGCATACCAGATACA
>JBGVFC010000024.1:0-2655 GCA_045120755.1 Agathobacter sp. | reverse complement strand
CTTGAAGAATTCACGGAATATATGAATCAGGGGTTCTAAACGATTTATCATCAATATATGTATCATGGGTGTTTTCAGGAATACCCGTCCGGTCGATTCGACCATGTTTCCATAACAATGACAGACAACCCGCAAAGGAATTCGTAATTATTTTATTTTCAGGTAACAGTTCAGCCATAACTAATTGGATGGACGAATCATGCTTGCATGAATGAGCACATCCGATTGGTTATGAGCGGAGCGCCTCGATTATGAGCAATCCGCTTGCGTAAGCAAGCTTTGAAGCCCGAAGGGCGAGATTGCGAATGGCGCGGGCTGAACTGTTACATTTTTGGCAGAGAAAATAAAAAAATCACTAGACAAACCAAAAACTATGTGGTAATATAATTGAGCACCAATTTTCAACGGCGTGTGGCTCAGTTTGGTAGAGCGCTACGTTCGGGACGTAGAGGCCGCAAGTTCGAATCTTGTCACGCCGATTATAGGATGAAGAGCTTTCAATCATTTCGATTGGAAGCTCTTTTTTTCATTTCTATTATTAAATGAAATTGCATATACGATATTCGTGGTATTTATGATATAATGAGCGTAGCGAAATTATATCACGCGCGAATGCGCATAAGTATCAGCCGCAGGCATCATGTGCGAAGCACATGATATAATGAGCGAAAGCAATGAGCAGTGCCGAAATCAATGAGTGATAATGCGACTGCTTGCAGGCGGTATTAGCACGACTGATTTCGATAGGGCGAATGCCCGTACAACGAGGAAAATGGTAATTTTCCGAGTGGGCACTGCGAATAATAGGATAGACTTCTGAATAGACAGTTAGAGGAACAAATACGATTAGGAGTGACGCGTATGAACTTACATAAGGATAAAATTCATCGATATCATACCATATTGATTATAGTGACAATTCTTATTTTGATTGTGCTGTCGGTATATGTGGGAATTTCACAGAGCGTAGGAGGCGCATATATCATTATGGCAGCCATTTGTCTGGTTCTGCTGGCAGTCCTGCTCTATATCGGGATTGATTCCGGCAGGAAGCACAGGGCGGCATTGGAGGAAAAGGACCGCGTGGTACAAAGCTATGAGCAGATTCTTGTGGCTACGGCAACCGATACCTATAAGGGAATCCGGCGGCTGGATTTGGAGACCGGACAATCGGATTATCTGTTTTTCAAGAATCAGGGAGTACAGCAGATTGCAACCGGGGACTGGAGTGCGTGGGTGAATACACAGGAGAAGAATGTGCATCCGAATGACTGGGACCGGCTGAGGGAGTTCCTGGCGCTTGACAATTTGCGCAAGCTGGAGGATGGAGTGACCTATCAGGAGAATTACCGTTCGGTCGTGAAGAATGAGAAGGGATATTACAATACCTATTCCACGACGATTTCCATTACCTATCTGGAAGGCAGGAGAACGGCTCTCCTTACCACGATTGATAATACCGCAGCGGTTGTGAATGAAATCGAACAGAAGCATCTGCTGTTGGCGGCGGCAAGCATATATGTCTCCATGTATATCATTGATATGAAAAATAACAGGTTTGAGACATTGAGCGGTGCGGAGCATATTTCCCATACAACAGGAGAACCGGGCAGGAATGTACAGACCATCGTTTGTGACATCATACAAAGGCATACGGATGAACAGTATCTGGATGTCATGCTGGACTTCGTGAATCTGGATACGCTCGATGAACGTATGCAGGGAGTAAAAACCATAACGCAGGAATTTATCAGGGCGACAGGTGCATGGTGCCGCGGCAGATTTATTGCAGTGGAATATGATGGCGACCATCGGCTGAGCAAGGTGCTGTGGATGGTTGAGGATATTGATGCGGAGAAGCGGAAAGCGAACCATTTGAAGTATTTATCCGAGACGGATTTGATGACAGGCATCTGCAACCGGGGTTCCGGAGAGAAGAAGATCAAAGAATTGATTGCTTCCGGCCATGTGGGAATGTTTGGACTGCTGGATGTGGATAAATTCAAATCCATCAATGATAGCTGTGGACATGGGGTAGGAGACCGGGTACTGATTGAGATTGCCCGATGTCTGAAGGAATCATTCCGCGATACGGATACCGTTATGCGCCTCGGAGGGGATGAATTTGCCGTATTTGCGGATGGAACGGTAGATGAGGATACGGGAGCGGCGCTGATTGAGCGTTTCTTCAACAATGTTGCAGATATCGACATTCCGGAACTGGGAGGGCGAAGAATATCCGTCAGCCTCGGAGCTGCATTTATGCGGCAGGGAGATGATGTCGGTTTTGAAGCGCTCTATCACAACGCAGATTCATGCACTTACCGGAGCAAGAAGATGGAAGGAAGTGCATATTCCTTTTTCGAGGGAAATACGCTCTAGAGCATATTTCCCTCGTTGTCATTTGGCATATTTGCAGGTGGTTCGCCTTTCATATCATTGGGCATTTGAGGTCTCCCGCCCATCGTATCATCGGGCATTTGAGGTCTCTCGCCCGTTGTATCATCAGGCATTTGAGGTCTTTCACCCGTCATATCGCAATGGCATTAAGTTAAGAAAAAGATAAAAACAACACTTGACATATAACTCAAAATGTGCGGATTTTTTGCTAAAATCTTAGCAAAAAATCCCTTGTGAATAAGTAAATCTATTTTC
>JBGVFC010000023.1:0-5623 GCA_045120755.1 Agathobacter sp. | reverse complement strand
CATATCATAGCCCACCCATACACTGGTGGTATAGTAGCGGGTGTATCCGACAAACCAGCCGTCCTTGTATTCATTGGTTGTTCCGGTCTTGCCCGCACACGGCATGGAATCAAGCTGCCACTTTTTTCCGGTTCCCTCCTGCATAACCGATACCAGTGTGTCCGTCATCATGCGGGCGGCATTCTCCTCGTAGATGACCGTCTCGGACTGCTCTGCGGTATATATGACATTTTCGTTGGAATCAATGATGCTCCTGATACAGGTCGGCTGCCGGTATTTACCATCGTTGGCGATGGTTGCATATCCCGCCGCCATCTCCACCGCAGATACTCCGGTCGTAAAACCTCCCAAAGCGGTCGGAAGCACATAATCCGTCTCATAGATGTCCGTAAAATTCATTTTTTTCAAATATTCCAGTCCGACCTCCGGCGTCAGCTCCTCATACAGCTTCCATGCCACGGTATTTAAGGAATGCTCAATGGCAAAGCGCAAGGTCACTTCCCCATAATACACGCCTCCTGCATTCACCGGACCATCCTCCATCTCCTCATCCACGACCAGACTGTCCGGGGTATAACCTCTCTCGAACTGCGGTGTATATACCAGAAGCGGCTTAATGGCACTTCCCGGCTGGCGATGGCTCTGGTAAGCACGGTTTAGCGTATAGCAGGAAAAATCCTGCTCCCTGCCGCCGACGATGGCAACCACCATTCCTGTTGTATTGTCAATACAGGTGGCAGCTCCCTGAAGTGTATAGACCCCCTCCTCGTTGACCTCATCATAGTCGGACAACACCTGATTGACCGCTGTCTGTAATTGCTCCTGAAGCTCCATATCGATGGAGGTATAGATTTTGTAGCCTCCCGCATACAGCTTTTTCCGGCACTTCGCATACATCTCATCATAGCTTTCGTCGTATGCTTCCTCTTCCTTCGAATCGGAAAAATAATCCTGGAACACAAAGCCCTCATTCTCCATCATGGCTTTTGTCGCACAGTGGTAGGCATAGGTATCCACATAGTTGTTCCAGAGTCCGTCCTCCTTCGGGGCCGGATTCAGTTCAATCTCTTCGGCATATGCAATTTCATATTCAAGCTGTGAAATTTTCCCGTCATCCCTGAGATTCTGCAGAATCAGATTCCGCCTCTGCAGGGTGTGCTCCGGACTGACTAACGGATCATAATAGGTCGGGCTGTTCGGAATCGCAAGCAAAAAAGCAACCTGTGATGTATCCAGCTCCGTCAGTTCACAATTGAAATAACCGTGACACGCCGCATCGATTCCGTAATACCCATTTGCAAAATAAATATTATTCAGATAGAACTCCAAAATCTGGCTCTTGCTGTATTTTTTCTCCAGCTCCATCGCCAAAAACATCTGCTCCACCTTATACTGCCAGGTCTTGGACGGCTGCAGAAACATCAGCTTGGCAAGCTGCATGGTAATGGTGCTGCCGCCCTGCGTAATCTGTCCTGTCCGCAATTTCACCGTCAGCACGCGAAGCACCGCCTTAAAGTCAACTCCGTTATGCTGAAAATATTTTTTGTCCTCGATACTGATAATCGTTGTTATGTAGAGCGCAGGAATATCCTCATAATTGACATACTGCGCATCCTTTTCTCCGCCCCGCTCCGAAATGAGCACGCCATTCTTATCATACAAAGAGCAGGTCTGCGAAGGAACAAAAAAGTCCTCATCCGTTGCCTCAACCAGTTCCCGCGCCTCCTGCCGGATTGCATCGACCTCGTCCGCATATCCGCCAAAATAGTAGTAGGACAGTCCGCCTACCACCAGAAGTATGAGGATGAGCTGTGTCCATATCACAAACCAGAAAAAGCGGTGGCGTTTTTTCTTTTTTTGTTTCTTTTCTTTTGCCATATACCTATTCCATCTGTTTCCCTAAAAACTGTGCAGCCGTCTGCACGAGCTGTTTCGCCGTGTCTGACTGCCATTTTTCTTTATTTTTTCCATATAAAATGACGGAGCCTATGCTGTCACCATTACACAGAATGGTCGCAATCGCTTCCATCGGAAAATCTCCGCTGTCATCCAGCGTAACCCGGATGAATTCACGTTCCTCCGCATTCATCTGGACCGTTCCCCTCTTCTCAATCAGGGTCTCAAGCTCCTTCGTAAGCGGTTTTCCATCGTACTCCTTCTTCTTCGGTCCTGCGGCAGCCACCACATAATCCCTGTCGGTAATACATACCAGCTCTCCGGTGGTCTGGGCAAGGCTTTCCGCATAGCTTGCTGCAAACTCCCTCAATTCTCCGATGGGAGAATATTTTTTCAGCATAATCTCCCCCTCGCGGTTCGTAAAAATCTCAAGCGGATCACCCTCACGGATGCGCAGGGTGCGGCGAATCTCCTTCGGGACTACAATTCTTCCCAGGTCATCTATTCTACGGACAATTCCTGTTGCCTTCATAAAAAATTCCTCCATTTACTGTACTGACATTTCTGGAAATAGTATCTGTAAATGGAGAAAATTTATACCTGTATTTGCCTAGTCGCGTTCTAACATATCTTCTTCCAGTTCGTTTTGCAAATCCTCTTCCGTCATATAGTTGCGGAAAATGCGCTCCAAAATTGCATCATAGACGAGGAACAGTGACGCCGGAATGAATAAAAGTGTAATCGGTGCAAGAATTATGACAACTACACATACAACAAGCAGTAAAAGGATGAGAAGCGACCACGGCAGATTCGCAACAAAGAACAAAAAGGCGTTCTTCATGCTTGCCAGTACCTTGTTCTGAAAACGTGCCACATATGCCGCCTGATAAATCTGCCATACGATTACAAAGCCTCCCAGTATCAGGAAAAGATACAGCATAAAAGTCTCCTGCATGATGATACAGTCGAGAACCAGAACAACATCAATGACCAGATTGATCAGCCACATTAAGGTTGCCTGCTTAAAGTTATCCTTAAATGCCTTGAGAAAGGTTCTTCCGACATATCCCTTGTCCCTGCGCAGGGACTTGTGTGCCGTGTAATACAATGCGGTTGTGGACGCTCCGATTGTGATAACCGGAAGTGAAAACACCAGCCACAGGATGCTCAAAAAAAATGTATCTATAATTTTATCCAGCACCTGAAAAAATTTGTTGTTCATATTGAATCTCATGGTCTACCTCTATTTCATGTTAAGCTTCTGTACAATTTCCCTGCAAATTTCATCTCTTGATTTTCCGTCCGTCTCAATCCGGATATCGGCAGCCGCTTCATAAAGTGCGCGCCGTTTTTCCATCAACTGAGCAATATACTCCACATTCATATGGCCATTTAAAATCGGGCGGTCCGTGCTGTGCTTCACACGCTCATAGATGGTCTGCGGTGTTGCGGACAAAAATACGATTTTGCCGCTTTTTTTCATATATTCGGTATTCTGCGGGCGAACCACGACACCGCCACCACAGGAGACAATCGTGTTGCCCTCCTGCCCGATATCCAGAATCAGTTGGCTCTCAATATCGCGGAAATGGTCTTCGCCGTATTGTGCAAAAATTTCATTGATGGACATCTTCTGTTCTTCTACGATGCGCGCGTCCATCTCCACCAGTTCCATGCCGAGTGTGCGCTGAAGGCCTTTGGCAATGGTACTCTTGCCCGCGCCCATAAACCCGATTAAAAAAATATTCTCTCTCATGCTCAATCCTCTCGCTGCTACGAATAATACTTTTCTCTGACTTCCTCCACCGGCATATCCATTCCGGTAAACAGCTTAAAGGCAGCCACTCCCTGCCATAAAAGCATGCCTTTTCCGCCGACACAGGTGCAGCCGGCTTCCTTTGCTTCGCGCAGCAGCTTCGTCTCAACCGGATTATATACGGCATCCGCAACGACAAGTCCCGGGCGGAATGCAGATACATCCTTGACAACACTTAAATCGTCCAGCGGCTTCATGCCAACAATCGTCGCATTGGCAAAAATATCGCTGGATGCAATCTCCTCTGTCATCTTCGCGGTATCATCGATATCATAGACGGATACTACAATTCCCGGAACCGCCTTTTTAATCTTCTCTGCCGTCTGCAGGGTGCGCTCAAAGAAAGCATCTTTCTTATTAAAAATGGTAATCTCCCGCGCGCCGTCCAACGCACACTGCACCTGAATGGCAGTTGCCGCACCGCCGCCTCCGGCTACGGTAATTTTTTTCCCTTCGATGGAGATACCGTGATCCTTCAGGTTGTTGACAAAGCCTTCGCCATCCGTGATATGTCCAATCAATCTGCCATCCTCATTGACAATGGTATTGACTGCCCCGATAATCTGTGCTGCCGGAGACAGTTCATCCATGTATTTGGCGGCTTCCGTCTTATCCGGCATGGTGACATTGCCTCCACGCATGTGAAACAGCTTCATCGCCGCAATCGCATCCTTCACCTCATGCTCCTTGATGTCCAGCGCTACATACACATAATCCAAGCCAAGTCTTGCAAAGCTGTAATTGTACATAGCCGGTGAACCGGAGTGGTCTACCGGTGAACCAATCAGAGCAAGCAGCCCCGTATGTCCTGTAATTCTCGTTTCCATAGTCCTCCTTCCGGCGCCTGCTGCGCCTGTCTGCTATTTATCTCATCAAACTTATAGGATATCCAACAACTCCATCGGCGTATCTATGATGTGCTGTGCATGATGCGCCTGCAAAAATTCCCGGCTCCGAAATCCCCATGTGACCGATACACACGGAATCCCTGCATTGGCAGCTGTCTCAATATCCACATCCGAGTCGCCGACATAGACGGCAGCTTCGCGCGGGATACCGATTTGCTCCAGCGCCTTATTGACCGTATCCGGTGAAGGCTTCCGCTTCACACCCTCCATCTCACCGATGGCAGCCGAGGTATATTGTGCAAAGAATTCCTCATTCAGCTCCTTGACCGCAAAATCAATCTTGTTTGATACAATTGCCATGCAGATACCACGTTCCTGAAGCTGTGCCATCAGCTTCCACACATCCTGATACGGCTTCGTGTTATCCTTGCAGTGGATGGCATAATACTCCTTGAAGTCCGCAAATGCTGCCAGAAATACAGGATTCTCCCTTCCGCCCGGCACCGCACGAATCATCAGAAGCTCCACGCCATTGCCCACGAAATTGCGCACCTCCTCTATGGTCCGCTCCGCAAGCCCATTCTTTTTCAGTGCATAATTCACGGCATTGGTCAAATCCTGCAGGGTATCTAGCAGTGTGCCGTCCAGATCAAATACAATTGCTTTTACATTCTCAAACATCCTACTGTTCCTCCTCAAAATACGGGAAGATAACATCACTTCTATTGCGCTTGTCAAACATGGAATTGTACTGCAGAATCTTATAATTCTGTATCCATTCTGCTTCCTCGCCCTGCGCATCGTCCACGTAGATATAGCCATCATTGGAGACAGAGTAATATCCCTGCGAATTTATCGCCGGTACCACCTCCATCATATCCGCCAGAAACTGATTGTAGGCCGGAAGTTCGATTCCTGCCCGCTCTAAGGTCAGCGTTGACAGATAATTGATGCTGGTCATCTCAATCTCTTCCTCTTCGGTATCGTAATTCGTCCAGATGAAAAACGGAACCGTATAGAGATTCTGAAGCTCCTCCAACGAAAGACCGGATAAACCTTTTCC
>JBGVFC010000022.1:0-16374 GCA_045120755.1 Agathobacter sp. | reverse complement strand
CGTCCTCGTGGATAGAACCGGTCATCATTCTGATTGGTCTTGGAGTTGCGATTGCCATCAATATGGGAAGCAATCTGATTTTCGGAGAAATCTCCTTTGTAACGAATGCGGCGGGGACAATTTTGCAGCTTGCGGTATCTTTGGATTATTCTGTCTTTCTGCTGCATCGGTTTGAGGAGTGCCGGCATAAAAATGAGAATCCGCAGCAGGCCATGATTGATGCTTTGTGTAAATCTACGGGCTCGATACTTTCGAGCGGGCTTACGACGGTTCTCGGATTTGTTGCCCTGATTTTTATGCGGTTTGGCATAGGCTCCGACCTGGGGCTTGCACTGGCAAAGGGAGTTGCCATCAGTCTGCTTGCGGTATTTCTATTTATGCCGGCGGTTATTCTTATGATGCAGAAGCTCATAACAAAAACGGCGCACCGCAGGTTTGTGCCGGAGTTTAAGAAGTTCGGAGGCGTTGTATGCAGGGTGATGCTGCCGCTTGTCTGTGTGTTTGCGCTCATGATTGCGCCGGCCTTCCTCGGCTCCAATGCCAACGAATATTACTACGGTTCCGGCAAATTGTACGGTACCGATACCAGACTTGGTTCCGACATAGCGGAGATTGAAAAGGTA
Source organism: Agathobacter sp. (assembly GCA_045120755.1). Taxonomy (GTDB): domain Bacteria; phylum Bacillota; class Clostridia; order Lachnospirales; family Lachnospiraceae; genus Roseburia. The sequence goes on along the minus strand of JBGVFC010000022.1, from coordinate 15,751 downwards.
TTCGGCAAGAGCGATAGCTATGTGCTGATGGTTCCGCGGGGAGATACGGCAACAGAAAAAATGCTTTCCGACGAACTGCATACCGTACCGGAGATTACAGGCATTATTTCCTATGTAGATATGGCGGGCGCGGAGGTGCCGGTCGAATATCTGGATGAGAGTCAGCTTTCCCAGCTTATGTCGGACGATTACAGCCGCATGGTTCTGTCGGTAGATGCCGATTTTGAGGGAGAAGAAACCTTTGCGCTTGTCAACAGGGTGCGGGAGATTGCGGAAAAATATTATCCGGGCAGCTACTATCTTGCGGGCGAAGGCGTCAGCACTTACGACCTTATGGAAACTGTCACACAGGATATGCTCAAGGTCAATATGATTGCCATAGGTGCGGTATTCCTCGTACTTCTTTTGATGATGAAATCCGTTGTCCTTCCGGTGATTCTGGTGCTCAGTATCGAGACGGCAATCTGGCTGAACCTGTCATTCTCCTATTTTTCCGGTTCGACGGTATTTTATATAGCGTATCTGATTATCAGCTCCGTACAGCTTGGAGCCACCGTGGATTATGCGATTCTGTTTACTGACCGCTATCGGGAATGCAGGCAGACCATGGGCAAAAAGGAGGCGGTTCAGCAGACACTTTCAGCCGTTACGGTGTCCATCCTGACATCGGGCAGCGTGCTCGCAGTTGTCGGATTTCTGCTTGCCTATATGACCAGCCATCAGCTTTTGGCGCAGCTTGGTCTGTTTGTCGGCAGAGGAGCGCTGTGCTCACTTGGAATTGTTCTGTTTGTTCTGCCGGGGCTGTTGTATATTTTTGACAGACTGGTGGTTGGTAAGAAAGAAGTAAGACATGCAAAAAGGAGACAGGAGGTAATTGAAAATGAAGCATAACAAAAAGAAAAGAGCCGGAATACGGATGCTTGCAATAGTGTTGTCTGTGATTTTGCTGCTTGGTGCCATGCTTCCGGTAGCAGCGGCTGCAGCAGAAACGAATACGCCCAAGCAGGAGGTTGTATATATCAATCTAAACGCTGATGGTTCGGTGGAAAAAATCTATGTGGTCAATATTTTTGAGCTGGATTCGGATGGAAAAATTATTGACTATGGGGATTATACGGCGCTTCGGAATATGACCACGAATGATGAGATTCAGTTTGAGAATGAAACGGTGCGTATAGATACCAAAGCGGAAAAACTGTATTACGAAGGTATTTTAAGCAACCATTCGATTCCGTGGGATTTTTCGATTCAGTATTGTCTCGATGGAAAAGAATATCAGGCGCAGGAGCTTGCCGGAAAAAGCGGTGCCTTCCAATTGAAACTCTCGATTCGGCAGAATGCGGACTGCGACAGCAGCTTTTTCGATAATTACAGTTTGCAGGCAGCGATTACGCTTGATACGGAAAAATGCAAAAATATTGTCGCTGACGGTGCCACTGCCGCCAATGTGGGCGGAGACCGGCAGCTCAGTTACATGATTTTGCCGGGAAAAGAGACGGATATTACCGTTACGGCAGATGTGACGGATTTTGAGATGACCGGCATCGCAATCAACGGAATACCGCTTTCCATGGACGTGGATGTGGATATCGAAGACAATACCGAACTGAATGAGCAGGTTGCGGAACTAAGTGACGGTGTTGCACAATTGGATGAGGGCGCAAATGAACTCAAAGACGGCGCATCGGACTTAAAGGATGGCGCATCAGAACTTACAGCCGGTGCCGGAGAGTTGAAGGATGGTGCCTGTGCGCTGGCAGACGGAGCAGGGGATTTACAGACCGGTGCATCCAGACTGGTTGACGGTGCAACCGCCCTAAACAGCAGTCTTGTTACCTTAAAAGAAGGAACGCAGCAGCTTTTGACAGGTGCGGCAGATGTAAAGGATGGTGCGTCAACACTCAACGATGCCATCCGGGAGGCCGTAGACGGTGCGGATACTCTGACAGACGGCATCGACGATTTAAAAAGCGGCGCACAGGTGGTTCAGACGAATTTAAACAGTTTGTCCAATGGTCTTTCCAACCTCTCCGGAAAGAGCGGCGAACTGACCGGTGGTGCCTATGCGGTATTCCAACAGCTTTGTGCGCAGGCTGGGGCACAGCTGAATGCACAGCTTGCCGCGAACGGAATGAATCCGGTTACGCTCACTCCGGAAAACTATGCGGATACACTTTCGGGATTGATAGAGCAGCTGAACGCAATTTCCGTCCCGGAGGCGGTTGTTGCACAGATATCTGCCCTAAAGGCACAGCTTGACAGCTATCAGACATACTATCAGGGCTTACAGGATTATACAGGTGGTGTGGATTCTGCGGCGGTTGGTGCGCAGGCACTTTGTGCGGGTTGCGGTGATTTGCTGACGGGTATTGATAATCTGCAGGCCGGCGCGCAAAAACTGGATGCGGGACTGCAGGAAATCGAGAGTGGAAGCGCCAATCTTCTGGCGGGAACCATTACCCTGCATAACGGGGCAACGAACCTGTCGAACGGTGTTGTGGCACTCGGTGATGGTTCGGCAGAGCTGTTAAGCGGCGCGGTTGCACTGGAAGACGGAACCGTAGAACTGTATGACGGGGCAATTGCGCTAAAGGACGGCAGTATTGAGCTGTTAGATGGAGCCATAGAGCTGTCTGACGGAACGGTCGAGCTCTACGATGGCACCATTACATTGACTGACGGCACATTCGAATTTAAGGATAAAACTTCTGATTTGAAGACAAAGCTGAGTGACAAAATCAAAGATGCCGTGGATGATATGCTCGGCGGCGATTTTGATGTCAGATCCTTTGTCTCAGAGAAAAATACGCAGGTAGAATCGGTTCAGTTTGTCATAAAAACACCTTCCATTGAAATGGAGGATGAGGAAGTGGAAAAAGAGCCTGCAGCCGAGCCCAATTTCTGGCAGAGATTTTTAAAATTATTCGGCTTATATGATGAGGAATAGAACCTTTTCTCCGAAAAAATACCATCCACCCCGGGCAGCAGGAAGCTGCCTGTAGGGTGGATGTTTTATCATGTTTCAGAATCGCAGCAGTTTGGCTTTAAGGTCTGCTTGCGCAGCACGAAAAATCCGTGTCGATGTAGTGGGCGATAAATCTTGCCTTGAAATTCCGCTCGTTGCAGATGGAATGCGGCGAACCGGACACATCCAGCTCCTCCGGAAGAACGAACTTGATGCACCGGACAATGATGTCGCTGCAATTTTGCTTCGTATGAGCCGGAATCGTCAGGGTTTTGATTCCGCGGTTGTGCTCCATGCCATAGCTATCCACTTCCGTCACGAGAACCGCAAGGGCAACGCGCCGGTGCGGACATATATTTTTCAGAGTCACATCCAGTTGGAGAATCCGTCCAAGAGATTCCAGATAAACTTCTCCGGCATTGAATTCTACAGAATCCTCACAGCCGTCAATATCCACAGATACCGGAGTCGGACATGGCTCCGTAACAACGGTATCCCCACAATCCACCTCGATTTCCGGAGAAGGGAAGGTGACGATATTGTGATCCTTGTCATCATAGGATATACTCTCGTTGACCTCAACCGTTCCGGAGCACGGGCCGATATGCCGGACGGTAAATTCCAGAGAGGCCCCCTCGCTCTTGTGGGCGCCGAGCTCATCAATTTTCCACTGGAGCGTATTCTCGTTCAGCAGGCTCGCAGTTCCCTTGGTCGGAGTGGACAGGGCGGTAATCTTAAAGCAGGAGGACACAACATCTTCGATGACGATGTCTCTGGCTCCCGGTTTGGAGATATTTTTCGCAAGATCGGAAAAAATATTTTCCAGCTCCTCATCATCCGGCGTGATGACAACATAGGCAGAAGAAGGCGAAGAAGCCCAGTCATTCAATGCGTTGACATCGATGCCGCCATTTCCCGAAAGCCCGATACAGTAGATGGTCACGCCCTGTGCCTTTGCTGCATTGGCAATCGGTGTGGCATTCTCGCCGACGGTGGTCAGACCATCAGTAAACATAACCATCACCCGGGCGTTGTCGGAGGCCGGATCAAAAAGCTGGAAGGCTTTGGCAAAAGCATCCGCGTGATTCGTCCGTCCGTTGGCAGTGAGTGCATCCACGCTTGCCTTCAGATCCGCAACCGAAGTAATGAGCTGGGTATCCTGAGTGGCAGTATCCGCAAAGCTGACAATGCCAATTCGGCTGCCGAAACCAATCTGTCCGTCCTTGGAACTGTCCGTAGCCTCATCTATGATGTCAATAAATTTTTTCGCCCCATTTTTCAGGTTGGCAAGAGGACTTCCGGACATGCTTCTGGAACGGTCAAGAATCAGAACAATATCCGTCGGGTTGGTGACAATATCCGGCTCCGCTGTCAGGGAGAGCTTTACGGTAAAGGACTCCCCGCAGTCAATGCGGTCCGTACTCAATTCTTTGTTGGAATTCGTGATTCCCATTTCAATCAATCCTTTCTGAGCGGATATGATATCTATTTTCCCGCTCGATATATGATATGTCCCGTAAACGCAGGCGTTCATATGCGTAACCTATAAATTATATAGGGCAGAAGAGGATTTTATGCAAAAAAGAAAAAAACAGGAGGGATTGGCGCAAAGCCTTCCTTCCTGTTTGTTCCTGCCGCTTTCTTGTTATGTTTGTAACAGTCTATAGTTTTGCCAATGATCTTACAAAAGGGCGAAACATCTTTTTGTATCGAAGCCCGGTCTTGGAACCATAATGGTCCACAAGAAGCTTCAACACATTGTTCGGGTTGTTTTTGTGCTTGTACAGAAAACTGATCAGCTCATCATCAACCGGAACATCCGTCACATCGGTGTATTTGCCAATGTACTGGCAGAGTACGGAAAACCGCATCTTCTTGTCCCACTTGCGGGGCGAAGCGGTGTAATCTTTGGCAATCACCGTATTGTAGATGTTCAGACCTTTTTTGTCGCCATAGAAATGTGTGAGAAAAAGATGCAGATACGAGGTATTGCTGTTTGGACAGGCAGCAATAATATCATCGATTATCTGCTTCGGTTCACCGCACACAGTGTCTGCATCGCCGGAAGCAACCGGTGCAGCCGATACATCCGGTTCTGATATGGCTTCATCACCGGATGATACAGGAGCTGTTGGTTTATCATTATTGCAATTTGCAGAGAAAATCCTGTGGATGGATATTTCTCGTTCTTCCCAGAAACGTATAACTGCATCAAATCCTGTATCCTTTGAAACAATATATATTTCGTTTTCCGGTTCCTTGCAAAGCTGATATCCAAGATAAGTTACCAACTGAAAATCAAGCGCATTGCTGCCCTCGTGGCAGAGAATGAACTCCAGATTCTTGTTGAGTGATAATAATTTCACCACATTTGGGTAGGACATATATGGTGATTTTGTTGTGTAGAATATGAAAAAATGCGAGTCCGGATCGGCCCCCTCGAAGAGAGCAATCCATTCATCCCCGACATTCTCACTATCTACATAATAATATTTTGACATGTTTCACCTCATCGGCAGGAACGCTTCTATTATATAGCGTCGCAGCGGAAAAGGAAAGTAAAATTCCCTTTTTACAAAAGTTACCCGAATGAATTTGCATATTCTATTGCAGACACGCTCCCGCTCGAATCGCAACGTAACGGTACTAAATTCGTAAAAGACACTCATTAAGTACCGACGTTGCTTAACGGTCTGCAATCAGAATAGCAAAATTCATTCTTAGGAGCATAAATGTAAAAATGCGAAAGTGAAAATACTTGTATAATGGAAACATCCGCTATATAATAGGACGCGTCCGGGGAAACAGGTGCAAATCCTGTACGAGCCCGTCGCCGTGAGGCACGGTTGAGCGTCAATCTTATCAAAAAGCCACAGATTTGAGACAAGCCATTGGAGGTATTCCGAGAAGGCGATTGACAAGGTGCCAAGTCGAAATATCCGGACAAGCATCCTTCGAGATAAGCTGCGAGGGCCGGCTGCCAACAAGCCGAAGGAAATACAGACAAAGAATCAAAAAGGAGAAAAAATGATGCAGAAAAAGTGGACAACAAAAATGTGGTCATTCTTCCTCAGTATGGTGCTTATTGTGGCTATGGCACTTGTTACGACAGGATGTGGTGATACGGATGGAAAGGATGTCTCCAATGGACAGACTGTGACGGAGACACCGGCAGGTTCGGATGCGGACCAGATAACAGGAGCCGATACGGAGCAGAGCACAGATGTAGAAACCGAGGTGATTGGAGAGGGCCAGACGACCTTCTATTTCTCTGTTGTGAATCAGGATGGTAATGAAAAAAACTATGAGATTCACACCGACAAGACGCTGGTAGGTGAGGCACTGCAGGAGCTTGAGCTGATTGCAGGGGACGAAGGCGATTTCGGACTGTATGTCAAGACCGTAGACGGCATAACTGCGGACTATGATAAGGATGGCGTCTATTGGGCCTTCTATGAGAACGGTGAGTACGCGATGCAGGGTGTTGACCAGACAGAAATCACCGAAGGAGCAGCGTATTCCTTCAAGATTGAAAAATAATGAAGGTTACAACCAGAGAAATCACCGTCTTTGCAATGCTCGGCGCACTGATGTATGTATCGAAGTTTATTATGGAACTGTTCCCGAATGTACATCTGTTGGGAGTATTTACCATCGTCTTTACCGTGGTGTACCGGCAAAAAGCATTGTATCCGATTTATATTTATGTGCTGCTTAACGGAATTTTCTGTGGATTTGCGGCATGGTGGGTTCCATATCTGTATGTTTGGACGGTACTATGGGGCGTCACGATGCTGCTGCCTCAAAATATGCCGGCAAAAATCCGACCAATTGTGTACATGCTGGTATGTGCCGCCCATGGATTTGCGTTCGGTACTCTGTATGCTCCGGCGCAGGCGCTGATGTTCGGCCTGAACTGGAAGGGCATGCTTGCGTGGATTGCTGCCGGATTCCCGTGGGACTGCATACACGGAATCAGCAATTTTTTCTGCGGAATCCTGATTGTTCCGCTGATTACGCTGTTGCGGCGCATGGAAAACGGTATAGCGAAAAAATAAGAGAAAAAGGAACCGTAAAAAAAATACGGAATTCCTTGATAAAATTTGCGGATAATCATATAATGATTAAAAAGAATGATTCAAAGCCTAAGTTCATAGAACTTAGGCTTTGAATGAATTACAGCGAAAATGGAGATCGATTATCATGTTAAAGAAATTTAGTGTAGAAAATTTCAAAGGATTTAGAGACAAAATCACGTTTGATATCGGTTCGCCGAGTAATTATGGTTTTCACCCAGAGATTATCCGGAATGGTTGTGTTACAAAGGGAATCGTATATGGAATTAACAGCTGCGGAAAGTCTAATTTGGGATTAGCCATTTTTGATATCATCATCCATTTAACGGAGAAGCAGAGATTATCAACAGGATATGATTTTTATCTTAACATGGACGGAAGAAAATCGTTTGCGGAATTTGAATATGATTTTGTGTTTGATGGACATGAAGTGGAGTACAGATATAAAAAGACTGACAGAATTACACTTCAGGAAGAGAGTCTTTCCATTGATGGAAAAGAAGTTATATACTATGATTTTATAAGGAGAGAAGGATTTACACTTCTTGAAGGCTCAGATACCTTAAATGTTTCCATTAAAAATGACAGTCCGATATCTAGAGTAAAATATGTAAATAGCAATTCCATATTATCTGATAATGTTGAAAATCAGGTGTTTAAGAAATTTATAGATTTTGTAGACCGCATGCTTCTTTTCTATTCATTGGACAGTAGAGGGTATGAAGGTTTCATGAGCGGAAGTGAAGGAATAGCAGAGGGTATCGTAAATAGTGGTAAAATTGCAGATTTTCAGGAATTTCTGAAAGAGAATGATATCGTATATGATTTATTTGTTCGTGAGGTAGACGGAAGAAATTCGATATACTGCCATTTTGAAAATCAAGACGCTGATTTCTTTAAAGTTGCATCTACGGGAACACGATCCCTTGCGCTCTTTTATTATTGGTATATTAGAATGGAGAAGGCATCATTTGTATATATAGATGAGTTTGATGCATTTTATCATTTCGAGTTATCGGAAAGTGTTGAGAAACGCTTAAGGGAAATAAAAGGAGTGCAGATATTTACTACTACACACAATACGGATCTTATGAGTAATGACTTATTACGACCGGATTGCTATTTTATTATTAGGGATAATAAGATTAAAGCAATTTCGGAGCTGACGGAGAAAGAACTTCGACAGGCACACAATCTTCAGAAAATGTATAAGGCAGGTGCATTTAATGGCTGATGGGGACTATAAAGCGTTCATAGTTGAAGGAGAAGCCCGAGAGCCGCTTATCATTGATAATATATCAAAGGTGTTTTTTTCACACGGAAACTTTAAGATAATCACCCTTCCGGCAGGGCAGAATATCTATATGCTTTGGAAGAGATTGAAGGAAGATGATTTTGAAACAGACATCATAGAAGTTCTCCGGGAGGAACATAAGAATCTGGAAGAGCAGTTGAACGGACTTGGCAGAGACGATTTTTCGGAAGTATATCTGTTTTTTGATTATGATGGACACAACAATAATCTCGGTGAGGATGCCGATAGTGATGTGCTCAATCAGATGATTCTAAGTTTTGATAATGAAACAGAGAATGGAAAGCTATATATCAGTTATCCGATGGTGGAAGCACTACGTGATTTTGAACCCGGAGTATGCGGAAAGAGCGACGACTGTTGTGTTTCGATGGAGCACTTGGGAGATTATAAATCAATATCAGCTTCACGGAGTATGTATCCTCAGTTTAAGAACTACAACTTTGAGATATGGAAGAGTGTAATAGAGGTATTCTCTATGAGACTCTCCTGTCTTATGAATTATGTAAATATAGTCAGTTATGATGAATATGTAAGTACGATAAATCCATATGAGATATTGCGACAGGAAGAACAGAAAATAAAAGAAGCAGGAGTGTTTGTTTTAAGTGCATTCCCGGAATTCCTGATAGACTATTTCGGATTAAAACTTTGGAAGAAATGCGTAAAGCATGCAGAAATTACCCCTGCTTGTGAAAGGGCGCATACGCAATCCATCAAAGCAGCAAATGGTACACCAACGCCCTCTCCAGAATCCTTTAACCGGCTTGTCGTGGTGGCGAAGGAGTGGGAGGATAAATATGAAAATAACAAATAAGGGAAATGATGGCGATCGCCGCAGATGATGATCTGCGGCGGTTGTTTTATCAAAAAGTGGCATTGACAAATTAGATTACCTTTCATTTTAGGATTAGATTACCTTTTTACAAGTCCGAATTATAGGACAGCTACTTTTGTATGATAGATTCAGAAAACAACAACACAGAAAGAGAGGTAATCATTATGTTAGGTTTATTATTTGGAGCAATTTTGGGTGGAGCATGTGTAATAGATAGCGCACAGAAAAGCATGAGAGATGCGGATGCAAGGGCGAGATATACAGCCGAAGGAAAACCATATTATCCAACCTCGGATAATAATTATATCTACATTCCTACTGGAGAAAAGTGTTACATCACTACAGAAACAACAGATACTGCCGGAAGTTATAGAAAGGTACTAAGAAGTGTTCCTAATAGGAGTAATCACTATACCGGCAGAACTGTATATGTGTTCTTACTGCTGAGGAAACTGAACGTATTCAGGGATTTCCTACTGGACATACGAAGTATTGTAAAGTTGGTGAGGATATAGTAGAGATGCCATTGAATAAACGTAGATTTATGATGGGAAATGCGTTAGTTGTCGATTTGATTAAGCAGATGGAAGGAGAACTTAATCAAATTATTACGAATGAATAAAGGGGGCGGACATCACCATGTCAGAAACATTAAAAGTATTGGAAACCAGAAGAAGCTGCCGCGCATACAAGCCGGAGCTGATTGAGGAGGAAAAACTGCAGGCAATTATCAAAGCTGGAACTTATGCGGCTACTGGTATGGGCAGGCAGTCGCCGATTATCATTGCGGTAACGAATAAAGAAATGCGGGACAAGCTTTCTGCAATGAACGCAAAGATTATGGGACAGCCAGAAGGATTTGATCCGTTTTACGGAGCACCGGAACTTCTCATCGTGTTGGCAAACAAACAGATGCCTACATACCTTTACGATGGCACTCTTGTGATGGGCAATTTGATGAATGCGGCTGCAGATCTTGGCGTCGATAGCTGCTGGATTCACAGAGCCAAGGAAGAGTTTGCGTCCGAGGAAGGAAAAGATATTTTAAAGAGCCTTGGCATCGAAGGCGATTATGAGGGCATCGGACATCTGATTCTCGGATATGCATCCGCACCGTTAAAGGAAGCGGCACCGAGGAAAGAGGATTATGTGTATTATATTCGGTAGGAAGCATAAAAATAGTAAACCCCAGAGCAAAAGAATTTCAATTTACGAAACGGAGTGTAACAGACATGGTTAAACCGATTATGAGAGATCCGTTATTTTTGGCGCAAAAATCAGAATCGGCAACGGAGGCGGATAAGCAAGTGATACAGGATTTGCTCGATACTTTGCGCGCAAATCTTGACCATTGTGTTGGAATGGCGGCCAACATGATTGGCGTAAAGAAGAATATTATTGTGGTGGCAGTCGGACCTTTTCAGTTTGCCATGGTAAACGCGAAGATAACCAAGAAAAGCGGTGCATTTCAAACGGAAGAGGGGTGTCTATCTTTGGAAGGAGTAAGACCCTGCACCAGATATAAAGAGATTGAAGTAGATTATCTGGATCAGAATTTCAAGCCGCAGCATGGCAAATATTCGGGTTGGACAGCACAGATTATTCAGCATGAACTGGATCACGTGGATGGGATTGTGATATAGATATGAAAAGAACCGCATCATGCAGAAAAAGGAACTGGAAAGCATAAACGCGAAGTGGAATGAGTATTTGAATGGAAAAGGAGAACACAATGGAAACATGGTTTTATGAAGTGGTAGAAATTGATGGGGATTATGCTCATCTGAAAAGAACCGATATCGCGTCGGATGAGTTAAAGCTTGTTGCGAGAGCATTGCTTCCGGAAGAAATCATGGAGGGAACGAAACTGAAGTACGAGCTTTTGCAATATGAGATAATTTAAAGGAATGGAAAAGAGGGTGGAATCACTAAATTTTTAAAAAATAGTGATTTTATGCACAGAAAAGAGTATAATATTATTAAAAACAGTGAAAGAGGTACTTGTATGGAGCCGTATAGAGCCAAAAGAATGCCTTTGGAATATGAAATTGATAAAGAATTATTAAAATTAGCAGCAGAAGCAAATGCGAAGTATGGTGAATATAAGTCTCTATTAAATACGCTCGAATTTGATGCAGCGTATTTTTTAGATTCCATTATTTTGACAGAGAGCTTTAAATCAACACAAATTGAAGGTACACAGATATCTCAGGATGAGATGTTTTATTTAAAATATATAAAACAAACAGATGATAATAAAGAGATTCAAAATTTAAAGCACACAATTGATTTTGCCGCAGAGAATATGGAAAACGGTATCACATATGAACTGGTCAATGGAATGCATCGGATTTTGCTGGATAGCGTCAGAGGAGCTGAAAAAGCACCGGGCAAGATCCGGACCACCCAGAACTGGATTGGACCACAGGGATGTACCATCGAAGGGGCAACATTTGTTCCGCCAGCGCCGGAAGAGGTGTATGGTCTGCTTTTGAATTTATATGAATACATGAATAATTCATTTTTGGATCCGATTCTGGTAAATATTGCACTATCACATGCACAGTTTGAAACAATCCATGCGTATAAAGATGGAAACGGGCGTCTGGGAAGAGCATTGATTCCTGTGCAGATGGCAGTGTTGGACGAATCCCAACCGATTTTATTTATGTCCGAAATACTGGAATTATATAAACCATCTTATCAGCGTAATCTTATGGAACTGAGAAAAGGGAATGTTACTGGTTTTTTGAAATTCTTTCTTCAGTGTGTGATCGATCAGTGTGCATCGTATATTTATAAGATTGAACAGATTAAGAAAATCTATAAAGAAGATATGCAGACGATTACAGCAATTAAAGGAAATTCAATTTATAAGATTATGCCAATCATTATGAAACAGATTGTATTTACAAAAAAGGAATTGCAGGACGCATCCGGAGTATCAGTCAATGTGGTTTCGAATATTGTAAAGCAACTGGTAGAATTACAAATTTTAGTTCCGGATGATACTGTGTTAAAGAAGGGTTACAGATACCAGAGAATCTATAAGGTGTTTGTAGGAACCGGAGAATACTAATTTCAGTGAATCAAAGGCATTGGAAAAACTGAATGAGCTCCATAATATCACCTTGAAAATGTATGATGTGAAGGCGGAAAATTTCACAAAAGAGGATAATAGGAGGAACGTGCAGTATGAAAACAGTTCGGGTTGTTGCCGCCGTGATTAAGGCCGACAACAAAATATTTGCAACGCAGCGTGGCTACGGAGAATTCAAAGGCGGCTGGGAATTTCCGGGTGGAAAAATTGAACCGGGAGAAACCCCGCAGGAAGCGTTAAAAAGAGAAATTTTAGAAGAACTGGATACGGAAATATCAGTCGGAGAACTCATCGACACCATCGAATATGATTATCCGACATTTCATTTGTCCATGGATTGCTTTTGGTGCGAAATCGTAAAAGGCGACCTGGTGTTGAAAGAACATGAGGCGGCAAGGTGGCTGGATGCGGATACAATCGATGATGTGGAGTGGCTCCCGGCGGATATTGCATTAATTGATAAAATCAAGAAAGTTATGTAAAAAAGTTTATGGCGGTTATGAAAAAGACTCGCAAAAAATAGTCAACCTAGGAGCAAACTTAAAAAGGACGGTTGATTTCTCAAACGTCCTAGTGTATAATTTACTTAGAAAGGTTATCGGAATTGAGTTTCCGATTGCCCTCGGTAAAAATATCTATTTTTGAAATAGCATCAACTTTTGGACAGTGGGATGCTATTTTTTTTTCTATAAGTGCGAGTGATATCATAAATAATCATCAAGGAGGAACACCCATGCCAATTTTAAATCAACTGAATAGTCCGACGGTCTATCTGATCTGCGGAGCGGTGGTTGCATTCGTAGCGGTAGTCTGTATTGTTTTTCTTGTGCGCGCCTATCGGGCGGGAAAAGCAATCGGAATGGATACCACCAAAATGAAGCGCACAATTGTTTCAAGTATCACTTTCTCCATACTTCCGAGTGTGGGGATACTGCTTGGAGTCATAGCCCTGTCGGGCTGTCTCGGCACTCCGTGGCCGTGGCTTCGGCTGTCCGTAATCGGAGCGCTCCATTATGAGACGCAGATTGCAGAGGCCGCAGCAGAGCAGGTAGGAATGTCATCGCTGTCGGCAGCGGAAATGACGCCGACGGCGTTTGCGACCATTGCCCTGCTGATGAGCATATGTATCATCTGGGGAATGGTTCTTTCCGTTTTCTTTAACAAAAAGTACACACAGAAGCTTGGCACCGGCAAAAAGGATGCCAAGGCAGGCTTTGGCGACATGGCAATGACTGCGATGTTCATTGGTCTTGTCAGCACATACCTTGGGCGGTATCTGGGACAGTTTATCTCCGGAAACGGCATTTTCACCTTCAGCGGAGACTTTGTTCCGCTTATCGTGATGCTGGTATCGGGACTGGTCATGGCGGTATTTATCTTTTTCATCGAGAAAAAGAAGGCTGCATGGCTGGACAGCTTCTCGATTGCCGGAAGTATGCTTGCAGGGATGGCGGCAGCAGTAGTTGTAGGACTGATTTTATAGAACAGTTACAATGGAGGATACACAATGGAAGAAAAACAATCTGAATTTTTGGAAAATTACAGAAAACGAACACACTTAATCGGAAGAATCGCAAGTATCATCGTCATTGTCATGCTCGTTGCAGCACCATTTCTGATCGGACGGTATATGGGCGCATTTCCGGACTTAAAGGCGGTAGCGGGAGGTTTTGCATCCGTGGGACTGGTCTGGATGGTAAGCAGCATCGCGGAATTTCTGATTTACACCCCTATGCTTGGCTCCGGAGGCGGATATCTCGCATTTATCACCGGCAACCTCATCAATATGAAGATACCGTGCGCCATGAACGCAAGGGATATGGTCGATGCAAAAAGCGGGACTGCGGAAAATGAGATTATCTCTACCATTTCCATCGCAACCTCATCCCTTGTGACGATTGTTGTCCTGGCGCTCGGCGTCTTGCTGATGGTGCCGCTGCAGCCGGTTCTGCAGAGTCCGGTGCTTCAGCCGGCATTTGAAAATGTGGTTCCGGCGCTGTTTGGCGCAATGGCGTACAAATATTATCGTGGAAATATGAAAATTGCGGTGTTCCCGCTTGTGATCATGAGCCTGCTTTTTATACTGATTCCGAGTCTGATTGGTTCTACGAGCTTTATGATTATTCCTTCGGGAGCCATTGCAATCGGCGTTGCTTTTGTCATTCATAAGAAAAAGCAGAAGAACCAGACAGAAAAAACAAACTAAGACGCGGCTTTGCTTTTACAGGGCATTGCGGGAAAAGAGGCAGGATGAAATACTTATTATTGATACCGGTGGTTATTGTAGTGTTGCTGTTGATTGCGCTCATACATACCTTGTTTACGCCATCGAAAAAATCGGACTATGTTGCAAGAGAGGATGAGCAGGAGGCATTGCAGCTCGCCCAAAAGCTGTCAAGGATGGTTCAGTGCGATACGACATCCTATCCGCATGTGGCAGACAGGGAGCGGTTCTTAACTTTCCACCGGCTATTGGAGGAACTTTTTCCACTGGTACATCAGAAGCTGGAAAAAACCGAGATTGATGGCAATTTGCTGTATTACTGGAAGGGAAAAAGCGATGCAAAGCCGATCCTTCTGATGAGTCATCAGGATGTGGTTCCGGCAGAGGGACAGTGGGAGCATGCCCCGTTTTCCGGCGATATCGCGGACGGAAAAGTTTGGGGAAGAGGTGCGGCAGACACCAAATGCTCGCTGATGGCATTTTTTGAGGCGGTGGAGCAATTGCTGGCAGAGGATTTCACTCCTCCGATGGATGTGTATCTCGCATCCTCCTGCACCGAGGAGTGGGCAGGAGACGGTGCGCCGAAGATTGTGCAGGAGTTAAAAAACCGTGGAGTTGAGCTGTTTCTCGTGTGCGATGAGGGAGGCGGAATTATCCGTGAACCAATCGGCGGGATTCCCGGTAATTTCGCGATGGTCGGCGTCTTCGAAAAAGGAAAAGCAGATGTAAAATTTACCGCAAGAAGCACCGGCGGACACGCAAGTGCTCCGGCGGCGCATACACCGGTTGCCCGGCTTGCGGATTTTGTGTACGAGATGGAGCACCACTCGCCGTTCAGGAAAAAAATGCTGCCGGAGGTCTCTGCTATGTTCCGGACATTGGCACCATATGCGTCCTTTGGACTGAAATTTGTCATGGGTAATCTGTGGCTGTTCGGTCCGTTGTTAAAACTGGTCCTTCCGAAAATCAGCGCTCAGGCGGGTGCAATGTTGCAGACGACCATCGCTTTCACCCGGCAGTCTGGCTCCGATGCCTACAATGTCATTCCGCAGGAGGCAACCCTTGGCGCCAACATGCGGTTTATCCCGCATCAGGGAGAGAAGGAAAGCCTTGCCCTTGTAGAAAAAGTTGCAAAGAAGCATAAGCTTGAGATGGAGGTACTGCATACCAACGATTATTCACAGCCGGTGGACATTCACGGCGAAGCCTTCCGGTTATTTACACAGGTAATCGGGG
>JBGVFC010000021.1:0-10347 GCA_045120755.1 Agathobacter sp. | reverse complement strand
TAACCATAAAAGCCCGGCAAAACGTTTGCAACCAAAAGCGACTCGATTTCCACATCATCTACCTCATGAATGGTACTAAAGATGGAAGCCACACACTCTACGATTCCTCCATAATAACTGATACACTCAAGTGTTCTCCGGATGGTCTCACCGGTCGTCGTTGTTGCCAGAAGCAGTACCACATGCTTTCCGTTGATTGCACTCTTATTATTATCGCGGAACAGCATCTGTCCATTGCTGTTAATCTCCGGGGAAACTACATACACGGTATCGTGCTGGTTGGTGGAAAGGATTCCCGCATGTTCCATTTCCTCTCCCAGAAACGCACCTATGACCTCCGTTCCATCCATACAGACAATCGTGTCAATATAGGAATTCTTCGGCATCCGCGAATACAGGACCTTCGCTGACTCTTTTGCCTCCTTGATGCGCGTCTTTAAGCTGGTCACATCGACATAATAGTTAATGTGTGAATTGCTTGTTGCAAAATGTCCCGGTATTGCATGCATTGCCAGCAAATTGCTCTCTTTTGAATAAAATTTTAATGTACGCTCTTCCATCCGATATTCTCCTTCCTGATTGCTACTTCACTCCGGTACTTCCAAATCCCCCGCGGTCCTTATTTCCCAGTGTGTCCACCTCTTCGAATACAATCTTCGGCTGATTCTCCACAATGCGGAACTGTGCAACACGGTCATTTACATGAATCACGGTGTCTTTGGTCGCATATACCGGCATACGCCACATGTCATTGTCTCCGCAGTAGGAGCCGTCAACAACACCGATGCTGTTGGTCTGAAGAATCCCCCATGTCTTGAAGGTGGAGCTTCTCGGTGCCAGATGTGCCTCGTAGCCCTGCGGAAGCTGCATCGCAACCCCAAGCGGAATCATCTTGTATTCGCCCGCTTTCAGTTCTACCTCCTCCGATGCTCTCAGATCAATCCAGTCCGATTTTCCATCTATGTAGGTAAGGCGCTCAATCTCATCGGAAAAATACTTAATCCTAATCTTCTCCATCTCTACTCCCATTCCAGATCCTCATGCTCCAATTTGCGGGTTCTGTGCATCAGCTCTACCACAGCCTCTTTGACCGGCTTATCCGCAAACAGCACATCATTGACCGCTTCAATAATCGGCATTTCCACATGGTATTTCTGTGCGAGAGCCAAGGCTGCTTTGGCAGAATAAATTCCCTCTACAACCATCTTGACTTCCTTCGTTGCTTCTTCCCTGGTATAGCCCTGTCCCATCAGCATGCCTGCCTTACGGTTACGGCTGTGCTTGCTCGCACAGGTAACAATCAGATCACCCATACCGGTCAGTCCGTTCAGTGTCTCCACTCTTGCTCCCATCTGAACGGCAAGTCTGGTGATTTCTGCGATACCGCGGGTAATCAGTGCGGCTTTGGTATTGTCACCATAGCCAAGACCGTCCGCCATTCCTGCTGCAAGGGCAATGACATTTTTCAAGGAGCCGCCAAGCTCCATGCCCAGCATATCCGGGCTTGTATATACACGGAACACCTCATTCATGAAAACATCCTGAATCTTTTCCGCGATACTGCGGCTCTTAGCACCTGCCACAACCGTGGTAGGGAGTCCGATTCCCACTTCCTCCGCATGCGACGGTCCGCACATCACAGCCACCTCGGCATTCGGGATTTCCTCTTCAACCACCTCGGAAATCGTCTTTAAGGTATCCTCTTCAATTCCCTTTGCCACACAGACAATCAGTTGTCCATCCGTAACATACGGTGCCATGCTTTTGGCGGTACTTCTGGTATATACGGATGGAACCGCCAGAACCAGCATATCGCTCTGTGTCACAGCCTCCTGCATATCCGTAGTAAATGTAACCGTCTCCGGCAATTTTACTCCCGGCAGCTTATCCACATGCTCATGCTTTTCCCGAAGCATGGCAATTTCTTCTTCTATCAGTGACCAGATTACAACCGAATGCCCATTGCTGCTAAGCACAACGGACAGCGCAGTGCCCCAGCTTCCCGCGCCGATAATTCCTATTTTTCCCATATACATCAGTCATCCTTTCCTATACTATTTGTGAAACTTTAATTTGTTCTCGGTTCCATGAATCAGTCTGTTGATATTTGCATGGTGTCTTACGATACCTAAGATACAAATAAACGCATTGACTATATAAAATTCATACAGTGCTGCACCCTCCAGCGGGACATAGCCCATCTGCCCGAATACAATCACCTGCACAAAATAGGACACCAGCATGAGAATTGAGGACAGCGAGACATATCTGGTAGCTGCTGCCACTCCGACAAATACGACAAGAGAGACCGGTATTGCCATCGGAAGAACGGAAATTAAGGTTCCTGCCGTACTTGCAATTCCTTTGCCCCCTTTGAACTTCATATAGAACGGGAAATTATGTCCCAGCACTACTCCTGCACCCGCATAGACTTCCAATAATTTCACGGTATCCGGAAACCTTCCCTTGAAAAGAAAATGAACCGCGACAATACAGAGTACCGCCTTGCCGATATCACCAATCAGAGTAATCGCCCCCGCCTTGATTCCAAGGACACGCAGGGAATTCGTGCTTCCGGAATTACCGCTTCCTTCCTTCCGAAGGTCGATTCCCTGTGTCTTTCCATACAGATATCCAGTCTGAAAAAGTCCGAACAGATATCCGAGTACAATTGCTATAATACGTGCAACAAGCATTATTTATCTTCCTTTCGCTCCCTAATGATAAATTTAAGCGCGGTTCCCCGGAATCCAAAGGTATCGCGGATACGGTTTTCGAGGTATCTCGTATATGAAAAATGCATCAGATTCTTGTCATTAACAAATACCACAAAGGTTGGCGGCTTAACCGACGCCTGTGTCACATAGTAAATTTTGAGACGCTTCCCCTTGTCTGTCGGCGGCTGCTGCATCGCAACTGCCTCCGCAACGATCTCATTCAATACACCCGTTGCAATACGCATGCTGTTATTCTCCAGGACAACATCAATCAGCTCGTACAGTTTGCCCAGACGCTGACCGCTCTTTGCCGAGATGAACAAAATCTCTGCATATGCCATAAAGCTCAAAATCTGGCGTATCTTCTGCGTATATTCCTTGACGGAATTGTTGTCCTTCTCAATGGCATCCCATTTATTGACTGCAATGATAATTCCCTTGCCTCTCTCGTGGGCGATTCCCGCGATTTTGGCATCCTGCTCCGTGACGCCCTCGGTCGCATCAATAACAAGCACTACAACATCCGACTTCTCCACTGCGGAAACTGCACGGATAATACTGTACCGCTCAATATCCTCTTTTATTTTGTTTTTGCGGCGAAGACCTGCGGTATCGATAAATATATATTCTCTTCCGTTGTAGCGGATATTCGTGTCAATGGCATCTCTTGTGGTTCCGGCGATATCCGAGACAATCACACGGTCCTCCTGTGCCAGCTTATTAATCAGAGAGGATTTTCCAACATTCGGCTTGCCGATGATGGCAATCTTCGGGCGGTCATCGTCCTCCTCTTTCATATCCGGCTCCGGAAAATGCTTCGTCACTTCATCGAGCATGTCTCCCAGTCCAAGCATGGAAGAGGCCGATACCGGATAAGGCTCTCCGATGCCGAGATTATAGAATTCATATACATCCGGCATATATTTCTGGAAATCGTCTACCTTGTTGACAACCAAAACTACCGGCTTGTGCGAACGGCGCAGCATGTCCGCAACCTTGGCATCCGCATCCTGCAGTCCCTGATGTACATCCGTGATAAACATAATCACATCCGCGGTATCAATCGCAATCTGCGCCTGCTCGCGCATCTGCGACAGGATGATATCGGAGCTGTCCGGCTCGATTCCTCCCGTATCAATCAGTGTAAATTTATAATTCAGCCATGTCACATCCGCATAAATACGGTCGCGGGTGACACCCGGCGTATCCTTAACGATGGAAATCCGCTCTCCCGCAAGCGTGTTAAAGAGTGTAGATTTTCCTACATTCGGACGGCCTACGATGGCCACGATTGGTTTACTCATCTTCCTACCTCACATTCATTCCAAGCATTGCATCAAGCAAGTCCTGCCCGCTTGATTTTACAATATCGACCTTCACTTGTAAAGCCTTTTCCACCTGTTCCACGGTCCAGTCATCCAAAAAGATATTCTCATCGCTCTTTAGCATATTGCACGGAATCAGCAGACGCTCCCCAATCTGTCTCTCTTTGAGCTGCGCCACTAAATCCTGCGCCGTAATCAGTCCTGACACCGTAATGCGCTCGCCGAAAAAGTCATTGCGGATATCCACGACCTCCACCGTATCATTCGGAAATACCTGCATAAATTCTTCTGCCATGCTCCGCAAAAACGGTGCAGCCAGCCGTCCCGATGCAAGAGTAATGTGGTGCGTGTTGTTGTCATGCGCATCTTTGGTGCCTCCCGCCTTTTTGCATTCTTCCAGTGCTTCCCCGAATTCATTTACAAGCAGGCGCAGCATTCCCACGCCGTTTTCAAGCTGCAGATACCCGTCATAGCGCTCCTCCTCCGGCAGCGGCAGTTCCGCCAGCAGATACCACTCATCGCTTGCCTGTACAAAGTGGATGCCATACCGGTCCATGCAATACTGCTGCCATTTTTCGATGATAGCAATCACTTTCCGTGCATCCTCTTTCTCAAACGGCTCCAGCGGATACAGACCTTCGCGGTATTTTGTAAGTCCGACCGGAACAACCGACAGGCTTCGCATATACGGCAGATATTCCGTCAATTTGCCGATGGTTGCCTCCAGTTCCCTGCCGTCATTGACACCTTTGCAGAGCACAATCTGACCATTCATCTCAATCTGTGCCTCATACAGCCGGTCAATTTTTTTGAGTGCCTCGCCCGCAAAGCGGTTGTGCAGCATCTTACAACGAAGTTCTGGGTTCGTCGTATGCACCGAGATATTAATCGGAGCCAGCCGGTAGCGGATAATGCGCTCCAAATCCTTATCCTTCATATTTGTAAGGGTGATGTAATTTCCCTGCAAAAAGGACAGTCTGGAATCGTCATCCTTAAAATAGAGCGTATCCCTCATATTCGGCGGCATCTGGTCAATAAAGCAGAACATACATTTGTTGGAGCAGGATTTGTATTCATCCATCAGTCCGTTTTCAAATACAATTCCCAAATCCTCCTGCTCATCTTTTTCGATTTCGAGCTCCCACTCTTCCCCGTTCTTCTTCTGCACAAGAAGGACGAGGGCTTCGTCATTGACCAGATAGTGATAATCAAATACATCCTCTATCTGCGTACCGTTGATTGCAAGCAGGATATCTCCCGGCTCAAGCTCCAATGCTTCCGCAATGCTGCCCGGTTCGATTCTGTCTATGATATGCTGTCCTTTTTTCATGTCTGCTCTCCTTGTATTTCTTCCTCCATAATTCCCAATTCCATCAGTGTCTGTATCACATGGGTGCAGTCGCTGCCAAACAGGAAGGACTGGTAATCATACTCATAATAGTTCTCGCTATACGAACCGCCAATCCAGCTCTGCGTATGCAGATACTCCCCCATCTCCGCAGTCCTGTCCGCATAGAAATCAATACCGTTTCGATACAACTCCGTTCCTGCAAAATTCTCATCCTGCCACTCACTATCCAGATATGAAGAGTACCAGATGTTGTATTTCTGCAATACCCCGCTTTTAATATCGGCTATGACCGCCCGCTCCAGCAGATGTGTCTGCTCCGCATTCAGTTTTGCCTCAACATACGAGTTTCTGTCTCCATATTTTGTGAAAACAGATTCCGTAAAATACGTACCGTCCTGCGGATGCTCACCAAAGATGCTCTGCAAAAAATGCTGCGGCTCACTCTCAATCCCGTAGGCAGCCTTTAAAACCTGCTGTCCCTGTCCTTCCGTCGGAATGACATAGACTCTCGTTATCTTTTTCCCATTCTGCAATTCGTATTCCAGATCACAATATACCCTGTCGACATCTCCGGCATTCATCGCATGGAATTCATCTGCCGCATCGATGACCGACTGTTGCCAGTCAAGAATGCGCGCGATATCATCACCCGAAAGGGTATTCATCGTGCCCGCCGAAAACTTAACCTGCCGGATATCCTCCACCTTCGGAATATAGCGCTCCCTGCCACGGGCACAGCCCGCCACCACCACAAAGCTAAGAGCCATAACCCCGGCAAAGGCGGCACATTCTTTCCAGTTGACATTCCGAAATATCTTGAATCTCTTGGAGATAAACATCTGCGCAATGAAGTAGAACAGAATTCCCGCCGCCATGACGATCACAAAAATGCCCCAGCGCGGTATATAAAAAACTACACTGGCAAGCTGAAGGATAGATACCGCCGCCAGATATCCCGCAACAAATCCAATCCCCCATCTTAAAATCGGACGAAGAACCGGTACCGCAACCAAATCTCCCGCACATTCGATATTTCTCCTGCGATACAGCAAATACGCTGCCACGAACAGAATAAGCGCCACCAGAAGATACCCAGCCACCGTAAGCTGGCCGGATATATACAGATTGCCATCGATTACATTGCCGGCATTGTCGATGCGGTATCTGGCGTAAAAGTTCACCCGGTCAAGCAGATAAATTGCAGGCGAAAACCAGTTTCTCCATCCGCCCAGATTCTGATAGGTAAGTCCAAAGCCGAGATATTCCATCATATTACCCATGCACATCTCTAACAGCATATATAAAATATTTACCGCAAGAAAAAAGATGGGAAGCGCAACAATCTGACCGGTCAGCATGGCGCAGAATACCGCGATACCGTACGCTAAAACCGTAATTCCTCCAAGCAGCAGCATAAATTCCGCAAAATATTCCACACAGGTAACATTATGGCCCAGCAGAACAAGCATGCTCACAAAAAAGGCTATCACCTGCGGTCCCAGCAAAAATAACAAGCCCGTGATCAGATTTGTCCCATAGAGCTCTCCCCTTGTCACCGGAAGTGCATGAATCATATTGGCACTCCTCGCCTGGAACAAATAATAAAACAATACCATACTCGTGGCAACCGCCCCGATAAATACAATCACGATTCCCCATGAAATATCCAGAGCCTCTCCAAGCGCGACCAGACTCTGTGACGGTGTAAATCCGTTCGGATAGTGCCGTTTATTGCTATATAAAGTATAAATCAGCCTTCCCGGAATCAGTCCCAGGATGACAAGCAGATAGCTTCCCCACAACGGCCAGTAGAGGGTTGCATTCTTCCGGAAAATGGCGGCATTAAAACAGGATATCTTTGACTTCATAATCAGCCCCTCCCATCTCATAGATAAAGATTTCTTCTAAGGTAAGCGGAAGAATATCCACAATATGAAACAAATCATCCTCCTCAACAAATGCCTTCTCCACCTCCTGCGGAACGCCTCTTACAATCAGCGTGTACACGCGCCCGATGTTCGACATATGAAGAACCTCGAACCGTGCCGGCAGCTTCGGCATGCCATTCTGACACGCCACCTGCAGCTTGCAGATATTGCCCTGCAATTCCGACAAGGAACGCTCTATGATAATTTTTCCCTTGTTCATGATTCCCACATGGTCGCACACATCCTCCAGCTCTCGCAGATTGTGGGATGAGACCATAACGGTCAGTCCGTTCTCCGCGACCTCCGAATTCAGAAGGTTCCAGACCTGTCTTCGCATGACAGGGTCCAGACCGTCGACCGGTTCATCCAGAATCATAAGCTGCGGCCGGCAGCTTATGGCAAGCCAGAAAGCCACCTGTTTCTGCATTCCCTTGGATAGTCTGCGAATCTCACAACGGACATCGATTCCCGGGAAAAAATCCTGCCTGCGATAAAATTCCTTCTCATCGAAGGCCGGATAAATCCCCTTGTAATAGCGCATCATATCCAGCGTGTCCGCCTGCAGAAAATAAAAGAAATCATCCGGTATATAGGAAAATTTTGCCTTAACCGTGCGGTTCTCGTAGACATTCTCACCATCAATGAGAACCTCCCCCTCATCCGGCCGGTACACTCCCGTGACATGACGGATCAGCGTTGATTTTCCGGCACCGTTCGGTCCGACCAGACCATAGATTTCTCCTTTTCCGATATGCATATCCACCCCGTCCAGCACGCGGGTATTTTCAAAGCTTTTTGTGATATGTTTTACATCAAGCATGGTTTTCCTTTCTCAGGTAAAGAAACGCTCCCAGATTGCCTCTTTTTCCGTTGCTCGCCCTGTGCGAGAACAAATGCGCGGGATTACAACAGGTGCAGATATTCGTCACCGCCAGATGCTCCTGTGCAATTCCGGCTTCCCTAAGCACAATCTCATTGCATTTCCACAAATCCAGCAGATATTTTCCATTGCCCAGACCGGTCAGAATCTCCTGCTCCTTAAGTGCAAATTCTGCGGCAAATTGTTCCGCAACATCACTGCTTACTTCGTAACAGTCCCCGCAGATGGACGGACCGATTGCCGCGATGACATCTTCCGGCTGTGTGTGAAATTCCTCTTGCATCGCAAGAAGTGTCTTTTGTCCCATCCGTCCGACCGTCCCCCGCCAGCCGGAGTGACTCATCCCGATAGCATGGTGCTTTACATCCACAAAATAGAGCGGGACACAATCTGCAAAAAAAGTGGACAGCACCACGCCCGGCTCATCGGTAATCAGACCGTCCACGTCGGTAAACGGGCGTTTTTCCGTCGGACTCATGCAGTCAGACTGCCCTACACACCTCACATTGGTCGTGTGTGTCTGGTCCGTGAATACAAAACGGCTGCAGTCCGTCCCAAGCGCCTCTGCCAGTCTGCGGTAATTCTCCTCGACCGCACACCGCTCATCCCCTCTCGTAAAGCTCAGATTCAGCGAGGAAAAAATTCCTTCACTGACACCGCCTCCCTTGGTCGTAAAGCAATGACCAATCTGCGGCAGTCCGGCAAGTTTACGGAACACAAGCAAAGGAACCTTACTTCCATCCGCAAGCTGTCTGTTTTCCAGCATCATGATGTCTTCTGTATTTTTTCTCTTAAAATCCCTGATATCCATCTATATACTTCCCTCAAATGCATTCCGGTACAGGGTAAAATGCTCCCGGTCAATCGAAACCACATCAAACCGGCAGGGTGTCCATTCACTGTATCCATGCGACATCAGATAATACTGCGCCACCCGGATGATGTTCTGCTGCTTCGCGCGGTTCACTGCCTCTGCCGCATAACCGCTTTGGTCCGTGCCCCGGTATTTTACTTCCACAAAGCACAGATACTCGCCCTCCCTTGCGATGATGTCAATCTCTCCCTGACGATTTCTATAATTGTACTCTATGATTTCAAAGCCCTGCCCGATTAAAAAAGCGGCAGCCTGCTGTTCGTATTCTCTGCCTAACTGCCGCTTGTTTTTCATCTGTCCTTTTTTCATTGTCCGCTACCTCTGCTCAACTTTGGCTTTCATGCGGTCCATATCATCCACAAACACCAGAATCTCTGCCACAACCTGATACAGCTCCGGCGGAATCATGTCCCCGATTTCCAGCTTTGAGAGTGTGTCCGCCAGCTTGTTATCCTTGTACAAGGGCACATTGCTCTCCTTTGCCTTCTCGATAATCCGGTCTGCCACTGCACCGGTTCCGGTCGCTAAAATCTTTGGCGCCTCTTCCCCCGGCTCATAGGCAACCGCCACTGCGGTCCTGGTCTTTTCGTGCTTTTCCTGTTTTTCTTTCTGTGGCTGACCAAAAAGCGGTCGAAATTCCCTGTCTTCGGCCATCTTCCTTCCTCCTGCCTGCTTGCAATTGTTGTCCGCTACGCTCTCATATCAAAGGAATATCTGTGTACCATGCCTGCGGAGGGCTGGTCCTGCTTCAGGAAATCCTCCACGAAATTGACGGATTTGCCTTCGTTTGCAACCGTTATGGTGCTGTGATAGCCTTTGGCGAGAAGTCTTTTTTCCAATTCCGTAATATGTGCTTCCACCAGGTCATACGTCTTTTCATCCTCGAAGTAAAATTTGGTAAAAACCTCCCTGCCCCGCAGCTTTACGGATACATCCGTTGAGCCGAGATGCTCCATATCCAGATGAAGAAATGCGGTCAGTTCCTCTCTATCCTGCGCCGGATTTCTCCTGTTCGTATAGACAAAGAGCTCAGCGCTTGTATTTTGTCCGCTCATCTTAAGCGGAAGCTGCACATAGGTGTACAACTGATTCATCTGATTCATAAATTCAATATTGCTGCGGATGTCCGTAGTAAGCTGCATAATGTGCCGCCCATCCTGTCCGGTGGTTTTGACAAGCTCCTGTATGCGCGAAAGCTGGTCATCCAGCCGCTCATATAATTCGCGTATTCTGTCTCCCCTATCCAGATCCTTCGGCCGCACCATCCACTGC
>JBGVFC010000020.1:0-4203 GCA_045120755.1 Agathobacter sp. | reverse complement strand
TATGCCGGAAAAGGTGCATTTGTGGATTTGTATTCCTTTATGGAAAAGGACAGCAGCTTTGACAGGTCAGAACTTCAGGAAAATGTGCTGGAAGCATGTGAGATGGACGGACACCTGTACAGCCTCGGCTATGCGTTTCAGCTCTATTCCATCTGGGGCTCCGCTGATGTGGTGAATGGACAGAGCGGACTAAGCCCGGAGGAACTGATGAAACTGCTGGAGGACCACGGAGGGGATGTCAATTCCGTGGTCGGCTTTTCCGCAGATGAGCCGCCGCTGACCACCCTGTGTGCGCTCGGGATGGATTCGTTCATCGACTGGGAGAATGCCACCTGCAGTTTTCCGGATGGTTACATGGAAGGGATTTTGGAGTTTGCAAAAGACTATGAGAACGGTTATACCGGGGAAAGCCTGAGGAGAGGCATCGCAGACGGGGATGTCCTTCTGTCGCTTGGTATGATTGACAGTGTGGGGGCATACCAGATACAGAAGCAGCTCTATGGGGATGTGGAATTCCTCGGCTATCCGACCGCGGGCGGAAGCGGAACAGCAGTAAGCTACCGCGGAGGGGACTATTCCATCAATGCCATGAGTGACAGGCAGGAGCATGCGTGGGAATTCATCAAGTACAGCCTTGCCAACGGTTACAGGGGAGAGGGCTTCCCGATGCTGAAGGAGCAGCTTGCGGAGGCAATGCAGCAGGCAATGGAACCGGAGATAGAGGACTCCGTGGATGGTCCGGTAGAACAGCCCAAAGACTCCTACTATGACGGAGGGGAATATCTGTATGTGTATGAAGCCAAGCAGGAGGATGTGGACGCCGTCCAAAAGCTGATTGAGAGCGCAGACACGCACCACCAGTATAACTGGGGCATCCAGAACATCATTGATGAGGAAGCGCAGGCATACTTCGATGGGGAATGTGATGTGGATACGGCAATCGGGCGGATGGAGAACCGGATTACCATCTATTTACAGGAGCAGATGTAGCGTGCAGTATGATTTTTATTTTCGCTTGTTATTCCTATCTATGTAGGCAAGCAATGCGATTAGAAACATTCCAAAGAGGAAGATAGACTGCATGGTAAACGTGTGGTCTATTTTTCTTTTATTTACAAGTTCTGTCCCTGATACTGTATTGTTACTACATAAACGGTTTTGTGTGGTTCGTCAATGCGGAATATGGCAATATAGTTATCAATCAGTAATTGCCGGTACCCTTTTCCGGTATATCTGCCCTCGTTACGTTCTTGGTGGGACTGTGGAAATGTGTCTAGGCTTAGAATAGCTTTCTTAATTCGGTCAATTTGTCCTTTTGCATTTTCAGGAGCCAATTTTTCATTTGCGATATATTCGTAAATGTGGTCTAATTCGCGGATGGCTCTAGGGTTGATTTTTACCTTGTAGTTATCCAAAATGTTTTTTCTCCAATTCTGCAAAAACTATCTCTGCGTCAACTGCTTCTGCTCCGCCTGCAATTTCCTGTTCAGATTCAGATATGGCTTGGTCGATGCGGTTTATTTTTGCAAATTTATCATATAACTCACTACTCATTACAACCAAGTCGCTATATCCGTTTTTCGTAATAAAAATAGGCTCCTGTTCTCTGTGTGCGATGTTGGAAATCTCAGTTGTATTGCGCAAATCCTTAATAGGCATAATAAGTGGCATAATGTTTCACTCCTTCCTTTGACATAATTATAGCATAATTATGTCTGGTGGCAATGAAAATATACCAATCGTAATCTTTTTTCTTTATTATGAATTTATGAAATGGGGACAACGCAGTCCCAAAGCTGATTGAGAGTGCGGACACGCACCACCAGTATAACTGGGGCATCCAGAACATCATCGATGAGGAAGCGCAGGCATACTTCGATGGGGAATGTGATGTGGATACGGCAATCGGGCGGATGGAGAACCGGATTACCATCTATCTGCAGGAGCAGATGTAGTGTGCAGTATGATAATGCAATTAGGAACGTTTCCAAAAGGAAAATAGAGTTAAGAATATCTTAAGGTTTTCCATGTCTGCCAATAAGGTTTCGGTGTTAAGATACCCGCATAGAGAACATCAATCGGATTTTTAGGAGGCGATTTATATGTGGAAGAGACAGGAACTCAAGAGGCAGGGCAAGGAAGCCTTTAAGAAAAATTACTGGAAGACGGTGCTGGTCAGTCTGATTATGACCGTGCTTGTAGGAGGCGTGGGAGCCGGTTCAGCAGCTTCGAGCTTTTCAAATGGATTTAATTCGGGACTCACATCGGCGGGCAATGTCATGACGGAAGAGGATACGGAGTCAGCGGAAGACATCAAGTTGGATATCGAGTCAGAGGAAGATGTTGAGCCGGATGTGGACGAAGGGGAAAGTGGAAAAGTAACTCTGGATTTTTCCGATGCTCCGGATATTGATTTTAAGATTGATATGAGTGAGTCTGAAGCAAAAGCGATAGCCGTGGCGGGAGTGGTTGCGCTGGTTATCTTTATCATTATTTTTTCCATGATTTTCCTTGTGGTTTTCCTAATCAGCCTGGCGCTGGATATTCTGATTGTAAACCCGCTTCTGATGGGTACGCAGAAGTTTTTTGTTGTCAATCTGCATGACAAGGCAAAGGTAAAGCATGTCGCATTTGCCTTTGACCATAATTACAGGAACGTGGTCAAAACGCTGTTTATGAGGGATTTGTATGTATTTTTGTGGTCACTGCTCTTTGTGATTCCGGGCATTGTGAAAGCCTACGAATACCGTATGGTGCCATATCTTTTGGCAGAGAATCCTTCCATGAATTTTAACGAGGCACTTGTATTGAGCAGCAAAATGATGTACGGTCAGAAGTGGAAGACCTTTGTCTTGGATTTGTCCTTTATCGGATGGAATATATTAAGCTCCATGACATGCGGCCTGCTTGGTATTTTCTTCGTGGCACCGTATCAGAACATGACCAATGCAGCATTGTATGAGGCATTGAGACCGAAGGTAGAGCTTCCAAAGCAGCAGATTGTTTATGGACTGAACTCAGGAGAGCAGGAATGGAATACACAATACTAATTGCCGATGACGAAAAAGAAATCAGGGATTTGTTGCGGCTGTATTTAGAGAATGAGCATTATCAGGTTTTAGAGGCCCAGGATGGCATGCAGGCATTGGAGCTCGTGCACAACAATCGTGTGGATATGTGCATTCTGGATATCATGATGCCGAAGCTGGACGGTTATCACGTATTGCAGGAGATTCGCAGGGAAAATAATATTCCCGTCATGATTCTCTCGGCAAAGGACGCGGATTCGGAAAAGATTCTGGGCTTAAATCTCGGGGCTGACGACTATCTCTCAAAGCCGTTCAATCCGTTGGAGGCTGTTGCCAGAGTCAACTCCAACATTAGACGGTATTATAAGCTGGGTGCGGAACCTGTGCGTTCCGAAGTCATTACCGTCGGGGACCTGAGCCTGAACCATGATACTTGTATGCTGAAAAAAGGAGAGCAGGATATTGCGCTGACATCCATTGAATTGCGCATCATGGAGCTGTTCATGAATCATCCGGGAAAGGTATTTACCAAGCAGCAGATATACGAGTACGGTTGGGGAGAGGATTATATCGTTGCGGACAACAATATTATGGTATGTATCAGCAAGCTCCGCGCCAAATTGGACGAGGACCCGAACAGATACATCAAGACGATTCGCGGGCTTGGATACCGTCTGGAGAATTAGATGAAGCATAACGATGAGAAGAGAACAATGGAAAAAATGCGCGGATTTCTGATTCGCAATTTTATTACCATCGTGTTTATGGTTCTGGTTGCAGAGCTTTTGATTATGGCAGTGTTTTCCGGGCGTCTGTTTCCGGTTCTGCAGTGGTATTTTCTGAAAAATGTATCCAATATTTCCATTTCCGGGGAGCAGACCGTTCTCGTTCTGGTCATTTATCTGGTGGAATACCTTCTGCGGCTGTTGGGAATATTTTTGTCGCCGGATGGAAAAAATACGATAAATACGTGCATTTTGTGGGTGGAAGGTTACGTCAACTCGAAAATTCCGGCATTGAACGGCAGCCAGTCGGTTACCCAGATGAGCAATCCTGAATCGGTAATATTCGGACTGATTTTATTTGGAACGCTGCTGCTTCTTCTGATACCGCCGGTGCTTGGCGCACTTTGGTTTGCCTGGCTTACGACCAGGGAAATCCGCAAGCTGGAAAA
>JBGVFC010000019.1:0-24146 GCA_045120755.1 Agathobacter sp. | reverse complement strand
GTAAGAATGTGCTCACGAAAATCCTGGTACCTAAAAATTCCAAAAGCACATAAAAGAAAGTACACCCCACAAAAGGAATTCGTATGTGTATTGTATCTTTTTCGATACAATCTGTCAATATTAAAATGTCATCCTACATTTATTCATACATGACACTAGTTTTCAATTTTTTATTAAATTTCTCCGATGTTTTTCACCTCTATTAACGTGCCGGAGTAAACATCGAAAGGCTAAGAGGTTGTTTGCAAAAAGGACAACGCGCATATCCTTCTGGATAATTTCTATGCCGTCTAAAATTTACACGTGGAATACAAACAGATGTATTACACCTAAAACATACCCCATTTAAGTGAGTTCCCTCTCTCTCAAGAAGCGCCTTATTATACCGAACCACATTAGCTGTAATAATAATACCTGAAATGAATAGTCCTGCTCCCGCCACCAAAAGATAAACTCCGAATAGGATTTTTGCAGCTATAAAAGGAATACTGATAAATAAAATAATAAATCCCCATACAATCATTCCAACTCTCTTACCTTTTAACATTTGTACTTACTCCTCTTCTACTTTTTTATAACATAACATATTCTAATAAACATTTCAACGCCTTATGTCATCATATGTCAGAAATTGTAACAGTTCAGTCGCTCAATTCACAATCTTATTATCATGGAATTCATATGTATAGGTATGTTTTCTCTCTACCAAAAGCAGAACCACTCCGGCAATAAACAGCGCAATGCTAATCCACTGTGAGGTGGACAGTGGTCCTAAGAAGCCTCTCAATTCATCCCCACGCAAAAATTCATCGCAAAACCGGATTACCGGATAGGTAACCATATACAGATACAATATCTTCCCCTGATATGCTTTTTTCTTAAAAACAATCAGCAGGAACACAAACAGAAGCAGATTGCACAGCGCCTCCAGAAGCGGAGTCGGAAATCTTCTTACATCATTGATGGCAGGATTGTAAATATTATTGTGTACGATAAAGCCAAAGCTGCTCTCGATTCCATAACAGCAGCCGCCGAAAAAGCAGCCGATTCTTCCGAAGCAATGGAACAACGGCACGACAACCGCGAATACATCCAGAACCTTTCTCTTGTTCAGGGTTCTTGCGGGTGGAAGCTGAAAATACACCAGCAGACCCACACAGCTTCCAATCAGCCCTCCGTAAAAAACCTGTCCGCCAAAGCAGTACTGTAAATACGCCCATATTTCTTTCCAAGACAGATGTGTGATATTGCCAAACATCTCTGCCAGCGTCCGCCACTGTGTGATGCCATAGAGCAGATGCCCGCCGATGAGACAGCCGATTCCGATGGCGACTGCGACCAGTGCGGCATCCTCCGCCAGATAATCCCTGCCTCTGATAAGCAGGTACGACAGAACAACTGCAAAGGCTGCGCCAATCACAGCACACACACCATATACACCAATTGTTTTTCCAAAAAGTTCAAATACAGGATACATAATTGCTTATTCCTTCCCAAATATAGGTTTTTCACAGGCGCACCTACAGAACAAAGAGTGCTTCGCACTCTTTGCGCGCTGGTGCGTGCAAGTGTCAACTTGCACTTTACCTCTGCGCACCAGTCGCATCCTCACGGAGTGTTTTGCTTTATAGGAAATTTCGATTTCCTATAAAGCAAAAAAAGACCACCCGCACCGAGTGGTCCTTTTATGTAATACGGATTAATAATTGCTCATTAAACTTGCTGCTGTACCACAAGCAGTACATGCAATGCTTACAACCAGACCGATAGCACTAAGAATAAGTCCGATAATACCGGTAATCTTAGCAACCTTGGTAAACTGATTCTCATATCCTTCCTTCACACATCCGGAAGAAAGTACCAGTGCTACGATTCCACATACTAAACCTATGATACCCGACCAGCAGCATGCGATAGAAGAAATACCACATACCATAGAAGCAATTGACTTTCCCTTCATCTTAAATGTCCTCCTTAAAATTATAAAAATTTTCTAAACTAACAACATTAATTCTAGCATTTGTCACTCATGAAGTCAACCGCCTCTTTAAGTAACAGTTCAGCCATAATGTCAGTTACTTTTTAATCGCAACATCCAGTTGTGGGAATGGAATAGAAATTCCATTTTCATCAAAAGCCTTCTTGACATTTTCCGTAAGACGCCATTTTATGTTCCAATAGTCCTCCGTCTTAACCCATACCCTAAGCCCCATATTGATGCTCGATTCCCCAAGCTCTTTTACAAAGATATTTACATCCCTGTCTGCAAGGATTGTGTGCTCTTCCACAACAATTTTATTTAATACAGTTTTAACTTTATCCAAATTCGTATCATATGAGACATTAAATACCATATCAAGCATTCTTTCCGGCATCTGTGTCACATTCGTGACTGTGGCATTGGACAGGGCACCGTTCGGAATCTGAACCACTTTGTTGTCGATGGTCAGAAGTTTAGTGTAAAAGATGGATATTCCGGAAACCGTCCCTTCCTTCCCTTCCACACCGCTTACAATGTAATCTCCGACCACAAACGGCTTCAGCAGCAAAATGAGTACGCCGCCCGCAAAATTGGCGAGACTTCCCTGCAGGGCAAGTCCAAGCGTCAGGCCTGCCGAACCAAGGACAGCCACCACCGAGCCCGTAGTCACTCCAAACTGTGCCAGCACCAGCAGAATCAGGACAAAATAAAGCGCATATTTAATCAGCGAAGATAAGAAGGATACCACTCCCGCTTCCAATCGGCTCCGCTCCATCGCCTTTTTTACAATTTTGACCAACCACTTAATCAGCTTAAGCCCTACCACAATAAGAATAATGGCGAAGATTACTTTTAAGGCGATTCCGATTGCTTTGGGTGTATAGTCAGCGAGCAGATTCCGGATAAGTGCAGGATTTTCTGCCACCTCCCTGACTGTCTCCGCCGCACTCTGCGTGCTGTCCGGCACATCAAAAGTCTCTGTCAGAAACATTACTGTCCACTTCCCTTCTCAATCTCATGGATGAACAGACCGCTTCGAAGCTTCGGCTCAAACCAGGTGGATTTCGGCGGCATGAGAAGTCCCGCATCCGCTACCGCAAACAGTTCCTGAATGGAGGTCGGATACATGGCAAATGCCACCTTGCAGTCACTCCTGCATCTGCGCTCAAGTTCACGCATTCCGCGAATTCCTCCGACAAAATCAATCCGGCTGTCCGTCTTGGGATCTTCGATTCCTAAGACCGGTGCAAAGAGCAGATTCTGAAGCACCGACACATCCAGCCCCTCCACCGGATCATCCGGAATATCCTCCGGCTTCATACTGCAGCGGTACCATTCTCCCATAAGGTACATGGAAAAATCTCCCTTGCACGTTGGGCGAATTTGTTCGTCATATTCCACATCCGATTTTTCCGCGTTATCCACGCTCATTTTCTGAATATTAAACAAGGATTTCATTTTATCTAAAAATTCTGTCTCAGTAAGTCCGCCCAACTCTCTGACTACACGGTTATAATCCATGATCATCAGTTCATCATCCGGAAACAGGACGGACAGGAAATAATTGAATTCTTCCGTTCCATCATAATCCGGATGCTCCATGCGCCTCTTTTGCCCCACTTTTACAGCGGAAGCCGCGCGATGGTGCCCGTCCGCGATATAGATGGACTGCATGTTGGCAAAACAATTTCGAATCTCTGCAATCTGCTCCGGCTTGTCAATCCGATAGACGGTGTGGCGGATTCCATCCTCCGCGACAAAATCATAGAGTGCCTGTCCCTCCTGCTCACGCAGCACTTCGCTGACCTGTGCCTGCAGGCGTCCGTTGTTGCGGTAAGCCAGAAAAATCGGTCCGGTCTGCGCACTGCAGATATCTACATGATTAATCCGGTCCTGCTCCTTGTCCGCTCTCGTATTCTCATGCTTTTTGATTACCTGATTCTCGTAATCATCAATGGAGGCACAAGCCACGATTCCATTCTGCCGTCTTCCGTTCATCTCCAGCGAATAGATATAGTAGCACTCTTTCTCATCCCTTATGAACGAGCCATCCGCAATCCATTCCTGCAGCATGGACGCCGCTTTCTGATATACCTGCGGTGCATAGGTATCCACATCGTCCGAAAACTGGGTTTCTGCGCGGTCAATTGCCAGAAAGGACTGTGGATTCTTCGCAACCACCGATTTTGCCTCCTGCCGGTTATATACATCATACGGAAGTGCAGCAATTCTCTCAGCCTTATCCGGTGCCGGTCTTACACATACAAATGGTTTTACTACTGCCATGTTTTTCGTTTTCTCCTTTTTCTAATAAAAAAGGCACCATTGCAAACTTACATGGCGCCTTTTTACATACTATTTGATTACACGCACACGGATAACTCCGTCTAAGGCTTGAAGCTTCTCAACCACATCCTCTGTTACCGGTGAATCGACATCAATCAAAGCATATGCGAAATCGCCCTTGCCCTTGTCATTCATATCTGCGACATTGATATTCGCACCGCTTAACACGGATGTATATTGGCTGATCATGCCTGCTACATTCTTGTGAAGGATTCCGATACGGCCTGCGGTGGTACATGCGCCCATGTTGCAGTCCGGATAGTTGACAGAATGTACGATGTTTCCGTTCTCCAGGTAATCACGAATCTCTCTGACTGCCATAATTGCACAATTGTCTTCAGACTCCTCTGTGGAAGCACCAAGATGCGGAGTTACGATACATCCCTTGGCTCCGACGGTTGTGGTGTTCGGGAAATCGGATACATATTTGCGAATCTTGCCTGCTGCAAGCGCCTCTACCATAGCTTCCTCATCCACAAGAAGGTCTCTTGCAAAATTAAGAACAACTGCGGTCGGCTTCATCTTGGCAATGGCGTCCGCATTGATCATCTTCTTCGTAGAATCCATGAGCGGTACATGGATAGTGATAAAATCACAGTCACGGTAGATATCCTCTACATTGGTCACATGAGTAACGCTTCTGGACAAATTCCATGCTGCATTGACAGAGATGTATGGGTCATATCCATATACATCCATTCCCATATGCACTGCGGCATTGGCTACAAGAACACCGATTGCACCAAGTCCGATGACTCCGAGCTTCTTACCTAAAATCTCAGTTCCTGCAAAATTCTTCTTCTGCTTCTCTGCTGCCTTGGCAATGTTCTCATCATTCTGGTTATCTAAGCACCAGTTGATACCGCCGATGATATCACGGGATGCATAGAGCATTCCTGCAAATACAAGTTCCTTGACACCATTTGCATTCGCACCCGGTGTATTAAATACAACCACACCCTGTTCTGCACATTTGTCCAGTGGAATGTTGTTGACTCCGGCTCCGGCACGCGCTACTGCAAGTACCTTATCTCCCAGCTCCATATCATGCATGCCTGCGCTTCGAACCAGCGCTGCATCTGCATTTGCAATATCATCTGTCTTCTGATAATCTTCGGAAAAAAGATTCAGACCAACCTCTGCAATCGGGTTTAAACATGTATAATTGTACATTATGCGTTCTCCTCCTCAAACTTCTTCATAAATGCAACTAACTTCTCTACGCCTTCCTTCGGCATTGCATTGTAGATAGATGCTCTCATACCACCAACGGTACGATGTCCCTTCAGGTTAACAAATCCTGCCTCGGTAGCTTCCTTGACAAACTTTGCATCCAGCTCTTCATTGCCGGTAACAAACGGAACATTCATCAGTGAACGGTCTTCCTTGCGGACAGTTCCCTTAAACAGCTTGCTCTCATCCAGGAAATCATACAAAATCTGAGCCTTCTCGATATTTTTCTGCTTCATAACCTCAAGACCGCCCATCTTCTTAATCCACTTAAACACCTTGCCGCAGATATAGATACCGTAGCATGGAGGTGTATTGTAGAGGGAATCGTTGTCTGCCTGTGTCTTCCACTTGAGCATGGTTGGTGTTCCTGCAAGTACATCATCCCTGATTAAGTCCTCACGTGCGATAACAATTACAACACCTGCCGGTCCGATATTCTTCTGTACACCGCCATAGATTACACCGTATTTGGTGACATCAACCGGTTCGGATAAGAAGCAAGAGGATACATCTGCTACAAGGTCTTTGCCCTTGGTATTCGGGAGTGTCTTGAACTTGGTTCCGTAAATGGTGTTGTTCTCACAGATATATACATAGTCCAAATCCTCCGGAATATCCAGATCTGAGCAATCCGGAATATAAGAGAAGGTCTTATCTGCTGAAGATGCAAGTTCGATGGCTTCTCCGTAGAGCTTTGCCTCCTGATATGCTTTCTTTGCCCACTGTCCGGTTACGATATATCCGGCTTTTTTGTTCTTCATAAGGTTCATCGGAACTGCCGCGAACTGCTGGGAAGCTCCGCCCTGTAAAAACAATACCTTGTAATTATCCGGAATATTCATAAGTTCCCTTAAATCGGCCTCAGCTTCTTTGATGATGCGGTCATATACCTTGGATCTGTGGCTCATTTCCATAACGGACATACCGCATCCCTGGTAATCTAACATCTCATCTGCTGCTTCCTGCAATACCTCTTCCGGTAATACTGCCGGTCCTGCCGAAAAATTGTACACTCTGCTCATTTTCTTATCTCCTCCTTATAATCAAGCATTTTTGGCATTATAATCTTCTTCGTCGAAAGCCTCATTGATTGGTGCTCCCGGCGCTACCATCGGCCATACCTTATCATCCGCATTGATGATACAGTCGATGACATATGGTTTCTTACTCTCAAGCGCTTTTGCAAAGGCTTCTTCAAACTCTTCCCTTGTGGTTACACGCGCTGCCTCTGCTCCCATCGCCTCGGACAGTTTCACAAAATCCACGCCATCATCCAGCACGGTTGCCGAATAGTGCTTCTGGTAGAATAAGGTCTGCCACTGGCGAACCATTCCCAGCACATGATTGTTGATAATAATCTCAATCAGCGGAAGCTGTTCGCGCGCGGCGGTTGCAATCTCGTTCATATTCATGCGGAAGCATCCGTCACCTGCGATGTTGATGACCTGTTTGTCCGGATTTGCCTTCTGTGCGCCGATAGCGGCTCCAAGACCATAGCCCATGGTGCCAAGACCTCCGGAGGTAAGCAGGGTGCGCGGCTGCTTGTATTTGTAGAACTGCGCAGCCCAC
Organism: Agathobacter sp.; assembly: GCA_045120755.1. GTDB lineage: Bacteria > Bacillota > Clostridia > Lachnospirales > Lachnospiraceae > Roseburia. The sequence continues at coordinate 17,017 of JBGVFC010000019.1, read as the reverse complement.
ATCTGATGCTGTCCAACCTCAGTTACCATAAGCGCATCCCCGTGTGTCATCTCATAAATCTTCTCGATTACAAACGGTCCGCTTAAGCCCTCCTTCGGATAAGTCAGCCCGAAGGTATCCTTGTATTCATCTATATGCGCCAGCCATGCCTTATGTTCCTGCTGGCTTAACTTTGCATTGATTCTGGTTAAAATCTCATTGACATCGCCAATCACACTTGCCGTTGCCGGAATGTTCTTGTTAATCTCTGCCGGATCGATATCGAACTGCAGGATTTTGGCCTGATGTGCAAATTTCCTGGCATTGCCAAGTACACGGTCCGAGAAACGGACACCAATGGCAATCAGCAGGTCGCACTCGCTGACTCCGAGATTGGAGGTCTTGGTTCCGTGCATTCCGAGCATTCCCGTATATCTTGCATCCGTTCCGTCAAATGCGCCCTTGCCCATCAGGGTATCGCATACCGGTGCGTCCACAAGGTCCACAAATTTCTTTAACTGTTCACTTGCACCGGAGATAACTGCACCTCCGCCCACGAATATGTATGGCTTTTTCGATGCCCGAATCAGTTCTACTGCTTCATCAAGTGCCTGTCCGGTAATCGTCTCCGTCACCGGTGCCGGAAGCTTGATTTCCTGTCTCTCATAATCTGCCAGATTGGCGGTCACATCCTTTGCAATATCGACAAGCACCGGTCCCGGACGTCCTTTTCTGGCAATTTCAAAGGCTCTGCGTATAACCTTTGCGAGGTCGTTTACATCTTTCACAATGAAATTGTGCTTGGTAATCGGCATTGTGATTCCGGTAATATCAATCTCCTGAAAGCTGTCCTTGCCAAGAAGCGGTACGGTGACATTACAGGTAATTGCCACAATCGGTACCGAATCCATATATGCTGTCGCAATTCCCGTTACCAGATTCGTCGCTCCCGGTCCTGAGGTTGCCATACATACGCCGACCCTGCCTGTGCTTCTGGCGTATCCGTCTGCCGCATGGCTGGCGCCCTGTTCATGGGAAGTCAGCACATGTGTAATTTCCTTACTATGCTTATATAATTCATCATATACGTTCAAAATTGCTCCGCCCGGATACCCGAATACGGTATCAACGCCCTGCTCTTTTAAACACTCAATTATAATCTGTGCCCCTGTTAACTGCATTTTTCCACCCTTTTTCTACCTTTATCGTAAATTATGATTCCTTCGGCAATTCAAGGATTGCTCCGCGGTTGCCGGAGGTAACCAGTGATGCATATCTCTTCAGGTATCCGGTAGTGACCTTAGGCTCACGCGGCTGCCATTTTGCTTTTCTTGCTGCCAGTTCTTCGTCCGATACATCCATCTCAAGTGTCAGCTCCGGAATATTGATGCGGATGATATCGCCTTCTTCTACCAATGCAATCGGTCCGCCTACGGCTGCTTCCGGAGATACGTGACCGATGGAAGCTCCTCTGGATGCTCCGGAGAAACGTCCGTCCGTAATCAGGGCAACAGAACTTCCCAGTCCCATTCCTGCGATGGCAGAGGTCGGATTTAACATCTCCCTCATTCCCGGGCCGCCCTTCGGTCCTTCATAACGGATGACTACTACATCCCCCGGTACAATCTTGCCGCCCTTGATTGCTGCGATGGCATCCTCTTCGGAATCGAATACTCTTGCCGGGCCTTCATGAACCAGCATCTCCGGCACAACTGCGGAACGCTTTACCACAGAGCCGTCCGGAGCAAGATTACCCTTCAATACTGCCAGTCCTCCGGTCTTGGTGTATGGATTGTCAATCGGACGGATTACTTCCGGATTGCGGTTTACTGCGGTGGAAATACACTCTCCGATTGTCTTGCCACTTACGGTCATACATTCGGTATTGAGGAGTCCGATATCTGCAAGCTCCTTCATAACTGCATACACACCACCTGCCTCATTCAGATCTTCCATATAGGTCGGACCTGCCGGTGCAAGGTGACAGAGGTTCGGTGTCTTCTCACTGATCGGATTTGCAAAGCTGATATCAAAATCAAAGCCAATCTCATGTGCGATTGCCGGAAGATGGAGCATGGAGTTCGTAGAACATCCAAGTGCCATATCAACGGTCAGCGCATTCATGATGGATTCTTTGGTGATGATATCTCTTGCACAGATTCCCTTGTTGTACATATCCATGACAGCCATACCTGCATGCTTTGCCAGCTTGATACGCTCAGAATATACTGCTGGAATCGTTCCGTTGCCGCGAAGTCCCATTCCAAGTGCCTCTGTCAGGCAGTTCATGGAATTGGCAGTGTACATACCGGAGCATGAACCGCAGGTCGGGCATGCCTTATTCTCAAATTCCAATACATCTTCCTCGGTCATTGTTCCTGCTGCATAGGAGCCAACCGCCTCGAACATGGAGGAAAGACTGGTCTTGTGTCCCTTTACATGGCCTGCTAACATCGGTCCGCCGGATACGAATACGGTAGGCAGATTCAGTCTTGCTGCTGCCATCAGAAGTCCCGGTACATTCTTGTCGCAGTTCGGTACCATGACAAGTGCGTCAAACTGATGTGCAATTGCCATACACTCTGTGGAATCTGCAATCAAATCTCTGGTAACGAGGGAATATTTCATTCCTACATGTCCCATTGCGATTCCGTCACATACTGCGATTGCCGGAAATACCACCGGTACTCCGCCCGCTTCTGCTACTCCGAGCTTAACAGCGTCAACAATCTTGTCAATATTCATATGTCCCGGTACAATCTCGTTATAAGAGCTTACGATACCGACCATAGGCTTTTTTAATTCTTCTGCGGTAAATCCCAAAGCGTTGAACAAACTTCTCGCCGGTGCCTGCTGCATTCCGGCTCTTGCATTATCACTTTTCATCTCTCAACATCCTTCCTCTCTATAAAGTGGTTCTATATTCTCTCACAGATCAAATCGCCCATCTGCGCCGTTCCCACCTGTGTGATATTCGAAACTGCCGTGCCCTTCTGCGGCATAATGTCGATGGTGCGGTATCCGTCCTTCAATACCTGCTTGACGGCAGCCTCAATGGCATCTGCTTCCTGATCCAGATCAAAGGTATAGCGAAGCATCATCGCTGCACTTAAAATTGTCGCAATCGGATTGGCAATTCCCTTGCCCGCAATATCCGGTGCCGAACCGCCGCTCGGCTCATACAAACCGAACCTGGTGTCATTTAAGCTGGCGGAGGACAACATTCCGATGGAACCGGTTACCATGCTCGCCTCATCGGATAAGATATCTCCAAACATATTCTCGGTCAGAATGACATCAAACTGCTTTGGATCCTTCACAAGCTGCATTGCACAGTTGTCAACCAGCATATGCTCATAAGTCACTTCCGGATAATCCTTCGCAACTTCCTCAACAACTTTTCTCCAAAGTCTGGAAGAATCCAGCACATTCGCCTTGTCGACCGAAGTGACTTTCTTTCTTCTCTTCATCGCAATATCAAAGCCTCTCTTGGCAATTCTGCGAATCTCCTCTTCATTGTAGGTCAATGTATCGGTCGCCGTCATGACTCCATCCACTTCTTCGGTGGTTCTTGCTCCGAAATACAGACCTCCGGTAAGCTCACGCATAATCATCATATCGAAGCCGTCCCCGATGATATCGTCGCGGAGCGGACATGCCGCCTTCAGTTCCTCATAAAGATATGCCGGACGAAGATTTGCAAACAGATTCAGGGACTTGCGAAGCTTCAATAAGCCTGCCTCCGGACGAAGTTCCGGTGCCAATTTATACCAAGGCGATGTCGAGGTATTTCCTCCGATGGAACCCATAAGCACTGCATCGCTTGCTTTTGCCTCAGCAATCGCTTCATCCGTAAGCGGAACTCCGGTCGCATCAATCGAGCAGCCTCCCATCAAAATCTCCGTATAGTCAAACTGATGACCATACTTTGCTCCAATCCGGTCTAACACCTTTTTTGCCTCTGTCACGATTTCCGGTCCGATTCCATCTCCGGAAATCACGCCTATACGACAATTCATATATCTACCTCTTTTCTACTTGTAATACTTGTACCGTCTGCATAGAATCCTATCATCCTATGTTATCAAACTACATTATATCTATCATATAGTAATGGGCGGATTTTTTCAACCTCCAAAATATCGTACTTTTTCATGCGTATCATAACCACATGTTATAAAAAATCAATACTGTCATAAGGTAAAATCATCCCCTACGACAAAAAACTGCCGCCCCGGCGAATTGTGCCAAAGCGACAGTCTGTCTTATGCTTCTTCCTTGGAATCTTTTTTAGCGAAAAGAGATTTTTTCTTCTTCTCTTCCTTTTTCTCTTCCCTCTTGTCTTCTACTGCTTCCTTTACCGAATCTTCCGGCTTCTCGACTGCAGCAACAGCCTCACGCTGCATAGGAATACGGCAGTTCTTGTTGTTACCGAATTCTACAACAACCGTGTCATCCGCGATATCAATCAAAGTGCCATAGAAACCGCTTGTCGTCAGTACGGTATCACCTACTGCCATCTCGTTGAGCATCATCTCTTTCTTCTTCTGCTCCTTACGCTGTGGACGAATCATCATAAAGTACATGATGACAAAGAAAATCACGATCCATACGATCAACATAAGCATGCTTCCCTGACCACCGGTCTGAGCGGAAGCGTCTGCGGCTGCGCCTGTAAAAATTAAATTCATTATTCTTCCTCCTAATTCAAAATGCTAAAGCCATTGTACACAATCTGCAGTACAAGGGCAAGCTATTTTTTACAACAGTTCAGCCATAACCATTCGGATGGGCGAATCATGCTTGCATGAATGAGCACATCCGATTGGTTATGAGCGGAGCGCCCGATTATGAGCAATCCGCTTGCGCGAGCAAGCTTTGAAGCCCGAAGGGCGAGATTGCGAATGGCGCGGGCTGAACGGTTATTTGTTCTTCTCCCGCTCTGCCTGTCCCATACGGTACAACTTTTCTTCCTTATAGCTGTGGAATCGTCCCGCATCCAGAGCATCCCGAATCTCCTCCATCATCGTGTTATAAAAATACAGGTTGTGAAGAACGCATAAGCGCATGCCAAGCATCTCCTTTGCCTTCAGCAGATGGCGGATATAAGCTCTGCTGTATCTGCGGCATGCCGGACAATGACAGCCTTCTTCAATCGGACGCATATCCTTCTCATACTTCTGGTTAAAGAGATTGAGCTTGCCCGCATTGGTATAGACATGTCCATGTCGCCCGTTACGGCTCGGATATACGCAATCAAAGAAATCCACACCTCGCTCTACCGCTTCAAGAATATTTGCCGGAGTACCTACCCCCATCAGATAAGTTGGCTTGTTCACCGGAAGATACGGGGTGGTCGCCTCGATAATCCGGTACATCTCTTCATGTGTCTCACCAACCGCAAGACCTCCGATGGCATATCCGTCCAAATCCATGTCTGCGATTTGCTTGGCATGTTCAATGCGGATATCATCATAAATAGCTCCCTGATTGATTCCAAAGAGGAGCTGATTCTGATTGATGGTATCCGGAAGCTGATTGAGCCGTGCCATCTCCTTTTTGCAGCGTGCAAGCCAGCGGGTGGTCCGGTTCACGGAATCCGTTACGTATCCGCGGTCTGCCACACTGGACGGACACTCATCAAACGCCATTGCAATCGTCGAACCGAGATTGGACTGAATCTGCATGCTCTCCTCCGGTCCCATGAAAATCTTTGCTCCGTCTATGTGGGAGTTAAAATAAACACCTTCCTCCTTAATCTTGCGAAGCCCCGCAAGGGAAAATACCTGAAATCCGCCCGAATCCGTCAGAATGGGCCGGTTCCACGACATAAACCGATGCAGTCCTCCCATCTCCTTAATCAGCTTATCTCCGGTTCTCACATGGAGGTGGTAGGTGTTGGACAGTTCCACCTGACACTTAATCTCCTCCAAATCTTCTGTGGAGACCGCGCCCTTGATTGCGCCTACGGTTCCTACATTCATAAATACCGGAGTCTGTATATCGCCATGCACGGTATGAAATACCGCCCGCTTGGCACTCCCTTCTCTTTTTAATAGTTCATATACTGCCATCTTGTTCCCCTATTCTCTCATAATTCATTATCAATCGTAACAATTTGGAACCACTGCATAAAAGTCTATAATCCTATCCATGCGCGCAGTCATATTTGCAAAAAGCAAATCGACAATGGTGAGTGCTGCCATAGCCTCTACGACAACCACGGCACGCGGCACGATAATCGGATCGTGACGTCCCTTGATGGAAATGGAAATCTCCTCATTGGACTTGTTGACGGTGCTTTGGGTAGAAGCAATGGATGGAGTTGGCTTAAAGGCAGCGCGAAAACACAATGGAGAGCCGTCACTCATACCGCCTAAGGTTCCGCCGGAGTGATTGGTCTGCTTATAAATTCTGCCATCTTCCGATACACCGAAGGCATCATTGTTGGTAAGTCCGTCAGAAGATGCAGCGGCAAATCCATCACCGATTTCAAATCCTTTGACAGCACCGATGGAGGTGATTGCTTTTGCAAGGTTGGCGTCTAACTTGTCGAATACCGGCTCGCCCAGACCAACCGGAAGTCCAGTGACGATACATTCAACGATACCACCCGCGGAATTGCGGTTGGCAAGACATTCGTTGAGATAGTTTTCTGCTTCGGCGGCTGCAACTGCATCCGGCATGTAGAGTGAATTGTTGCCTATTTCCTCACGGTCAAACCTCGCTTCGTCAATACACACCGGACCGATGGAACGGGCATAGGTAAGAAATTCAATCCCCATCTCTTTTAATATTTTGGCGGCAATTGCGCCTCCGGCAACACGGCCAATCGTCTCACGTCCGGAAGAACGTCCGCCACCGCGGTAATCGCGGAAGCCGTATTTTTCGTCAAAACAGTAGTCGGCATGTCCGGGACGATAATAGGAAGCGATCTCGCTGTAATCCCTGGATTTCTGGTCTTTGTTCCAGACAATCATAGAGATTGGAGTACCCGTGGTTTTTCCTTCAAATACACCGGACAGAATCTCGACTGCATCTGCCTCGTTGCGCTGTGTGGTAAATCTCGATTGTCCCGGCTTTCTCCGGTTCAGATAAACCTGAATGTCGTCCTCACACAGGGAAAGACCGGCCGGGCAACCGTCTACCACAACGCCAATTCCGCGTCCGTGCGATTCTCCCCATGTGGTAATTTTAAATATTGAGCCAAAAGATGAACCTGACATAATATGCTCCTTGCGTATTCTATTTAATATTTGTAACCATTTGTATCATTCAATTGGTTATGACTGAACAGTCACAAAGTATTATAAAGAAACACAAGTTGAATAGTCAAGAAAGTTATGGTTTATTTTATAGTTTTCTGCATAGTTACACTTATCTTTGCATATATAATATGGAATGCCCCGCGCTGCGCGGCAAATCTATATTAGGAAGTGTATGATATGTGCGGCATTGCTGGTTTTTGTGATTACAAAAGAGACTTTTCAAGAGAACCCGAGACCTACACCCGTCTGTTAGAGCAGATGCACAATCTGCTCGCGCATCGGGGAAGCGACCATTTTGGTACATATCTGAAAGAGCATGCGGGACTCTCCCATGCCCGTCTGAGTATCCGTGATATTCTTGGCGGCAATCAGCCCATGATCCGCTATCAGGATGAACATTCCTATTCCATCGTATATAATGGGGAAATCTATAACACCGACGAGCTTGTGCCAACACTGAAACAGGCCGGATATCAGTTCGAGACAACCTCCGATACGGAGGTAATTCTCTATGCCTTTATGCACTACGGACCTGATTTTGTCAAAGATTTAAACGGCATTTTTGCCTTTGCAATCTGGGACGATTTTGCGCAGAAGCTCTACCTTTACCGCGACCGTGCCGGTGTCAAACCGCTGTTCTATTACCCTAAGGATAGTTGGCTGGTATTTGCCTCCGAGCCCAAAGCACTTTTCGCCCATCCGGACATCCAGCCGCAGCTTACACTCGAAGGACTGCAGGAGATTCTTGCCATCGGTCCTGCACGCACCATGGGCAACGGCATATTTAAGGGAGTCCATGAGGTTCTGCCGGGACATTATCTGATTCAAAGTTCCTCCGGTCTTACCGACCATGTGTACTGGGAGCTGGAAAGTCACAGGCACACGGACGATTATGCTACAACAGTGGATACCGTCTCCTATCTGGTGCGAGATGCCGTGCGCCGGCAGATGGTGTCTGATGTTCCGGTGTGTACCTTTCTGTCCGGTGGTCTCGATTCCTCCGTTGTCACCGCCCTTGCCTACCAGCATCTTGCACAGCATGGGGAAAAATTAAATACGTTTTCCTTTGATTTTCGGGAAAATGACATCTATTTTCAGTCCAGCCTCTTTCAGCCGGAGCGTGACCTGCCCTACGTCAACCTGATGCTGGAGCGGTATCCTTCCAACCATACCTATCTGGAATGCGATGAAACTTCACTGGCAAATGCGCTCCATGACGCCGTAAAAGCCAAGGATTTTCCAGGCATGACCGATGTGGATGCCTCACTTCTGTATTTCTGCCGGCTGGTCGCACAACAGAACAAAGTAACACTGACCGGCGAATGCGCAGACGAGATTTTTGGCGGTTATCCGTGGTTTTACCGTCCGGAGCTTATGAACCGGAACGGATTTCCGTGGTCTGCCGATGTAAGCGGGCGAACGGTTTTTCTGTCCGATTACTGGATAAAAAAGCTGGATTTACAGACCTATTCCCACGACCGCTATCTTGCGTCGGTTGCACAGGCGCCGCTTCTCGATGGCGAAGATTCCATCCAGACAAGGCGCCGCCAGATTGCCTATCTGAACATCAGGTGGTTCATGCAGACCTTGCTTGACCGCATGGACCGGACCAGTATGTATTCCGGTCTTGAGGCGCGTGTTCCTTATGCCGACCACCGCATCATCGAGTATGTATTTAATGTCCCATGGGAAATGAAGTGCCGCGATGGCATTGAAAAATCCCTGCTTAGGGATGCCACAAAGGATCTGCTCCCTCCTAAGCTCCTTTCACGAAAAAAGAGCCCCTATCCCAAGACCTATCATCCCGGATATGAAGCTCTCCTCGTCGAAAAAATGAATGCAATTATCCACAATGCGGATTCGCCGATTCTTGCACTGATTGACAAAGACAAAGCCCTGCAATTCATGACCGCTCCTAAGGAATATGACAAACCGTGGTTCGGTCAGCTCATGGCCGGTCCACAACTTATGGCTTACTTCATCCAGCTAAATGACTGGATGGAGATGTACCAGCTTTCCCTTCCGGATTAATCAGTCCAAAGCGATTGGCTCGTCCTCTCTTCTTCTTAAAATATCAAATTCCTCCAGTTCCACGCCCAAATCCACATAAAACAACTGCCGCGGATGCGGGCAGGAGGTCATTTCTTCTCCCTTTTCATCCACCATGCGCTGTACCGTAACCTCCAGATTGCGTCCGTCCGGTTTCATGATCTCTATCACTTCGCCCACGGAGAATTTGTTTCTCTGCTCGATGGCATACATGCCCTGCTCATTCTTTTTCCCGATAATGCCCAGATAGGTGTACCCCTTTTCGTAGGTATTATTCTCGTAAATCTGTGCTTCCTCCGATGGCTTCCCATAGAAAAAGCCTGTAGTGAACTGACGGTAGGTGCAGCTTTTTATCTGCTCCAGATACCACGGCATATTCGCCTCATACTGCTGCGGAGATGCCAGATAATCATCAATAGCTTTGCGGTAAGTTCTGGCAACGGTCGCAACATAAAGCGCCGTCTTCATCCTTCCTTCTATCTTATAGCTGTCGATTCCGGCATCCACCAGATCCGGAATATGCTCAATCATGCACAGGTCCTTAGAATTAAAAATATAGGTCCCCCGCTCATTCTCATAGACAGGCAGATACTGTCCCGGTCTTTTTTCTTCGACAACAGCGTACTTCCAACGGCACGGATGCGTGCAGGCACCCTGATTGGCATCGCGCCCCGTAAAATAATTGGAAAGCAGGCATCTGCCGGAATAGGAGATGCACATTGCCCCGTGAATAAAGGTTTCTATCTCACATTCATCCGGAATATGTGCCCTTATCTCTTTGATTTCCCTGAGGGAAAGCTCTCTTGCGCTGACCACTCGCGTCGCTCCCTGTCCATACCAGAACATATAGGTGCCATAGTTCGTATTGTTCGCCTGCGTGCTCACATGGCGCTCAATCTGCGGGCAGACTTCCTTTGCAATCTGAAATACTCCCGGATCCGAGATAATCAGGGCATCCGGTCTCTCCGGCTTCATATCGCGCAGTTCCTCAAAATACCTGCGAACGCCCTCCAGATCATAGTTGTGCGCGAGAATATTTGCCGTCACATAGACCTTGACCTGATGCGCATGTGCAAAGGCGATTCCTTCTGCCATCTCTTCCATAGAAAAATTCTTTGCCTTGGCGCGAAGCCCGAATGCCTCTCCACCGATATATACCGCATCCGCTCCGTAGATAACAGCAATTTTCAATACTTCCAGACTGCTTGCCGGAACTAACAATTCTATTTTTCTCATTCTTCTGCTCCTCCTGCCATCGTTTGTCTGTCCATGTGACTATCGTCTGGTGGAAACGGTAATTCCGTCTCCTACCGGAAGAATGGCTGTCACAAGCGCGTCATTGTGCGTCAGCTCATACAGATAATCCCGCATGCGCTTATAAATCGTGCGGTTTCTGCGCTCGACAATGTAGTGGGATTCTATGATATCCCCATCCTGTAGAACATTGTCAGAGACCAGTACCCCATTCGGTGCAAGAAGTCTTAAAACCTCCGGCATAAAATGAATATATTGTCCCTTCGCCGCATCCATAAATATCAGATCAAATGGCTCCTGCAAGGTCGGCAGAATATCTGCCGCATCCCCTTCCAACAGGGTAATCTGTTGTTCTTTTCCGGCACGCCGGATATTTTCTCTTGCAATCGGAATCCGCTTGTCATAATTCTCAATCGTCGTAATCTCACATCCTTCGGGCGCATACTCCGCCATAAGGATGGAGGAAAAACCAATCGCGGCTCCCACTTCCAGAATTCTTGCCGGACGCTGCATCGCAAGAAGAAGTTTCAAAAAGCTCTGCATCTCTTTCCGAATAATCGGAACATAAGTATCCAGAGCTTCCTTCTCGATTGCGTCCAGTATTTCGGTGTTACCCATATCAAAGGAATTGATAAAGGTAACCAAACGCTCATCTACAATCATATGAAAATTGCCTTTCCACTGCTACTCGGCAGTTACATTATCTTCGGGTTCATCCTCATCACCCTCATCCCCGGTCGTAACGACCTCCTGCGTATCCGGCACCACAGTCTCCACAGCCTGCGTATCTTCGGTATTCTCTTCCTCCACCGTAGACAGCGCAACCATAAGTTCCGTCGGAGTCATGGATGTATTTAGTGTATAAAGTCCCGGCTGCATTTCTCCGGAATACTCATACAGCTTTAACTGCACGCGAAACAACATGTCATTGCGAATCAGCCCCTTGTTGAGCAACATCTCAGCAACCTCGGCATCGGTCATTCCGTCCTTAATCTGTACCATCACATCGCGTCCCGGTTCTTCTTCCATGGCAGGCTCAGTGAACGCACGGTATCCAAAATCATATCCTATGCCGGAGACCTCGATTGCCGCATATACCACCAGAAGAATCAGCAGAATCGAAAATGCAACCCGGATAAATTTATAAAGTGCTTTATTCATATGAGAACATCTCCTATACTTCCATGATGATTGGCATAATCATCGGACGGCGCTTTGTCTCTTTCCAGACAAAATCGCCAAGTGCATCCTTTACCTCATTCTTAATCTTGCCCCAGTCCGTAATGTTGTGATCCATACAGTAATCCATCGTATTGTCCAATACGGTCTTTGCCTCATCCATCAGACTCTCGGAATTGCGGACATAGACAAAACCTCTCGATACAATATCCGGACCTGCCAGCACCTGTCCGGAGCCGCTCTCTAAGGTCATAACAACCACGATGATTCCATCCTCTGCGAGTCTCTGACGGTCACGGAGAACAATATTGCCGACATCACCCACACCGAGTCCGTCAACTAAAATATTGCCGACCTGAACCTTTCCGGTCACTTCTGCACCATTCTCATCAATCTCTAAGACATCTCCGGAAGATAAAATCTTAATATGCTCTTTATCGTATCCAAGCTCTTCTGCAATCTTCGCCTGTGCCACCAGGTGCTTGTACTCTCCGTGAACCGGAAGCGCATACTTCGGATTGACCAGAGAATAAATCAGCTTAATATCTTCCTGACAGGCATGTCCGGATACATGGACATCCTGAAAGATTACATCCGCGCCCTTCATCATCAGTTCGTTGATAATTCCGGTAACGGACTTCTCATTCCCCGGAATCGGGTTCGAGCTAAATACAATCGTATCATTCGGCTTGATGCTGATCTTGCGGTGCGTGCCGTTCGCCATGCGGGACAATGCCGCCATGGACTCACCCTGGCTTCCCGTTGTAATGATAACGGTCTGCTCATCCGGATAGCTGCGAAGCTGGTCCACATCGATTAAGATGTTATCCGGCAGCGTCAGATATCCCAGTTCTGAGGCAATCGATATGATGTTGACCATACTTCTTCCCTCGATGGCAACCTTCCTGCCGTAGCGGTCTGCTGAATTGATAATCTGCTGCACACGGTCAACATTCGAGGCAAATGTAGCGATAATGATACGTGTATTTTTGTGTTCTGCAAATATACTGTCCAGAGTCTTGCCGACCGACTTCTCCGACATGGTAAATCCCGGTCTCTCGGCATTCGTACTGTCACACAGCAGGGCAAGTACGCCCTTTTTGCCAATCTCTCCAAATCTCTGTAAATCAATCGCATCTCCGAATACCGGCGTATAATCAATCTTGAAATCTCCCGTGTGGACAACAATTCCTGCCGGAGAATAGATTGCCAGCGCTGCGGCATCCTGAATACTGTGATTCGTCTTAATGAATTCTACACGGAAGCATCCAAGGTTGATGTGCTGTCCGTATTTTACGACCTTGCGCTTGGTCTTGTTGAGTAAATCATGCTCTGCCAGCTTGTGCTCAATAATTCCAATCGTAAGCTTGGTAGCATAGATTGGGACGTTAATCTCCTTAATAACATACGGGATTGCCCCAATGTGGTCCTCGTGCCCGTGCGTAATGAAAAATCCCTTGACCTTGTCAATATTATCACGAAGATATGTGATATCCGGAATGACCAGATCAATTCCAAGCATATCATCCTCCGGGAATGAAAGACCGCAATCAACCACTATGATGCTGTCATCATACTCAAAAGCCGTGATATTCATTCCAATCTGCTCTAATCCTCCCAAAGGAATTATCTTTAGCTTACCCGTATTCTGTTTTTGTTCTTTCTTCAAAATTTTACCTCCATATTTCTTCAAATCAGGCACAATAAACCGGTCACGTCCACCGTGCTTCGGTCGGACGTAACCTGTCAGCTATCATACCTTTTCATTACATTTAATACTCTAATTTCGTGTCCTCATCCGTAAGCTCAGAAAATACTTTGGCAAGTGCAGCAAACTCCACATCGTCCTCCACCATCTCATAAAGTACTTCCTCATCTTCCGTATGAATCTCTTTTAATATATATGCATCACTATCTCCCTCATCCGCGCCATCGGACACCAGAAGATATTTCGCTCCATTTAACTGAGTCTCTTCTTCTACTGCAAATTCCACTTCCTCTTCGGTCTGTGGATCAACAAATATAATTTTTTCCATATTTCTGACTCTCCATACATACAAACATAACTTTGTCCTACTGTCTGCCCAGAAAATCCAGATAACTCTGCAGGATAAACATCGCTGCAATCTCGTCGACATATTCCTTGCGGTTCTCCCTGCGGATTCCGCTCTCCATCATAACCCTGTCTGCGGATACCGTAGACAGGCGCTCATCCCATAATACTACATTCAGCCCGGTACGCTTTTTGAGCATATCGGCAAACTCCTGTGTCTTCTGGCAGCGCTCACCCTCTGTATTGTTCATGTTCTTCGGATAGCCGAGAACAATGTATTCCACTCCGTACTGCTGCACCAGCTCATCAATACGCGCAAGCGTCTGACGCAGCTTCGACGGGGACTTTCTTCGAATAATCTCTACGCCCTGTGCCGTAATCAGCAGTTCATCACTGACTGCCACTCCCACGGTCTTAGAGCCAAAATCCAAACCCAATATGCGCATCATCTACCACCTATTTCCAGGATTCGTTCTCAATATAGGCGCGAAGCACCTCTTCCACCAGTTCATCACGCTCCACCTTCATGATCAGACTTCTCGCATTATTGTGTCCGGTTATGTAAGTCGGATCCCCCGACATGATATAGCCCACAATCTGACTGACCGGATTGTATCCCTTCTCACTCAAGGCTTCATAAACGACACGCACGACATCTTTTACCTGAAGTTCCGGCTCTTTTTCCACTTTAAAATATTGTGTGTTGTTTAAATTCTGCATCTTCTCACGTCCTCATCTTATTCATCTAATTGTAAACTACTTGTCCGCAAAAAACAACCATATATTTTACAAATAACACCGGTACAGTTCGTCAGAAAGCTTCTCTCCGAGCACCACCTGCCGCGCCTGATTCACAAGGTCTTCTTCACAGGAGACCGCCACCTTGATGTACTCCTTCGTATATCCGGTATAGAACTCCCTGCCATCGACCGAAATAAGTTCCTCGAACAGAACCTCCTTTTGCTGTCCCTGCATACTGTCCATATATTCCCGGGACATACGGGCCGCAAGTGCTAACAGCTGTGCGCTGCGCTCTGTTTTGATTTCCTCCGGCACCTGGTTTTCCATCTGCGCTGCCCTCGTTCCCTGCCGCTTGGAATACTTAAAGATATGCATCTCGTAAAAATGAATCCGCTCCAAAAATTCCTTTGTCTGTGCAAATTCTTCCTCCGCCTCCCCCGGAAATCCGACAATCACATCCGTTGTAATCGCCGGGTGGTCAAAATACTGGCGCAAAATTCTGCAGCCCTCCTCGTATTCCGCGCAGGTATATTTCCGGTTCATGCGCTGCAACGTAGCATCACAGCCGCTCTGGAGCGAGAGGTGAAAATGCGGGCAGACCTTATCCAGTTCCGACAGCCGCTTTGCAAAGCCTTCGGTTACGATTTTCGGTTCAAGCGAGCCAAGTCGGATGCGCTCGATTCCCGGAATTCCATGGACCTCTTCAATCAGGTGCAACAGGCTATCCCCGGTATCGGTTCCGTAGGAGCTCAGATGAATGCCGGTCAGAACGACCTCCTTGTAGCCCTTCTGTGCCAGTGCCGTAATCTCGGACAGCACATGGTCAAGCTGCCGGCTCCTTACCCTGCCTCTTGCATACGGAATAATACAGTAGCTGCAGAACTGGTTACAGCCATCCTGCACCTTGATAAAAGCGCGCGTATGCTCCGCTGTAGTGGACAGGGAAAGTTCCTCGTATTCCTGCTCAGGCGCATTGATATCGATGACTCCGGCGCACTCTTTTTCCTGAAAATAATTTTCCAAAAGTGCGACAAGTTCATTCTTCTTGTTATTGCCAATGACCAGATCCACCGCTGCATCCTGCCGGACTTCATCCGGATTTGTCTGGACATAACAGCCTGCCGCAACAACAACCGCATCCGGATTTAATTTCCTGGCGCGGTGAAGCATCTGACGGGATTTGCGGTCTGCCATATTGGTAACCGAACAAGTGTTAATCACATACACATCTGCTCTTTCTGAAAAAGGAACAATCTCATAGCCGGCTTCTTCCAGCATCTGCTGCATTGCTTCTGTTTCGTAAGAATTCACTTTACACCCCAAATTGTGTAATGCTGCTTTTTTCATTTTAATCTCCTAATTGCAATTGACTTTTTCATCGAAAACCATTACTATCATTGTTAGATAGATTTTGTTAAAGGAGGTTTACTGATGAAGACAGTACAGATTTCATTAAACTCTATTGGAAAAGTAAAATCATTCGTTAATGCGATTTCACAGTTCGACTATGATTTCGATTTAATCTCAGGACGCTACGTCATCGACGCCAAGTCCATCATGGGAATTTTCAGTTTAGATTTATCCAAACCAATTGATCTTGCTATTCATACAGAGAATGATATTCCTGAAATTATGGAAGCACTTCAGCCATATATCATTGAATAGCGTATATGGGAATGATTTTTTAGACGACAGATACGGGAGTTGTCCCCGCGTCTGTCTTTTTCTTTGTCCTTTTTGTGTCCGTCCGCAATTTTTACTCTGCGTCCACCATAATCACTTCTGTGGTATCAATTGCCTCCTGTACCAGCTCATCGATTTTCTCAGCCAAATTCAGTTCGGACTTTTTGATATATTCAAGCATAGGCTTTGTAACCGGATGCTTGGCAACAAAAATCGTGCAGCAGTCCTCATAAGGCAGAATCGAAGTCTCATAGGTATCGATTTTCTCTGCAATCGCTACAATATCCTGCTTGTCCATGGCAATCAGCGGACGATATACCGGCATCGTACATACCTCATTTGTCACTGCAAGAGACTGCATGGTCTGACTTGCGACCTGTCCAATACTCTCTCCGGTAATCATACCCAGACACTGCCCCTCTTTTGCAAAATGCTCCGCAATTTTCATCATATATCTTCGCATGATAATGGTTAATTCCTCATGCGGACACTTTTCATAGATGTAGAGCTGGATATCCGTAAAATTCACCACATTGAGCTTGATTCTTCCGGAATAGCGGGCAACCTTTTTGGCAAGGTCCACAACCTTCTGCTTGGCGCGCTCGCTCGTATATGGCGGAGCATGGAAATAAGTTGCCTCGAGGGTAACTCCGCGCTTGGAAATCATATAGCCTGCAACCGGGCTGTCGATTCCTCCGGACAGTAAAAGCATAGCTTTTCCTGCCGTACCAAGCGGCATACCTCCCGGTCCCGGAAGCTCCACCGAATAGATATTGATCATCGGACGAATCTCGATGCGGATCATCACCTG